>CAZHZI010000016.1:15081-25619 GCA_964536955.1 uncultured Conexibacteraceae bacterium
GGCCATCACGCGCCAGCGCTGCGCCGCCGGCGACCGCCTCGAGGCAGCCGATGTTCCCGCACCGACACAGGACGCCGCCGTGGCCGATGACGCCGATGTGCCCGACGTCGCCGGCAGCTCCCTGCGCGCCCCGATGCAGCAAGCCGTCCGAGATCAGCCCGGCTCCGATGCCGGTACCGATCTTCAGGAACACGACGTTGTCATGGCCGAAGGCCGCGCCGTACTGCCACTCGCCGAGCGCCATGACGTTGACGTCGTTGTCGACCCATACGGGCGCGTCGTAGCGCGCTGCCAGCCGCTCGCGGATCGGGTACCCGTCCCAGCCAGGCATGATCGGCGGCGCGACCGGCCGCCCGGTCGGAAACTCCACGGGGCCAGGGACGCCAACGCCGATGCCGCGCAGGGGACCAGGCCACGCCCCCCGCGACTCGAGCGCGTCGAACAGCGATTCGACCCGGCCGACGATCGGCTCCGGGCCATCCGCGATGTCTGCGGCCTCCTCCTCGAAATGCAGCACCGCCCCGTCGAGGTCCGTGACGGCAACCGCGATGCTGGTGGCCCCGAGGTCCGCGACGAGCAGGTGCCCCGACTCGGCGTCGAAGCGAAGCTGCCGCGGTGGCCGGCCGCCCGTGCTGGGGCCGATTCCCGACTCCGTGATGAGGCCGCGATCGACAAGCTCGGCGACGCGCTGCGCCACGACGGTGCGCGACAGGCCGGTTCGCTGCGAAACGTCGAGCCGGGAACGAGCGCTTCCGCGGCGCACCGCATCGAGGACGGCCGTCAGCGTCGGATCGGCGAGCACCGCGCGACGCGCGCCGGAGATGCCAGCGGGATGGGGTAATGCCACCCGTGCATCGTACTTTTGCGTGTCAAGTCCCGAAGTCTGCAGATTGCCGGCTAATGCGTCAAATCGCCGGCAGCGATTACCTCGGCCCCGAACCGCTCGATGGCTTCGCTGTCCGCGACCCTGGGCAGGACGATGAAGAGGCCCTGCGCCCCAGCCTCGGACAGTGCGCCGGCCCGTTCGAGGAGCGTGTCCGCATCGGCGATGGGGCCGTCCTGGCCGGGTAACGGCCTGAGCTCAAGGCCGCAGAAGCGCTCGATCTCTTCGTAGTCGCGTCCCTCCGTCTCGCAATGACGGCGCAGGACCTCCAGCTTGTGGCGCAGGACCGCCGGATCCGCGGTTGTCTGGTGGGTGGCATCGGCGTACTTCGCCACGAACTTCAGTGTCTTCCGCTCGCCGCCGCCGCCGATGAGGATCGGCGGATGCGGCTGCTGCACCGGCGGCGGGTTGTCCATCTGCTCGCTCAGCTCCACGAGCTTGCCCTTGAACGGTCCTGTCTCGCCCTTCCAGACTCGGTGCGCGATCTGAAGGAGATCCTCGAGCATCTGGAATCGCTCCGCTATCGGCGGGAAGCGAACGCCAAAGGCGGCGTGTTCGCGTTCGTTCCACGCCGCACCGACGCCGAAGTACGAGCGGCCACCGGAGAGGACGTCGAGGGTGGACGCCTGCTTGACCAGGACGGCCGGATGCCGGTAGGTCACGCCGGTGACCAGCGTGCCGAGCTTGATCCGCTCGGTGGCCGCGGCAAGGAAGGCGAGCGTCAGCCAACCCTCCAGCAGCGGCGCGTCCCAGCGTCGGAGCTGGATGAAGTGGTCCCAGACCCAGATCGAATGGAATCCCGCCTGCTCGGCGCGGCGTCCGATGTCGGCCAGGTGCTTGCCCATCGCGGCCGGCCCGCCGGACCAGTCGAACTCGTTGATCTCCAGGCCGTATTTCACGCGTATCTCCTGACGTGGATGCGTAGATCCATCAGCCCCGAATCCCGACCGAGGCGATGCCGCCCATCAGCTTGTTCTGGCTGAAGGCGTAGACGATGAGTGGGGGCAGCATGGCGACCAGCGTCGCGGCCATCACGATGTTCCACTCGGTCCCGACGGTCGTCACCTCGCGGGCGAGCGCCAGCGGCACGGTGAACCAGGCCGGGTCGTCGAGATAGAGCAGTGGGCCGAAGAAGTCGTTCCAGACCCCGAGGAAGGTGAAGACGGCCACCACCACCAGCGCCGGGATCGTCAGCGGCAGGATGATCCGCCAGTAGATCGTCCAGAAGCCCGCGCCGTCGATCCGCGCCGCCTCGTCGAGGTCCTTCGGGATGGTGCGCATGTACTGCCGCAACAGAAAGATGAAGAACGGGTTGCCCGTGAACGCCGGCACGATCAGCGGAAGGTAGCCGGCCGGGAATCCGTCGACGGTTCCATACCAGCCGATGTTGAAGAAGAGCAGGAACTGCGGAATCAGGAGCACCGGCGCGGGAAGCAGCATGGTCGCGAGCACGATCGCGAAGAGCGCGTTCTTTCCGCGGAACTCCAGCCGTGCGAAGGCGTACGCGATGAGCGAGTTCGACAGGACTGCCCCGACGATGTTCAGCGATGCCAGCAGCAGGCTGTTGAGCGCGAAGCGCCCGTACGGCTCGTTGGGCTGTGTCAGCGCGTCCACGAACGTCCCCAGGTTGAAGTACTCGGTCGGGAACCACTCCGGCGGGAACGTGAACACTGGGACGTTATCGGGCTTCAGCGCCGCGGTCAGCATCCAGCCAAGGGGAAGAACGATGAATGCGGTCAGTGCCGCGAGGCAGACGTAGACGAACGCGACGTGCAGTGCGCGCCGCGTCGTCAGCCTGACCACGATGCTCGGGCGATCGAGTGCCGGCGTCCCTTTCTCGTTCACCACCCGCTCCTCATGCCTGGTAGAACACGAAGCGCTTTTCGAGCTTGAACGTCAGCCAGACCAGCAGCAGGCCGATAACGGTGAGGATCCAGGCCAGCGCCGCCGCGTACCCCATCTGCCCCTCGACGAACCCCCGGCGATAGAGCAGGAGCATGTAAAAGAGCAGCGAGTCGGCTGGCCCGGCGGCGCCGCCGGCCCCGGAGATGACGATCACCGGGCCGATGATCACGAGCGCCGCGGTCAGCTCGCCGATGAAGAGGAAGAACATCGTCGGCGAGAGCAATGGCAGCGTGATGTGGCGGAACTTCTGCCACGGACCGGCGCCGTCCATGCCGGCCGCCTCATACAGGTCCGGCGGGATGTTCTGGAGCCCTGCGAGGTAGATGATCGCGTTGGTTCCAACTCCCCAGAGGCCCATGATCGCCACGCCCCAGAGGGCGAAGTCGGGGTCCTGGAACCAGTTCGGCGGATCCTCGATGCCGATGCTGCGAAGGAACTGGTTCACCGCCCCCAGGTCGCTGTTAAGCAGGGTGAACCAGAGCACCGCGATGGCCACTCCGGAGAGCACGGCCGGCACGTAGAGGATGGTGCGGAAAAAGCCCATCCCCGGCACCTTCTGATTCAGGAGCAGCGCCACGGCCAGTCCGGAGATGAGGAAGAGCGGCACTGCGATCACGATCCAGGTCAGCGTGACCTGCAGCGCCTTATAGAAGCTCGGATCGTCGGCGAACGCGCGGGCGTAGTTCTCGAAACCGATGAACTGCCCCGGGCGCAGCAGCTGCTCATCGGTGAAGCTCAGCCAGACCGCCCACCCGAGGGGGATGAGCAGGAAGAAGATGAAGCCGGCGATCCAGGGCGACAGGAAGAGATATGCCGCCCGCTCCTCCGCTCTCGAGCCCGGCCTGCCAGTCCGCCCGGGAGGCAGCGGGGCAGCCACGGCCGCCTCGATCAGCCGCTCGCCGGGCGCGCCTTGGTCGCCGACCTGCATCGACATCGGTCCGTTCCCGCCGCCCTCGCTACTCGCTCGGTTCCGCCGAGGCCTCGGCCGCCTCCTCCTCGACCTGCTCCTCGAACTCGGCCTCGCCGAACGTATCCCAGCGCTCCCAGACCTCGTCCAGCCGGTCCTGCGCGGCGGCGGCCATTTCGTCAAGGATGACCTGGGCGTCGGTCTCGCCCTCGATGGTCAGAAGGCGCATCACCTCGACCGGATCCCAGTTGTCCTCGCCGGGAGGTGCAAACGGCAGCGGATGCGCGTTGGCCAGGACGGCCAGGAAGTCCTGCTTGATCGGATCGTCATCACCGTACCCTGCCTCGTCCGCCGCGACGGTGGAGAGGGAAGGGTCGGAGGTCTCCGCCATCTGGATTTCCTGCGCATCGGTCGCGATGAACTCGAGGAAGAGCAGAGCATCGTCAGGGTGCGGGCTCTCCGTGAATGTGCCCCACGGCGCCGTCCAGGTGTCGACGAAGTCCTCCTGCCCCTCGACCACGAAGAACGGAGTCATGCCGAAGTCGATCTCCGCTTCCTGGTAGGTCGGCACGGCGGTGAAGTCACTCCAGGTCATGGCGCTCTGGCCCTGGGCGAACAGGTCGGACTCAGGAATCGTGTCGAGGACGCTCGAGCTTGGCGCCAGTCGATCGTTGATCAGGCCCGCTCCGATCTCGAAGGCCTCGGCGAATTCCGGCGCGTTCATGTTGCCCTCGGCCGTGCGGCCATCCTCGCCGTAGATCGGAAAGAAGCCGAACGCGATATCGGCCGGCATGGAGCAGCCATACACGTTGGTCGCCGGATCGTCGCTCGGCTGGCCGAGCTGTCGGCAGATGTCGGCATATTCCTGGAAGGTCATCGACTCATCGGCTGATGGGTATGGCACGCCAGCCTCGTCGAAGATCGCCTTGTTGTAGACGAGGACGTTCCCGCCGAGGAACGTCCCGACACCGAAGACGCCGTTCGCCGGGTCGTTCTCCAGCGCGCCACGCGAAAGGCCACCGGCATTGAAGTCATCGACGCTGACGCCCCACGCGTCGAGCTTGTCGGTCAGCTCCACCACGTAGCCGGCCTTCATCCAGTCGTCGCTCTCGATGATCGCCACGTCGGGTGGGTTGCCGGCGACCAGTGCGGTGTTGACCTTGGTGACGTACTCCTCCTCCGGGTAGACGACGATCTCGACGTCCTTGCCGGCATTCGCCTCCTCGAAGGCAGTCTCCATGGCACGAATCGCGACCTCGTCGTCACCCTGCGGGAACATCCAGACGCTGATCGTGTTCGCATCCGCGCTGCGATCGGCGGTGCGGCCGAAGCACCCGGCGAGCAGCAGCGCGAAGGCGGCGAGAGCTACCGTCGCGTGCATGAATCGGCCATTGGTACGCATTGCTGCCTCCAGTCCCCTCAGGTTGACGTTGGTCTCGGCACGGCGGCGACCCCCTGGGTCGACACGGTCGAATCGGCGGATGTCGCCTCCGCCGCGCGGAGGCGCGGGATGAGGCTGGTCGCAATTTCGCGCATGGTCGACCATCGCATGGCTTCCGATCCGACCATCGCCAAGGAACTGCGGCACGCGTTGCATGCGCGTCCCCACCATGCCGGCTTGCATTCACCCGGCTCCGTCGTACGTGAGCGCCACCTGGAGCACATCCCCGGGTTGCTGGAGGGCCGCGAACCCACGCGCGGCTTCCTCGACCGGCAGCGTGAGACGCGGGAGCCCGCCGAGGACGACCTGCCCGGAAAGCCCCATGGCGATGGTGCCTGAGCGCAGGGTGCCCCACGTGTGCCCGGGGTGGACGTTGCCGATCTGGCCGCACACAATCCGTATTCCGTTGTGGTGGAACTCGTCGCCGAGCACGAGGGCGGACCCGTCGCCCTGGTAGAAGCCGACGGCCACCACGCTGCCGCGGCGCCGCACGACCCGGATGGCCTCGTGGAGCGCGCGCGTCGAACCCGTGCACTCCCACGCCACCGGGATGCCTTCCGCGCCGTGGCGTCGTTTGAGGCTGGCGGCCACGTCCTCGACGCTCGCCGCGTCAACCGTCTCGAACCCCAGCGAGGCCGCGATCTTCAGGCGGGCTGCGAGGCGGTCGACCACATGGACTGGATCGGCCCCGGTGGCTCTCACCATCTGGGCAGTCAGGAGCCCGACCACGCCGGCGCCGAAGACGGCAGCCGGCTTGCCCCCGTGCTCGCCCTCGCCGTACGCCGCGGCGTTCGCACAGATTGGACCCATCTGCGCGATGTCGACGCCGTCGTCCCAGCTCAGCCCGTCGGGGAGTCGCTGAGCGAGCGCCACGTCGCCGGGAAGCGATGTCAGCTCGGTGTGCCGCCAGCTCCCGTAGACCCGGGTCCCGATGGCAACATCACCCGCTCGGCTCTCGACGACCTCGCCAGCGGCGCGGTAGCCGATCACGAGCGGGTACGCCATCGATGCCGTCCCGGGCTCGAAGAGCCGCAGCTCCTCGTTCCAGCGCTTGTGGAGGTAGACGTTCGTCGCGTCTTTCCCGTAGAAAGTCATCTCCGTGCCCGAGCTGATAGCCGAGCGCGCCGTCCGGATGCGAACGTGCCCTTCGGCAAGCGGGGCAGGCTTATAGCGAACGCATTCGACCCCGCCGGTCTCGGTCAGCTGCACGGTCCGACCACCGATCTCGCCCCGCTCGATCGGTCCGCGCAACGCGTCCGGAGCGGCCTGCTCGCTGGTCACGCGACTCGGCCGACGGTGCGCTCGAGATGGCCGCGGAGAAACGCGACCGCTTCCGGCAGGACGAGCTCGGGGTCGCCGGACAGGTTGCACTCCATCGACGCCCAGCCGTCATAGCCCAGGCGGCTGAGCCCGGCGAAGACGTTGGCGAAGTCGAGATGGCCCTTACCGGGCTCGAGTCGCTGCGAGTCGGCAAGGTGGACGTAGGCGAGCATCCCCGCGGCCTCGACCAGGGCGGCGCCCATATCCGGCTCCTCGATGTTCATATGGAAGACGTCGCCCATGGCCCGCACGCTCTCACTCTCCATGGCACGAGCCCAGCGAACCGCGTCGGCGACGGTGACCGACACGCTGTTCTCGTATCGGTTGATTCCCTCCACCACCAGCGTGCCGCCGACGCGCTCGGCGTGGTCGGTCGCCTCGCGAAGGCCGTCGAGCCAGAGACGCTCGTCCTCCTCCGGCGACCGCCCGGTGCCGCAGTTGGGCAGCTTGTTCGTGCGCCCGTAGATCGGGACCACGATCAGGGGAGCCTCCAGCCGCGCCCCGAGCTCGAGCAGCCGCTTGACGTCCTCGAGGCACGCGCGAACCTGCTCCGGGTCCGGATCGATGAACCATCCCCGGTGGCCGGAGCACATGGCACTGACGGGAACGCCGTCGCGGAGCGCCTCCTCGGCCGCTTCGATCATCGGGAAATGAGAGAGCTCCATGCCATCGAAGCCGTAGCGAAGCGCGTTCTCGTGCTTCTCACGCAGCGACGACCCGGGAAGGAGCCGTGATTGAATCGCCAGCTTCACGTATGGCCCGCCCCAACTGCGACGATAGGTTCGAGCATCGGCTCCTGTGTCACCCTGCCGACAGAGGGTTTGAAGAAGTTCAAGACGCTCGGGAGCATGGGGGCGACAAGATGTCCCAGTCAACTCCGCCGGACCCGAGAGCGGCGAGCGAGGAGATGCAGATGACGCGATCCATCCTGAACAGCGCCGGATTCGGGAGTTGAACCGCACCAGCCAGCGCGAGTCCCTTTCCCTCGACGGCGAGTGGCATCTCGTTCGCGATCCCGAGCGCAGGCTGTCCGCCGCTCGGCTCCCGGACGGCGAGCGGATCATGGTGCCGGGCTGCTGGGAGGCACAGATCGACCAGCCATTCGGAGTCGTCCACGCGTGGTACTGGCGCGACACCGAGGTTCCCGCGGCATGGGCCGATGACGGCGAGGCATTCCTGCGATTCGAGGCGGTGATGTACCGGTGTGAGGCATGGCTCAACGGGCAGCGCATCGGCGAACACGAGGGCGGGTATACGCCGTTCGAGATGGCGCTTGGCGAACTGCGGCGAGGAGCGCCGAATCGAATCGCGCTGCTGGTCACGAACCCGATGAATGCCCTGGATGAATACCCGGCACTCTCCGACGAGCGCCTTTCGCAGGCCGCGGCGCGCGTCCCGGACCTCCCGATCCGCGAGATTCCCCACGGCAAGCAGACCTGGTACGGGAGCCAGAGCGGCCTCTGGCGTTCGGTCCGTCTCGAGTCTCGGCCGCGCCGGCGGCTCGAACGCATTCGCGCCGCGGCGGATTGGGCGGCGGGAACCGTCACGGTCCGCGCCTCGACGATAGGCGTGGAGCATGGACAGATCGAGCTCACGGTGCTCGACCCGTCGGGTGCCGAGGTCGCCCGCTCGTCGATCGCCGCCGAGCCCGTCGCTGTAGCCGAGCTGCAGGTCCCGAGACACCTGCCGTGGGATCTCAATGCGCCCAACCTCTATCGGCTCGTCGCGCGCCTTCACGTCGAGGGCGAACCCGTCGATGAGATCGAGACCCGCTTCGGCTTTCGCGAGATCCGAACGGAGGACGGCCGAGTGCTGCTGAATGGCAGGCCGATCCTCCTCCGCGGTGCGCTGGACCAGGATCTCTACGCCGAAACCATCTCCACCCCGCCCAGCCGCGAGCTGCTCGATCGGCAGGTGCGACTGGCTCGAGAGATGGGCCTGAACCTGTTGCGCATCCACATCAAGACGCCCGATCCGGCGTACCTGGACGCCGCCGACGAGGCGGGCATGCTGCTCTGGTGCGAGCTTCCCAACTGGCTGACCCTCACGCCGGCGTCGGCAGCCCGGGCCGAGGGTCTCCTCTCCGAGATGGTCGAGGCGGTCGCGGACCATCCCTCGGTCGTGATCTGGACGATCGTCAACGAGGACTGGGGCACTGACCTGCGACATTCGGCGGCCGATCGGCGCTGGCTGCTCAGCATGGTGCAGCGGCTGCGGGCGATGGATCCGTCCCGGCTCGTGGTCGACAACTCAGCATGTCCCGCACCGGGAGGCCCGAACTTCCATCTCGACACCGACCTGGCAGATTTCCATCGGTATGCGGCGATGCCCGATGCTGCTCCGCGCTGGCGGGAGGAGATGGCGGAGCTCGCAGAGCGGCCGGCATGGCTCTGGAGCCCGCACGGCGACGCAGTTCGCCGAGGGGACGAGCCGGTCGTGATCAGCGAGTTCGGGAGCTGGGGACTGCCGCATCCCGATCGCCTGAGTGACGCGTGGTGGACACGGACCGGAGACGGAATCGCGCGCCCGGCCGGCATGGCCCAACGGTTCCGGGAACAACGTCTCGACCGCGTCTGGTCCGACCTCGCGGCGCTCACGACCGGAACGCGCCGCCTCCAGGTCGAGGCACTGCGCTTCCAGGTGAGCGAGATGCGGCGACATCCAGAAATCGCAGGTCTGGTCGTCACTGAGTTCACCGATGCGTTCTGGGAGGCAAACGGCCTGTTGGATGTCGAGCGGCAACCGAAGCCATACCACGATCGGCTGGCGCAGATCTTGGGCCCGGCCATGCTGATCGTCGATCTGCCACGGCACGACCTGTGGTCGGGCGAGCGGGTGGCCGCCCGCGTCCTGCTGTCGGCGGAGTCCGGCGGCGAGGCGGGTATGCTGCGCTGGAGGATCGGCTCGTCGAGCGGATCGATAGAGGTCGGCCCGTGGCAAAGCGCGACGGTGACGGAGCTCGGCATTATCCGGCTCGAGGTTCCGGTTGCCATCGAGACGACCGACGCAGACTTCGAGGTAGTTCTCTCGCAGCCCGATGGGTCGGTGGTTGCCACGTCGCAGCTGCGGGCCGCAATCATGCCCGCGGAGGCGAAGCGTGCAGCCCCGCATCGCGTCTCGGTCCACGACCCGACAGGCCTGTCCGACGTGGCTGCCTGCCTCGAAGCCGATGGGCACGAGGTCACCGACGGTGCCGACGCCGACCTGATCGTGGCCACGCAGCTGGACGCCGATACCCTCGACGCGGTCGGACGTGGCGCTCATTTGCTCCTGCTTGTCCGCTCTCGCGACGCACTGCCGGCAGGGCTCCGACTGGATCGGCCCGCCCGGGCTCAGCCTCGCTGGCCCGATCCATCCATGCCCGGTCCCGACCAGACCTGGACGGGTGACTGGATCGGCGCATTCTCCTGGATCGCGCCTGGCCTCGCGCCGAACCTTCCCGTCCGCGCTCCGCTCGATTTCACCTTTGCGGAGGTCCTTCCCGACCACGTGCTGACCGGATACGACCCGGCCCGGCACGCCGGCGAGGTCTCGGCCGGGATGTTCGTCGGCTGGGTGCACGCGCCCGTGGCGCTCGCCTGGTCCTTTCCGCAGGGGAAGGGCCGGCTGACGCTCACCACCCTCCACGTCGCTCCCGAGACCGGGCCGGTGGCGACGGTTCTGCGGACGGCCCTGCTGGAGCTCGCGGCATCAGCCAATTCTTGAGACAGCCGCCCGGAACGTGGAGCTGCCGCAACTGTCGAATGTCATCGCTTTGCTGGCGAACAGCACGATCGAGGTGCCGACGACCGTGGTGATGGCGGGCGCCGTGATCCTTACCGTCCCGGTCATCATCGTGTTCTCCTGACCGAGCGGCTGCTCGTCGAAGGCCTCACGGCCGATGCCGAGAAGGGCTGAGCGGCTAGCCAGAAGCGTAGCGGCGCGCTATCCGTCCAACCGCGCGCCGCGGATGTCGGTGCCCATGGCGTGGTAGCCGCCGTCCACATGGATCATCTCGCCCGAGGTCATGCGCGCCCAGTCCGACAGGAGGAAGCAGACCATCTGTCCGACCGGCGTCGCGTCGGTCAGCGACCACTCCAATG
>CAZHZI010000017.1:0-25240 GCA_964536955.1 uncultured Conexibacteraceae bacterium
GGCCGCCTCGTGGACGGCGGCGCCAAGCTGCACGACGGCGCCGAGCGGCTGGCCGGCGCGGCGCAGGGGCTTCCACCCGCCCTCGGCAGGCTGAGCGAGGGGGCGACCCGCCTCGCCGAGGGCATCTCAAGGCTCAAAGGGGGCGCCGACACGCTCAAACGCAGGCTTGCCTCCGGCTTTCACCGCTCCCGCCCGCTGCAGGTCGGGCTGCGGCGGGCGAGCGTCAGGGTCTTGGAGGGCGCCGGCTCCCTGGTCCGCGACGTCGACCGTCTGCGCCGTGAGTCGCCGGGCCTCTTCGACTCCGGCTACTTCGTCCTCTCCGCGCTCGACGGCGCGCCTCCGGCCGAGCGCGAGCAGGCAGGCGCGGCGATCGACCTGCGGGGTGGGGGGCAGGCCGCCGCCCTGCTGGTCGTCCCTCGCTACACCTTCAACACCCCCGGCTCGGTCGCCCTCAACCAGCGCCTCAAGCGCGCCGCCGCCGGCCTCGCCGCCGCGGCCGGCGTCGATGCGGGAGTCACCGGAGGCGCCGCCCAGCTCACCGACTACGACCAGGTCACCAGGGAGCGCATCCCGTTCGTCGTGGCGGCGATCACACTTGCCACTTTCCTGGTCCTGGTGGTGGTCCTGCGCGCCCTGCTCCTGGCGGCCCTCGCGGTCGCGCTCAACCTCGCGACGGTGGCCGTGGCGTTCGGGGTCCTGGCGCTGCTCTTCAACGTGCCGGAGGGCTATCCGCTGGGCGGCAACACCTACGTGGACGCGGTGGGCGCCACCGCCATCTTCGGCGTCATCTTCGGCCTCTCGATCGACTACGCCGTCTTCCTCTTGATGCGGATGCGGGAGGCCTACGACGCCGGCGCGGACAACGCGACGGCGATCGCCGTGGGATTGGAGAAGACGGCGAGGGTGATCACCGGCGCCGCGGCGATCATGATGGCTGTCTTCATCGCCTTCGCGGCGGCGCCGATCGCCACGGTCAGCCAGCTCGGCGTCGGGCTCACCATCGCCGTCCTGCTCGACGCCACCGTCGTTCGCATCGTGCTCCTGCCGGCGCTGATGCTGATGCTGGGGGACCGCGTCTGGTGGCTGCCGCGCTCCCTGGAGCGGATCCTCCCCGAAGTCGACCTTCACGGCTCGGAGCCGCGGCCAAGCGAAGTGGCCTGAGGGCGGCGAACAGGGGCGGCTAAGCCTTTCGGCGTTGCTCGTCTATCTCGGCCTTCGGCACCCCGACTAGCTTTTTCGCCAAATCCTCGAAGTTCCTAGAGTTGGCTTCCCCGCTGGACTTTTTCTTGCCCGCTGACGGGGTGCCCGTTATTCGTAGACGTGGATTCCCAACGGGGTTGTAATTAGTCATCGTTGCCTTCCTCCATTAACGACTCATCGGCCGCAGGCGCATCGAGCTTTACCGCAGTAAACGGCACCGAAACCTGATGGATGCCGTCGATGAGAAGTTCGAAGCTGTAGCGACCCGGATGGGGGAGGGCAATCTGCTCAGGCAGCGGGAGCGGGATCGCCAACGAAGCATGCTCTCCGGGCTCTAGTCCAGTTGGATCATTGGCACCGAACTCGACTTGGATGGCGGCTATTTTCTGCCCATCGGCTCCTTGGAGCCGAACGTCGAGATGATGTGACTCACCCGCCTCAGTGGGATGAATCAAGATCCGCAGTGCCAGCGTCAAGCCGATCGGAGCGGGATATTCGGGGCGACCAGCGCGGGTTATTCCGCCGCCGAGAACATGAAGCAAGCCCTCGCGGACAGTTGCCGCATCGCAGAGAAGGGCGCAATCAATACGCACGGGGGGAGACTATGCGATTGCTGCGTCGCGGAAGCGTTCGTCGCTCTCGTTGGTAGAGACCGAGAGCAAATCTCCAGTTCCGCCATCGATTATCGTGGCGGCCTGGGCATAGAATGCGACGCCGACAGAAGCGGCCGTCTTAACGTCAAGATTCACGCCGGACCACCAGAGTTGCGGCGCGGGGGCATCCGGCAGGTCCACAGGATTGCCCGCTTCATCGAACGCAGCTAGATCCACGTGAGCGGCCGCTTCGGGCGCTTCCGCGACCATCGAAGCGAGCGCGGCTCGCGCTGAGCCCTCGTCGTGGAACCACTCCAGAACGTTCCCGCTTGTGCTGATTAGAGCGAAGTTCATGCTTTATAAGGTTAGTCACTCAGGGTCGTCGGGGGGGAATATTTCGACCACCGAGGACGCAAAGGCATCCGGAGCGCCCCAGACCGTCAGATGCCGTGGATTCTCCTCAGCCGCAGGATCGAGGTAGTCGAAGCCCAGCCCAAACGTCAACTGGACACGCGCAACGTGCCCGCCAAGCTTGGGGAATTTGCGGATTAGGGCAGCCATAGTTTCCTTGTCCCGCCAGAGCGAAACGGCGTGGTGAAGTGCGTGGTGCTGTGTCTGGCGGTAGCGGGGTTCACGGCCCTCCTCATAGTGGGATCGGAAGGAATCGGGCAGAGCGGGATCATTGAGCGTCGCCACCCGCACGGCCCGGTAGCCTTCGACGCACTCCTCGGGTTGAACCGCGCGAATGCGGAGGTCGGGGGCGATCCAGGGCTCTCGTGCCATCTAATGCATCGTTTCATCAGAGGGCATTCCCCATCTCAAACGGAATTCTCCGAGCAGATGCGAGCCACAGCTTCAGCGCGGGTGAGCCTTCTATATCAGCGGCCTTCACTGGGCCTGGGAGGCGCTCTCCACGCTCGCCGTATCGGCCGGCCGCCCATTGGCCACCTCGCAGGCCTTCTCTGCCCCGATGAACGGTGCGAGGGTGAGGTAGGTGGCGAGGGGCGCCAGCTCGAGCAGCGTTTGCGGGCCCTCGGTGCGCACCCGGTCATAGACCATCGCGTAGATCGAGTCCACGATCAGCTCGCCGGCGACCGGCTCGGCTGCGGGCGCCAGCTCGAAGCCCGGCGCCAGGAAGCGCTCCAGGTACTCGACGGTGATATCGCGGCGCTCCAGCGCCCAGCCCCCGGCCCCGTAGACCTCCACCGTCCCCAGCCGAGCGAAGTCCGGATCGCCGGCGAGGAAGCGGAAGATCGCTCCGATCGCCGCCCGCACTGCCTCCGGCCAGCTGCGCGCCCGCCGGTAGGCCGGCGCCGCGGCGGCCAGCATTCGCGCCTGGCCGGCGTCCAGCGCCGCGGCCAGCGCCTCCTCCTTGCCGTCGAAGTGCTCGTAGAAGGTGGAGAGGGAGATCGACGCGGCGTCGGCGATCTCGGCGACCTTGGTCGCGCCGTAACCCTCCGCAGCAACGGTTGCGGCGGTGGCGGCAACGATGCGCTCGGCCGGGTCGCCGTCGCGCGGCGGCGCCGTAACCGGGACCTCCGCCGCCCTGGCGCCCCGCCGTCGCATTCGCAGCGGCTCCGGCGGGGTGCGGTAGGCGAGGCAGAGGTCGAGCAGTTGAGGCGCCAGCTCGACCAGCTCGCACTCCCTGCCATGACGAAGGCGCGTGTCCATCAGGTTGCGCAGCCCGCCGATCACCGCACGGACCATCTGCGGCGGCATCCCCGCCCGATCCGGCAACTGCTCGAGGGCCTGTGACGCCAACCGCTCGAAGCCGCCGATTGCGCGGTCGATCCGCTCGATCGCCTCGGGCCCCGCGGCGAAGGACTCGATCAGCACCAGTCGCGAGGCGGCGGGCTGGTCGACCAGCAGCTCGATGAAGGTGGCGAGCGCGTTGCGGGCCCGCGCCTCCCACGGCTCCTCGCGACGGTAGCGGCTGGCGACGATCGCCAGCGCCGCCGCCACGATCGCGTCCATCGTCGCCAGGAAACACTCCTGCCTGTCGCGGAAGTGTTTGTAGAAGGCGCTGCGGGAGACACCGGAGAGCGAAACCAGGTCGGCGACCGCCGTGTCGCCGTAGCCCTTCTCCGCCGTCACCGCGACCATCGCAGCGAAAAGCCGTTCCTTTTGGCTCTGTTCCACGTCCTCCGGCCGCATCCCCGGCCCCGGTCGCAGCTTCCGATCGCGAAGCGTGTCCGCGCCTCCCCAAGGCGTCCTAGTCATCGCGAGTCGGACCATATCCGCATCCTCGAAGCAGCGCGGTCAAGAAGAGAACCCCACTTCCACTTGACAAGTCGTGTAAGAATGTGTTCTCATTCTACGCAGAGTTTTACTGCCCGCAGGGCAAGCACCACAGGGAAACAGGGAACGAGCCCCCGGAAGGGGCTCACACGGGACAAGGGAGAGGTATCGAAGTGAAACGGGACGCAACGGCACCGCCTCAGGCGATTGGCCATGGCACGACCCAAGACTTCGAGGGCCGAGGCCCTCAACCGGCGCCCGGCTGCTCTCCCTGGCAGACGGCGTCCGAAAAGGCTCGCCCGCACATAACGCCGCTCTCATCCCGAGACGGCAACGGGCGAGGCTCTGCGCGGCACACCGCGGGCGGGAACGGGACTGAGCGTGCCCATTCTCGCGTCCAGTCCCGACCCGCCCGCGGTCGCGCAACCACTTCGGCCTCTGAGCTCACCGATCCCCACCCGCCAAGCCGGGCGGCAGTCATCGGCGTGACGAGTCACGCCGACAAGAGCCCGCAGGGCTCGCCGACCCCGCAGGGGTTGACGGCAACCGCGGCGCACAATCGCCCCCCGTCTGCTGGCCAGGCGCAAGCCTGCCATGCAGACACACCCGCCGCTGTTGCTGTTGACGCTTCGTCCCTCGCCACCGCCAGGACCACCACCAAGCCTCCCCCCACCCAAGCTTCCGCCTCCCCGCTGCCCACCTACCCGCAAGAGGGTGGGCAGAGAGGGAGGCGCATCGCAGCACCCGCCGTGAGCCACCCGGCTCGCGTCGGCCTTAGGACCCGTCTCACAACCCCGCGTGTGCAACTGGCGAGCGCCGGACCGAGCGCCGCAAGGACGCAGGGCGCAGCCCTTGGTGGTGCCAAGGGCAAGCCCGAGGACGCCGCGGCGCGAAGTGTGTCCGCCGCCGCCCGGTGTGCGCGGGGGGTTGTGAGACGGGTCCGCAAGCAGTCAACCCGGCCGGATGGGTTCCGGCCGTCGTCAACAAGGCCGGCCGGGCTCATCCCGGCGGGCGTTACCCAAGGAGAAGAGATCTGATGTTGAACCGAATTCGTGACCGCTTCGGCACCGCCGGTCTGGTCGTGTCGATCATGGCGCTTGTATTCGCCCTCGCCGGCGGCGCCTTCGCCGCCTCGGGTGGCCTCAACGCCAAGCAGAAGCGGCAGGTGATCGCGATCGCCAAGCGCTTCCAGGGCAGCGGCCCGGCAGGTCCCGCCGGACCCGCAGGCGCGAAAGGCGACGCCGGCGCTGCCGGAGCCAGAGGCGCAACCGGACCCGCAGGCGCAGCCGGTGCAACCGGACCCGCCGGCGCAGCCGGTGCAACCGGACCCGAAGGCTCGCCTTGGACAGCTGGTGGGACCCTTCCAAGTGGCGAGACCCTGACGGGAGCCTGGGCCTTTGGAACTGATCAAAACGCTGAAAACCTCGTCGCCGTCCCAGCGTCGTTCCCAATCCCGCTGCCGACACCCATCTCCGGAAATTCTCACACTGTTCCGATTGACGGGCCAGCCCCAGCAGGCTGCAGTGACGGCACTGTTTCTGATCCGCAGGCCGACCCCGGTCACTTCTGCGTTTACGCCGGAGCCTTCAATAACGCTGACTTTGCTCCGACTGCCACTGGTCTAGCGCCAATCATCAAACCGGATAGTCCGGCCTCCGCCGCGGGAACGAGCACGGCTGGAGCGGTGTTGCAGTTCCTCACTACCGAATTTTCCTCCGGTCGAGGCACCTGGGCGGTGACGGCGCCCTAGTTCTCTGCTACCGCAACGGTCCGGACGAGAGGGAGACGAATGCGTCCGGACCGGAGCGGTAGACACGACCTACTCAGCGATATGAGAGGCACAGCGATGGTGAAGAAGGAAACGCACAACTGGACCGAGGTCATACTCAACTGCGCGCTGGCACATGTGGACAGGGGGCGCCAGTCGTGAACAAAAGCGATTCGATCCGCAGCTTGCAGGGCGACGACGCCCTCGGCCAGGGGCCGAGCCCCTTCGGCAGAGCGTCCGCACCTTTGATCGTTGCCTTCTTGCTGGCGATCGTCGTGCTCGCCCTTGCTGCGACCCCCGCCACCGCTGCTCCCAAGCCGATCGCCGGCTTCATCGGCGAGAGTCCCGGCACCGAGGGCGGGCGCTTCAGCTCTCCCAGGGACATCGCGATCTACACCGGCACCGATTCGAACCCCGCCAACGACAAGCTCTTCATCGTCGAAAGCAACAGGGTCAAGAGGCTCGACCGGCACGGCAACTTCGAGCTGATCTGGGGCAAGGACGTGATCGCCAGTAACGCCGTCGGCGATACGGGCGTGGGCTTCGAGGTCTGCTCTCAGGCAGTAACTGGCGCGGCGGGCTGCAAGGCCGGCGCGCCGGGCTCGGCCGAGGGTGAGATGCGTCAACCCCAGGGGATCGCCGTCAGTCAGTCAACCGGCCACGTCTATGTGATGGATCGCGACAACTTCCGGGTTCAGGAGTTCGACCTCGACGGTCAATTCGTCCGTGCATGGGGCGGCCTGGGATCGGCCGAGGGCGAGTTCGGCGAAACGCAGGCCGAGGGGGTCGGCATCGCCGTCGATCCCCTCAACGGCGATGTCTTTGTCGCCGATCCCGCCAACAGCCGCGTCCAGCAGTTCTCCTCGACCGGCGTCTTCATCGCCGCCTTCGGCTCGGCCGGGGGCGGCCTGGGCGAGTTCGGCGCGGACGAGCCGACGCGTCTCGTCGTCGACTCGAACCATGTCGTCTACATCAGCGACTCAAACGACTCCAACCGTGTCCAGCGCTACGACGCTGCCGCCGACGCCTTCCTGGCCCTGATCGCCTGCTGTGACCCGGCGCCTGACGCTCCGCTGCTCGAAGGCGTAACGATCGGCCTCGAGGTCGACCCCGACACCGACGGCGCCGGGCCCGACCAGGAGCACCTCCTCGTCGCCCGCGACCGCACGTCCCTCGACGCCGACACCGTCGTCCAAGAGCTCGACATTCCGACCCCGGCAAGCGATCCAGTCACCACCGTCGTCGATACCCATGTCTATGAGGCGGACCCCACGACGGCGAACAGCAATACCCACGATCGTAAGGTCAACGGCATCGGTGTAAGCGCGAACGGCGATTTGTATTTGCTTGCGCCGCATATCTACACTCCGCTGTTCGCTGGGCCAACTTACGCGACCTTCACCGGCTGTGAGTCCCAGTCCTATTGCTCGGGCCTGCTCGTCCTCAGCTCCGAGTCGGGCCCGCTCGCCTCCGTCATCCTCGACGCTGACCCCGCCGCGACCTCGGCCGCCCTCACCGGCAGCGCCAACGCCGGCGGCGGCGTCGCCACCTACCGCTTCGAGCTCTCCACCGATGACGGCGAGAGCTGGCAGGACACCGGTGTCCGCGGCTATGTCAGCGGCCTCGATGACCTCCCGGTCGCCGGAGAGCTCACCGGCCTCCAGCCGAACACGCCCTACAGCGTGCGCGTCGTGGTCAGGAGGCAGACGGGCTACTCGACCCACCTCACCGAGAACTCGAACGAGTTCTCGTTCCTGACTGACATCGCGCCCCCGGATGTCGAGACGCTTGGCACGTCCCAGCGCACCGACACCAGCGCCCGCCTGCGCGGACGCATCGACCCGAACGGCATCGAGACCGACTACCGCTTCGAGTACGGCCTGGCCGGCGAAGCGCTCGATGGGCAGATACCCATCTCCGACGCCTCGGCCGGCGCCGGCAACGCCTCACTTCTCGTCACCGCGGACCTCGTCGGCCTCGCACCCGAGACCGACTACGAGTACCGGATCGTCGCCTCCAACGACGCCGGGACGGCAGAGGGCGACGTCGTCGCCTTCAGGACCGACCCCGTGCCGGCCCCCGTCGGCCCCCTCGCCCGCGCCTTCGAGCTCGTCTCGCCCGCCGACAAGGTCTCCGGCGTCGGCGTCGCAGACTGGTATGGGGGACCCGCGACCGCCGTGGATGCTGGGGTCGCCGCCTACGAGGGCGAGCGGTTTGCGGTGCAGTCGACGCTTGGGTCGGTGATGATGGACGGCCCCTACTCTTACGCGAACGATTGGGCGATGGCCGAGCGCACCCCGGCGGGCTGGGTCAGCAAGCCAGGCATTTCACGCCGCGCCTACGGACCTCAGCCTAAGGCCTTCGTCGAAATGAACATGGCGGCCGAGGACCTTTCGACGATGGCTTGGGGAAGCAACGGGCACACGATCCGGTTGTTCCCGGAGATGGAAGCCTGGAACGATCAGGTCATCCAGCAGGTGTTGTACCTGCGCGACTGGGATAGCGACAGTTGGGAGCTGTTCGGGCCGACCGACCCCGCCCAGGCCGTCGGTGGCCAGAACATCACGAAGGGGGCGGGGGCGGTTGCGGCCGATGGATCGGCGGTCGTCGCCTCGGCCGAAGGAGGGCCACGCGGTATGGCGGGCCCAGGCGATCCGACCAACCCGGTGTTCCCCGACCTGCAGTCGGGTCACGCGATCTATCTCGATCAGACCTCCGGCGGGTTCTCGGACGTGTTCCCCGGCGATGATGGTGTTCGCGAGCTGGTCAACGTCTGCACCGCGGGGACCGTCTTGCCGGCGGTCGCGGATGTCGGCGGCCAGCTCAAGCAGGCCGCCGAGGCGTGCCCTGCGCCGGGGCCGGGGCGCGATGCGCGGTTGACGAGCTCGAAGGGGGCGTCGCTGGCACTTACGCTTGATGGTGATAGCGAGGGTGTGATCTCCGGGGATGGTTCGCGGGTCTTCTTCATGAGCCCCGATCCGCAGGGCGGCGCCAACAGCTGCTCGGGCACCGGTGTGGACACTGAGTGTCCGGCGCAGTTGTTCGTCTGGCAGCGCGGCGTCGATGGTGGTGTGAGCACGCGCTGGATCTCGCGCACCGAGGTCTCGGCGGCCAACGGCGCGGCGGCCGACCAGGACGCTGGTTTGATGGCGCCGGCCTTGTTCGAGGGGGCGTCTGGGGATGGCGACAAGGCCTTCTTCCGTACGGTCGCCCCGCTGACCGCCGACGATCGCAACGGCGCCGGTGCTGTCCCGGCGGGCGGTGTCACGGCTGGTGCGCCACACCCCGAGTCGGGCGATCTTTACATGTATGACCTGCCGGATGGGCCGGATGGGGATCCCGCGACGCCCGATGGCGATCCGGGGGGCGGCGATCTGGTCCGCATCTCGGCGGGCCCGGATGACAGCGGCGATTGCAACGCTCCCACGGGGAGCTTGCGGTTTGTCTCTGGCGATGGCGCCCGGGTTTACTTCACCTGCGCGGCGCCGTTGCCGGGGGTGCCGGTGCCCGGCAGCGGCACCTCGACCAGCCCCGGCGGCACCCGCACCTCGACCGATCAGATGAACCTCTATCTGTATGACGCAGAGCGGCCGCTCGCGCAGCGCTGGCGGTTCATCGCCCGGGTCCCGGACTCGTGCGTGACGACATCGCCCGACAGCTGCGTGCGCGGCACCCCTGACGGCTCGTTCGCGACATTCTTCGCCACGGCGGCGCTGACCGACGACGATCCCGACGCGACGAGCCGCGACTTCTACGGCTATGACGCCATCGGCGACGAGCTGGTCCGCCTCTCCGCTCCGCAGGGCGGCCCATGCCAGCCCCACTCGTGTCACGCCGAGGCGCCGTTCGTCCGGTCCCGCAACTCCCAGGTATTGCCGCGGCTCGGTGTCGCGGCCCGGCCCGTCGGCGCCGACCCCGAGGGCGAGAAGCTGGCCTTCTTCCAGAGCCGCGCCCGGCTGGTGCCCGAGGACCTCAACGACGCCTACGACGTCTACCAGTGGCGGGCCCGCGACGGCAGGCTTTCTTTGCTCTCGACCGGCGCCGAGGGCGCCCATGACACGATGTTCGTCGGCAACGACCGCTCGGGGCTCAACGTGTACATCGCGACCCGCGGTCGGCTGACCTGGCAGGACAAAGACGCCGTCCTCGACGTCTACACCGCCCGCATCGGCGGTGGCTTCCCCGAGCCGATCGTCCCGCCCGCCTGCGACGTCCTCGCCGACGCCTGCCAGGGCGCCCCCGCACCGGCGCCCAGCGCCCCCGGCCTCGCCAGCGCCGCCTTCCAGGGCCCCGGCAACGTCGTCGAGAGGCGGAAAAGGGTCCGCAGGTGCGCCAAAGGCAAGATCCGCCGCCGCGGCCGCTGCGTACGCAGGTGCGCCGGGGGCAAGGTCCGCCGCAGGGGCCGCTGCGTCAGGAAGCGCTCAGGCAAGCGCTCGCACCAGAAGCAGAGGCGCGCCCAACACAGCCACCAGCGAGCCAACCCCGACCGGAGGACGAGCCGATGACCGCGACAAGGACGATCTCCCTGGCCGCCGCGCTCGCGGCGTGCGCGTCGCTCTCGATCGGTGCCGGTCAGAGCCAGGCCGCCTTTGGCGACGAGTACGGGATCGCCCCCGTCAACCAGCCCGGCGCCCAGACCGCGCCCGCCTTCCCCGGCGCCCACGCCTTCTGGGCCGGGACATGCGACCTGGCGTCGGCGCCTATCGGCCCGATCCCAGGCGGTGTGGGCGGCCGTCCGGATACGGTGTGGCTTCAGCCGCCGGCCGGTGGCGACGGCTCTGTATTTGGCTCCGCGACCGCAGAGCCGGCGCCAGCGACTCCTGAGCACTGCCTCGATTGGGGGTTGCTGACTCCGCCAGGGTCAGCCGGTGATCGGCTGTGGTCACAGCCGCCCAGCTGGCGGCTTGCGCCCGTGACCCAGGCTGGCGCTCACCCGGACGGCACTGCGACGTTCTGGTTCAACCGCAACTCGGAGGGCATCGTCGACGGGACGACAGACAACGCCTCCGTCGACTTGCCGGCGGGCTTCGTCGGCGATCCGCGCGCGGTTCCGAAATGCACCGCCGAGCAGTTCGCGGTCAAGCCGTTGGAGTGCCCCCCTGATACTCAGGTCGGCGTGCTGCATCTGTACATCACCGCCCCGATCAGCTCGGGCTTCACGTGGCTCCAATCGTTGGAGGAGATCCTTCCCGTCTACAACCTCGAGCCGCGCCACGGCAGGACGGCCGAGTTCGGCATCGCCTACGTCAGTGGCGAGAACGCGACCACGGCCCGGATCGTCGCCAAGGCGCGGACCAACGGCGACTTCGGCGTTACCACGTTCGTCTCTCAGCTACCGGCGGCCTTGCCGGTGATCTCTCAGGCGATCACGTTGTGGGGCGTTCCGTGGGCGCGATCCCATGATATGTGGCGTCCACCGCAAGCGTGGCGAAACCCACAGCCCAACGTAGGTATCGGTGAGATTCCCGCGACGGGCCTGCTGCCCGACGATCGCGTCTCCTACCAGCCTGCCTGGGGGCCGATCAGGCCCTTCCTCTCCAACCCGACCGAGTGCAGCGGGGCGGTGCTGCAAACGACCCTGCTCACCGACTCCTACGAGCACCAGGGCGCCTTCAGCAGCGAAGGTGATCCCGACCCCGCCGACCCCGACTGGGCCGGGCCCTATGAGAGCCCGGCGCCGCCGGTCACCGGCTGTGAGAAAGTCGGCTTCGATCCCGAGATCTCGCTCGAGCCGACCCGCCAGGGCGGCGCCGCCAACCGCGCCACCGACAGCGCTTCGGGCCTCGACGTCGAGCTGCAGGTCCCCCAGAACGACGAGCCGCCGTTCAACGCACCGCCCGACGGCTCCCCGCAGTCTGAGGTCGACCAGTACCTCGCCGACGCGCTCGCCTTCTGGCGCTCAGACCAGGGCCTCGCGACCGCCCACCTGCGCGAGACCGTCGTCACCCTGCCGGAGGGGATGAGCCTCAACCCGGCCGCCGCCGCCGGCCAGGGCGCCTGCACCACCGCCCAGATCGGCCTCACCGACACCGACAGCCCGACCCCGCCGGCGATCCGCTTCAACAACGCCCCGGTCGCCTGCCCGGACTCCGCCAAGGTCGGGGAGGTCGTGGTCGAGACGCCGCTGCTGGAGGAAGCCGACTGGCCGACCGGCAACGTCTACCTCGCCGCCCAGGGCGACAACCCCTTTGGCTCCGATTTCGCGATCTACATCGTCGTGCAGAGCCCCGAGCGCGGCCTGATCGTCAAGCTCGCCGGCCGGGTCGAGGCCGATCCCGCCGGCGGTCGTCTCACCACCACCTTCGCCGAGAGCCCGGCGCTGCCCTTCGAGCGCTTCCGGCTGAGCTTCAAGCCGGGCCCGCGGGCGCCGCTCGCGACCCCGATGACCTGCGGCACCCACACCACGCTTAGCTCACTCACCCCCTACAGCGACCCAACCGACCCGGCGCTCGTCAACGATCCCTTCCAGCTCAGCTCCTCCCCGGCGGGCGGCTGCCCGGCCACCGCGGCCGAGCGGCCGCTGAACGTCGGCTTCGCCGCCGGCTCCACCGAGCTGGTCGCCGGCGCCCACACCCCCTTCAGCGTGCGGGTGACCCGCCCCGACGGCAACCAGGAGTTCGAGCGGATCGAGCTGACCACCCCCGAGGGCCTCAGCGCCAGGCTGGCCGGCGTCCCCTACTGCCCGGAGGGTGCGATCGCCCAGGCGGCGGCGCGCACGGCGACCGGTGACGGCAGAGCGGAGCAGGCTAGCCCGAGCTGCCCGGCCGCGAGCCAGGTCGGCACGACGACGATCGCCGCCGGCGCCGGCTTCAGCCCGATCTTCGTCGGCGGCAAGGTCTACCTCGCCGGCCCCTACAAGGGCGCCCCGGTGAGTCTCGCCTTCATCGTCCCGGCGGTGGCAGGGCCCTTCGACCTCGGAGTCCAGGTCGTGAGGACCGCGCTCAACGTCAACCCGAGAACGGCCCAGGTGACGGCTGTCTCCGACAGCATCCCCCAGATCTTGCGCGGGGTCCCGCTGCGCATCCGCGACATCCGGGTGGACATCGACGGAGACTTCACCGTCAACCCGACCGACTGCTCCGCCCAGCTCGTCACCGGCAAGGTGTTTGGGGCGAGCGGAGCTACCACCGAGGTTTCGAACCGCTTCCAGGTGGCGGAGTGCGCCCGCCTCGGCTTCAAGCCAAAGCTCACCCTGCGCCTGAGAGGCGGCACCAAGCGAGGCAGATACCCGCAGCTGACGGCGATCCTCACCGCGCGCCCCGGCGACGCCAACATCGCCAGGACCTCGGTAGCGCTGCCAAGGAGCGAGTTCCTCGCCAACGAGCACATCCGCACCGTCTGCACGCGGCCCGACTTCGCCGCGGACAACTGCCCCAGAGGGGCGATCTACGGCCGCGCCACGGCTTGGAGCCCGCTGCTGGACGAGCCGCTGCGTGGCCCGGTCTACCTGCGCTCCTCCGACAACCTGCTGCCCGACCTGGTGGCGGACCTGCGCGGCCCAGAGCACCAGCCGATCAGAATCGAGCTGGCGGGCAGGACCGACTCGATCAACGGCGGCATCCGCAACACCTTCGATCTGGTCCCCGACGCCCCGGTAAGCAGATTCGTCCTGCAGATGCAGGGCGGCAAGAAGGGCCTCCTGGTCAACTCCCGCGACATCTGCGCCAAGCCCTACCGCGCCAAGGTCAACATGACCGCCCAGAACGGCCGCACGCTGGTGCTCAAGCCCAAGCTGCAGGCGAGCTGCAAGGGCAAGGGCGGGACGAAGGGTGAGCGTCGTGGGCACTCTCGCCGCGCCAGGTAGAGGAGAGCAAGGTAAGTGGGAGACAAGCCTTTGAAGCCTGCCAGCCTCAAATCGAGGCCCGGTAACAAGCGGATGACAGTCTGCTCGTTCCGGCGGCGCACCAAAGCGGCGTTCGTCTCCTCCCTGGCAGACGGCGCTTCGGCGCGCGATGCGGGTGGCTCCCAGCGCCTTGGGGGGCCGTCCCGTCCCCTGGGCTCGGGCCACCCGCATCCGCTCGATCGCTTCGATGACACGTCGACGGATGGGCGGATCCAGTCGCTCGATGTCCTTATCGGCTCGGCGTTCGAAGCCGACCGACCAGGGCCGCTCGCTCAACGCAGTCCGTGCTTGCGCTTGATCTCTTCGAGTGGGATGGTCGAACCGCCTGCCGCCAACTCGTCACGGGCCTCTTGCACAGCTGCTTCCTCCTCTGGCGAGATCTCTTCGTCCTCGAGGGGGGCATTGTCGAGCAGGCGGATCACCGGATCGACGTCTTGCTTCACCGCGCGCAGCGCGATCTCTGCCTCGTGCTCGCTCCATCGAGACACCTCTTTGAGCAACTGCTCCTTCGCGGTCATGGACCGAATGGTAGCGCCCGCCCCACCCCTCGCTCCCGACATCGCAAGGGCCACCGCATGAGCTTCCGCAAGCAGCACACCAGGGACAAGGAGAGCTACGTGAGACGGCCCGCGATCGCGAAGTTTCGAACCCCTTGGCGACCCTGCGGCTCAACATGACCGCCCAGAACGGCCGCACGCTGGTGCTCAAGCCCAAGCTGCAGGCGAGCTGCAAGGGCAAGACGGGCAAGCGTCGTGGGCACTCTCGCCGCGCGGCGAGGTAGCCGACCGGGGATCGTGGGCGTCCTTGGCAACGGGCGCCGCAACGGGCTCCGTGGGGGTGGCGCGGCCCTGCTGGGCCTGCTCGCCGCCCTGGGCCCCGGTGCTTCGGCGGCGAGCGCGGCGGCGCCTGCGATCGGCGCTGTCTGGGTCTCCTCGGTCCAGCCGACCTCCGCGCGCCTGCACGCCGAGGTCGATCCGGGCGGCAAAGCCAGCTCCTACCACTTCGACTACATAACCAAAGCCGCCTACGAGGCGAACCTGGGCGCGAGCAGAGACGGCTTCTTCGGCACGGCCCGGCTGCCGGCGATATCCGAGGCGAGCATCCCCGGCACCGCCCCGACGACGATTGGCCCACTGCTCTTCGGCCTCGCGCCCGGCACCGCCTACCGCTACCGCCTCCTCGTCAGAAACGGCGACGGCTCCGCGCCGCCCAGCCCGACCCAGACCCTCGCCACCCACGCTACCGCCGCTGGTGCGCTGCTCCCCGACGGGCGCGGCTGGGAGATGGTCTCCCCGGTGGAGAAAAACGGGGGGCAGGTCGAGTCCCCCGGCGCCCTCGCCGCCGGCGGCGTCCTGCAGGCCGCGGCCGCCGGTAGCGCGATCACCTACGGCTCCGATGCCTCCTTTGCCCAGGGCGCGCAGGGCGCCCCTCCAGCAAGCCAATACATCTCCCCCCGCGGCCCCGGCGGCTGGTCGACACAGAACATCACCCCGGCGCTTCTCTCCGGCTCCTACGGCAGCGGTCCCGACGGCGTCCCTTACCAGCTCTTCTCCGGCGACCTCGCCCGCGGCCTGCTGCTAAACGGCCGTCCCTGCCGCAGCGCCCAGCTGGGCGGCTGCCCGGTTGCGAATCCGCCGCTGGCGGGCACCGACGCCCCGGCCGGCTACCAGAACTACTACCTGCGCGAGAGCGCCACCGCCGGTTTCGAGGCGCTGCTCGGCGCCGGTGACGTCGCCGAGTTGGAGACCGACCCGGCCGACTTCGAGCTTTCCTTCGCCGGCGCCTCGCCCGGCCTGAGCGCGGTTGTGCTCTCCACCTGCGCGGCGCTCACCGCCAACGCGACCGACGGCTGCGCCACCGACAGAGCGAACCTCTATAAGTGGTCGGCAGGGAGCCTCAGCCTCCTCAACATCCTCCCGGCCCAATCCCAGGGCACTCCCGGTGCCGCCCTCGGCGCGCAGAGAGGCGCCGTCTCGATCGACGGCAGCCGCGTCTACTGGAACGACCTCGCCACCGGCAACCTCTACCTGCGCGAAGGCGGCCAGACAAGACAAGTCGATACCGCGGCCGGGGGAGGGGGGGCATTCGAGACCGCGGCGGCCGATGGCTCCGTCGCCCTCTACACCAAGGTTGGGCACCTCTGGCGCTATGACGCAGTCGCCGGCAGCAGCACCGATCTGACTCCATCGGGCGGCGTGACCGGAGTGCTCGGCGCCTCCGACAATGCCTCCCACGTCTACTACCTGATCGCCGCGGGCCTCTTCCTGCGCCAGGGGGTCGCGACCACCAAAGTCGCCGACACCGCCGACTCAAGCAACTACCCGCCGAGCGCCGGCACCGCGCGGGTCAGCGCCGACGGCACACATCTGGTCTTCGTCTCGACCACGCCGCTGACCACATCTGACGGCAACAGATACGACAACACCGATCTCGGCACCGGCAACCCAGACAGCCAGGTCTACCTCTACGACGCGGCCGGCGCCGGCACCCTCACATGCGTCTCCTGCAACCCGACGCACGGGCGGCCGATCGGCCCCTCGACGATCCCCGGCGCGGTACCCAACGGCCAGGGCCCCGAAGCCACCAACTCCTACAAGCCCCGCGTCCTCTCCGCCGACGGGCGGCGCGTCTTCTTCGATTCGCGCGACGCCCTGGTGCTCGCCGACGTCAACCTCGACTCCGACGTCTACCAGTGGGAGGCCCAGGGGAGTGGATCGTGCACCCGCGCCGGTGGCTGCGTCGCGCTGATCTCCAGCGGACTGGCGGACCGCGCCACCTTCGTCGATGCCTCCGCCGACGGCGCCGACGCCTTCTTCCTCACCGACCGCTCGCTGGTGGGAGCCGACCCCGGCTCGATCGACCTCTACGACGCCCGCATCGGCGGCGGCTTCCCCGAGCCGGTGGAGCCGACCCCCTGCAACGGGGACGCCTGCCAGGTCCTGCCGCCCGCGGTGGAGGATCCCGTCCTCACGACGGTGCTTGCAGGCCCCGGCAACCCGGCGGAGCGTTACCGCAGCTACGGGGCCAGAGCCAAAAAGCGCTGCCCCAAGGGCAAGAGGCTGAAGACCGTCAAGCGCAAGAACGGCAAGAGCGTCAAGAAGTGCGTCAAGGCGAAGAGTAAGAAGAGCAGAGGCAGGCGATGAAGCGCGCAGGCACAGCCGCGATCGCCGCCCTGGCGGCCCTGCTGCTCGCCGCCGGGACGGCGCAGGCCGCTGTTCCCACAGTGGGCGCCGTCTCGGCGACGAACATCCAGGGGGTCTCGGCGCTGCTCAAGGGCACCGTCGACCCCGAGGGCCTGCCCACCACCTACTACTTCGAATACGGAACTCAGGCCGGTTTCGCCGGGGCCGCCAGAACTGCCGTCGCCTCGGCGGGCTCGGGCAGCGACCCGCACCCCGCCCGCGCCGCGATCTCCGGCCTCACTCCCAGCACCACCTACCACTACCGGCTGGTGGCGACCAACACCTCGGGCACGACGACCGGCACCGCCGACACCTTCGCAACCACCCAGGGCTTCGGCTTTAAGCCGGGCACAGACGGCTTTGCGGCCAGCGCGCTCGCCGACGGGGGGGCGGCGGCCTCGGTGACCGGTTCTCACCCCTACCAGCTCAGCCTCAGAATCGGCCTCAACGAGGGCGGGGAGTTCGAGGGCCAGCCCGGCGTCACCTTCTCCGACGGCGACATCCGCAACCTGCGCATCGAGATGGCGTCCGGGATGTTGGTGAACCCCTCGGCGCTGCCCACCTGCGCCACCTCGGTCTTCAACACGCCGCGCACCTCGCCCTTCGCGACCAGCAGATCGGGGGAAAACTGCCCCGATCGCACCCAGGTGGGCACGGTGGAGGTCCATACCAGCCTCGACGGCGGGCAGGTCCGCCGCTTCGGCGTCTTCAACCTCGATCCGCCGAGGGGCGTCGCCGCTCAGCTCGGCTTCGCGCCCTTCGGGGCGCCGATCGTCCTCAGCGCCTACCTGACCCTCGAATCCGGTGGTAGGTACGCCCTCACGCTCGAAGCGAGAGACATCCCCCAGACGCTCGACCTCCACGGGCTCGACCTGGTGCTCTGGGGGATGCCCTGGGGCGTCTCCCACAACGGCGAGCGGGGCAACTGCCTAAACGAGGCCGAGCCTGACTTCCCCTGGGCCAAATGCTCGCTGGGCCTGTTGGCGGCCTTCCCGCCGACGGCTTACTTGACCCTGCCGATCGAGTGCTCGGCCTCGCTTGCCTTCACCGCAAGGGCAAGCTCCTGGCAGCAGCCGGCGGAGGTCTCCAGCCAGGCGGTCAACCGCAACTCGCTGGGCCAAGTCACTCTCGTTGGGGGCTGCGCGAGCGTCCCCTTCGACCCCCAGCCGCAGGCCTTCCTGACGATAAGAAGGGCCTCCTCGGCAAGCGGCTTTCACTTCCGGCTCAGCCACGACGACCGTGGGGTCACCGATCCCATCGTGCGAGCTCCCTCGCCGCTCAGACGGGCCGTCGTCACGTTGCCGCCGGGGGTGACGGTGAACCCCTCGGTGGGGGCGGGCCTCGGCGTCTGCACGCCCGCTCAGTACGCCGCGGAAACGGCCTTCTCCGCGCAGGGAGAGGCCTGTCCCAACGCGGCGAAGATCGGCGATTTCAGAACAAGAACGCCGCTCTTTGAGGGGGAATGGCTGCAGGGGGCGGTCTACCTCGCGGCGCCGGACGACCCGACCACTCCGACCCCAGGGGCGGAGAACCCCTTCGACTCCCTGCTGGCGCTCTATCTCGTCACCAAGCTGCCCAGGCGGGGGCTGCTGGTCAAGGTGGCCGGCAGACTCGTCGCCGATCACACCACCGGCAACCTCACCGCGATCTTCGACGACCTCCCCCAGCTCCCCTACACCGACCTGGAGCTGAATCTCCGTCCCGGCCAGCGCGCCTTCCTGATCAGCCCACCGGCCTGCGGATCCGTCTTCACCGGAGTTCAGCTGACTCCGTGGGCGGCGGGCCCCCCAATCAGAAGCACGTCGATCCCCTCCCAGATCGAGACCGGCTTTGACAACGGCCCCTGTCCGAGCGGGACTCCGCCCTTCGCGCCCACCGCGGTGACCGGCGGCGTCAACGCCCACGTCGGCGCCTACACCCCCTACTTCGTCCGTCTCTCCCGCCGCGACAACGAGCAGGAGATCACCTCCTACTCGCTGGTGCTGCCCAAGGGGATCACCGGCAAACTGGCGGGCATCCCCTTCTGCGCAGAGGCGGCGATCGCCGCCGCCCGCGTCAAGCGGGGCTTCGCCGAGATCGCCAACCCCTCCTGCCCGGACGCGAGTCAGGTCGGCCGCACCCACACCGGCTACGGCGTCGGGCAGGCTCTGGCTTACGCTCCGGGGCGGATCTACCTGGCCGGCCCCTATAACGGGCAGCCGCTCTCGCTGGTGACCGTGAACGCGGCCACGATCGGGCCCTTTGACCTCGGCACCTATGTGATCCGCTCGGCCTTCGCCGTCGACCCCCACACCGCCCAGCTGCGGATCGACGCCGGCTCCTCGGACCCGATCCCCCACATCGTCGACGGCATCCCGCTGCACCTGCGCGACATCCGCGTCTACATGGATCGCTACGAGTTCACCCGCAACCCCTCCAGCTGCGCGGCCTCGGAGATGATCTCCACCCTGACCGGCTCGGGCGCTCGCTTCGACGATCCCTCCGACGATCCCTCCGTCACCGTCTCCAGGCGCTTCCAGCTGTTCAACTGCCTGACGCTCGACTTCAGACCGAAGCTCGGCCTGCGTTTGCGCGGCGGCTCGCGGCGCGGCGCCTACCCCTCGCTGCGGGCGACCTTCGCCGCGCGGGGTCCGCAGGACTCAAGCCTGAAACGGATCGAGGTCACCATGCCGCACTCGCTGTTCTTGGCCCAGGAGCACATTCGCACCGTCTGCACCCGCCCGCAGTTCGACGCCGAGCGCTGCCCGGAGGGCTCGGTCTACGGCAATGCCGTCGCCCATACGCCGCTCTTCGACGAGCCGCTGCGCGGCAACGTCTACCTGCGCTCCTCCTCCAACAAACTTCCCGACCTCGTCGCCTCGCTTCGCAGCGGCGAGGTGCGGATCATCGTCGAGGGGAGGATCGGCCCCGGCCGCCACGGCGGCATCAGCACCTTCTTCGACAACCTGCCCGACGCCCCGATCGACCGCTTCACGATGACGCTCCACGGCGGCAAGCGGGGCCTCTTGGTCAACTCGTCCAACATCTGCAACAGGCCGCCGCTGGCGAGTGTCAAAGCGCTCGGGCAGAACAACATCGGCGCGATCTTCAGTTCGAAGCTGCGCGGCCAGTGCAAGAAGAAGAAGTCCGGAAAGCGAGGAAGACGATGAGGAAGCTCACCAGGCGACCCTTGCTGGGCGCTCTCTGCGCGGGGCTGATGGCGCTCGGCGCTGGCACCGCACCGGCCCAGGCGGCCTTCGATGACCCGGTGTTCGTGTTCACCCCCGAGCCGCCTGAGAAAGGGCCCCCGATCCCGCCTCCAACCGGCTACTTCAACGACCCCTGTGGGCTGACGGTTGGCCCAACCGGCAACTTCTACGTCTCCGACTACTACCACCACACCATCGATGTCTTCAGCTCCGGTACGAGCTATATCACTCAACTCACGAAAGTCGACCCCCTCGACGGTCCCTGCGGCCTGGCGCTCGACGCCTCCAGCAACCTCTACGTCAACAACTTCCACCGCAACGTGGAGAAGTTCACCCCATCGGCCTCTCCGCCCACCCCAAGCACCACCTACACCCCGGCGGGAGTGTTCGACTCCTCCCACCCGACCGGCGTCGCCGTTGACTCGGCCACCGACAACGTCTACGTAGACGACCGCACCTACATCGCCGCCTATGACTCCTCCGGCGCCCCGATCCTCGACGGCGCCGACCCGCTCAGAATCGGCGTGGGCAGCCTCGCCGACGGCTACGGCCTCGCGATTTCCCGGTTCCCCGCGACCGCCGGGCGCCTCTATGTGCCCGACTACGCCGACAACACGGTCAAGGTCTATGACCCGGCCCTCGACACGGTGAACCCGGTCGACACGATCAGCGGGCCGCCTGGCGGGGGGTTCGTCTCTCTGCACGACTCCGCAGTCGCCGTCGACAACGTGACCGGCGAGGTCTACGTCATCGACACCCTTGGGCCCCAGTTCTCCGAGCGGCCCCAGGCGACGATCTACGTCTTCGACGCAACCGGCGCCTACAAAGGCCGCCTCAAGCACAACGTCATCGACGGCGGCCCCTCGGGCCTGGCGGTGGACAACTCCGCCACCGCCACTCAGGGCCGCGTCTACGTCACCTCCGGCAACACCGAGCTGGCGAGCGTCTACGCCTACCCCAGAGGCGCGGCGACCAACGTCGCCTTGCCGCCCCTCCTCACCCTGAGCGGGCCTTCGCCTTCGCCTACCGGATCGGCGCCCCCCCAGGTGCCCGCGGCGGTGGCCTCGCCGGCGGCGGCAGCGGGGCCCGCGCCGGTGGCCACGGCGTCCGAGATCGCCCAGAAAGGCAACCTGCAGGTAAACGTCTCCGGCAAGCTCTCCCCGAGACGCCTCCCACGCAGAGGGACGGCGCCGATCTCAGTCTCGGTGGGCGGCAGAATCACCACCACCGACAAGAGCCTGCCGCCGCAGCTGAAGACGCTGCGGATCGAGCTGAACCGCAACGGCCGCCTCGACTACGCCGGCCTGCCCAACTGCGTCTACAACCGCATCCAGCCAGGCTCCAGCTCCCGCGCGCTCTCCTCTTGTCGCTCTTCGCTTGTGGGTAAGGGGAGTTTCACCGCCAACATCACCCTCGCCGGCCAAGAGCCCTATCCCACCAAGGGGCGCCTGCTCGTCTTCAACAGCGTCCGCAACGGCAAGCCGGTTCTCTTCGGCCATATCTACTCACCCAAACCCTTTGCCACCTCCTTCGTGATCGTCTTCAGAGTCCAGAGACTGGGCAAGGGCACCTACGGCACCGCGCTCAACGCTCCCCTTCCCAAGGCGATGGACGCCTGGGGACGCTTGACCGGCCTTGAGATGACTCTCTCCCGCCGCTACAGCTACCGCGGGGAGCGCCACAGCTACATCAGCGCCGGCTGCCCCGCCCCCAGAGGCTTTCCCGGCGCTGTCTTCCCCCTGGCGCGCACGTCCTTCTCCTTCGACGGAGGCACCAAGCTAAGCTCGGTCCTCACCAGCATCTGCAAAGTGAGGGGATGAAGATGAGGCGAGGGAGATCTCAGGTGCTGCTTGTTCTCTTGGCGCTAACGCTCTGCCTCGCGGGCTTGGCCGCCTGCGGCGACGAGGACTCGGCTTCGACCTCCGCCGAGGCGCAGCGAGAAGCGCAAACCAAGGCGGACGCCGAGGTCAGAGCCCACAACGCCGAGGTGATGAAGGAGTACCGCGAGCGCCGGGCGGCGGAGAAGCCGACTGAGGAGGAGGTCGAGGCGCAGGAGACCGCCTCCGACTTCTACGCGATCCTCGGCGAGGACAGCGGCGGCGCCAAGCGCACGACGATCGACTCCTCCTCTTTCTGCGACCTGATGAGCGAGAGAGCAGTGGCCCAGACGGTCGAGTACGCGAGGGTCTCTTCGGGTATTGCCCAGGAGTGGGACTGCGAGCGCACCGTCGCCTTTCTCGTCATCCGCTCCAAGCGCAGCGGCGGCTTCAAGGGCGTAAAGCAGGCCAAGGTGATCGGCGTAAACGCCGAGGGCGACCGCGCCACCGCGACCGTGCGCTTCGGCAACGGCCCCCTCACCAGCATCCCGCTGGTCAAGGAGGACGGCGAGTGGAAGCTCGCCGCCTCCCCCGCCGGCGATAATCGTTGAATCTTGTTGAGGTGCCTTCGGCTCTTTGCCGCCACGCTTGCCCTCGCTCTCTTCGCCGCCGCCTCCGCCCACGCCGAGCTGATCGAGAGCGGCGACCTCTTCGTTCACTTCGACGGCGGCATCGCGCCCAACGCCCTGCCGCGGGAGTCGCGTGCGCCGATCACGGTTAGCGTCGAGGGCACGGTGAGAACGCTCTCGGGTGAGAGACCGCCTTCCCTGCGCCACATCTCGATTGCCCTGAACCGCGGCGGGCGGCTGCAGAGCCGCGGCCTGCCGCTCTGCGATCGCAGTCGCATTGAGCCTTCCACTACCGGGCAGGCGTTGGAGGCATGCGGACCGGCGCTGGTGGGGAGGGGGAGCTACCTGGCCGAGATCGCATTCCCCGACCAGGCGCCCTTCGCCTCGCGCGGGCGCATCGTCGCTTTTAACTCACGCACCGAGGACGGGGGAGAGGCCGTCATCGCTCATGTCTACGCCGCCAAGCCGGCGCCGATTACCCGCATCATCGTCTTCCGCATCAGCCGCCGCGCCGGCACCTACGGCACCGTCCTCAGCGGCGCCATCCCGCCCTCGGTCAACCACTACGGCTACGTTCGCCGCCTCAGCCTCTCCCTGCACCGCACCTACACTTGGCGTGGCGCCCGCCGCAGCTACCTGAGCGCCGCCTGTGCCGCCCCACCGGGTTTTCCCGGCGCCCTCTTTTCCTTCGCCCGCGCCGCGATGCGCTTCGACGACGGCCGGCGCATAGTCTCAACCCTGACCCGCAGCTGCCGCGTGCGCAACGTGCGCAAAAAGTAAACACGAACAGCGGGATGCGCAGGCAGTCATATATAAACACTACGGCACTCCCTGCCACCTCCCGCCGGGCCACTCAGACCTTCCGGCTCTATTTCGAGGACGCCCCGGCAGACGCGATTGCCAAAGTCGAGGGTCCCGAGGTTTTCACTGTCCCCTTTCGCCCATCAAGGCGCCGTCGATGTCACAGTCGCAAGAGCCTCGACGACCTTGCCGGTCCCCATCAACCGCACGCCAATGTTCTGCAGCTCCTCGCGCCCGCGGTCGTAGAGGCCAGAGATCGCATCCTCGACGAGCACGATTCGGAAGCCCCGCTCGCTTGCCTCGTAGATCGAGGTACGCGGGCAGTTGGGGAAGTTGCACCCACAGAACACCAGGGTCGAGACGCGGCGGTCACGAAGGTGTGCTTCGAGGGGAGTCTCATAGAACGCGCCCCAGCGTGGCTTGTAGATGACCACCTCTCCCGGCTCCACCTCTTGAGGTACACCCCCCGGCCCCTACGACCCGGACGGCGCGGGGCCGAAGGGCACCTCGCCGCTCTCGGTGACGACGATCGTCCCGGCGATCGCCGGCGGCGAGCCCGGCAACCCCACGTTCGACCTCGGCAACGTGGTGATCCGCACGGGCATCAACGTCGACGTGAGAACGGCCCAGGTCAACATCGACTCCACCGACGTCCCCTACATCGTCGGCGGGGTGCCGCTGCGGATCCGCAACGTCGCGGTAACGCTCGACAAGCCCAACTTCATGATCAACCCGACCAACTGCTCAGAGCTGGCGCTAAGCGGCGGGATCAGGGGCTCCGCCGATCCGCTCGACAAGACCGACGACATCCTCGCCCAGGTCTCCAGCCGCTTCCAGGTCGGAGGCTGTGAGAGCCTCGGCTTCAAACCCACCCTCTCCCTGCGCGTCAAAGGCGGCACCAAGCGAGCCGACTACCCCTCGCTCACGGCTACCCTCACGGCACGTCCAGGCGATGCCAACATCGCCTACACCTCGGTGGCGCTGCCACGCTCGGAGTTCCTCGCCAACGAGCACATCAACACGGTCTGCACAAGGCCGCAGTTCGCAGCCGACCAGTGCCCCCCCGGCTCTGTCTACGGCAACGCCACGGCGATCACACCGCTTTTGGCAGAGCCGCTCTCTGGGCCGGTATACCTGCGCTCCTCAGACAACCTGCTGCCCGACCTCGTGGTGGCGCTGCGAGGCCCGGAGCACCAGCCGATCGAGATCGAGCTGGCCGGCAGGACCGACTCGATCAACGGAGGGATCAGGAATACCTTCGACGTGGTGCCGGATGCCCCGGTGACCAAGTTCGTGCTCAGAATGCAGGGCGGCAAGAAGGGCCTGCTGGTCAACTCCCGCAGCCTCTGCAAAGCCAAGAACCGCGCTACGGTCAAGATGAACGCCCAGAACGGTCGCCGCCTGGTCCTCAAGCCGACGGTCGGGAACGACTGCGGTAAGAAGGGCAAGGGCAAGAAGCGCACCAAGCGCTGACGCCCGGAAGCGGATTCGAACCGGGCAGCTTGCTTGTAGTCGATCGTCGCTGACTCCGCCTTCCCGCATTCTCAGCCAAAGCTGCTCGTTTCGTGCTGCCTCTGGCCCCCTTGTCCGCTACTTAGAATTCCGGCTTCCCCCGCCGAAGGGTTGACACGTCCATCCACGGTGTCTATCTTAAGTGCAATCCAGAAACGCTGATGTTCGTTAGCGCACACGGATCACAGGGAACTCAGCCCCGTTAGGTAGCGGGCAGGAGCAGCCTTTCAGGGAAACAGGGACGAAACAGGGACAGAGACCCCTCGGGAAGGGGCTCTTACGAGAGGAGACACAGCAGGTGAGACGCCACGCGAAGAGATCGACCGCGTCCAGCTTCAACGGTTCCGGCAATGACCGGAGTCGTCTCTTCGATCGTTCCCTCGATCTCCCCAACCAAGCCTTCCAATCCAGCACCGCCAGACAAGCCGCGTGCGTAGCGCCAGGCGCCGCCACGCTCACTCAAGAGGAG
>CAZHZI010000018.1:0-4139 GCA_964536955.1 uncultured Conexibacteraceae bacterium
CGCAGCCGCCGACCACGGTCGGAACGGGCAGCTCGGCGATGAACTCCTTCAGGTTGAGCGGCTCGACCGTGGTCGAGACGTGCTCGGCTGAGATCACCGTGCCCTGGATGACGAGGATGTCCAGGCCCGCCTCGACCGCGATCTCGTAGTACTCGCGGACTTTCTGTGGCGTGAGCGAGCCGCATGCGACCGCGCCCCGCTCCTTGATCTCGGCGACCCGCTTGTGGATCAGCGCCGGCTTGACCGGCTCGGCGTAGATGTCCTGCATCAGCCGCGTCGCCACGTGCTTGGGCGCCGCGGCGATCTTCTCCAGATGCTCCTCAGCGTCCTCGAAGCGAGTCCAGATCCCCTCGAGGTTGAGCACCCCGAGCCCGCCCAGCTCGTTGACCAGCACGGCGGTGTCGGGGCTGACCACCCCGTCCATCGCGGAGGCGACGAGGGGAAGCTCGAAGCGGTAGGGACCGAGGGTCCAGCTGATGTCTATGTCGTCGGGATCGCGGGTGCGGCGCGAGGGGACGATCGCGATGTCGTCGAATCCGTAGGCGCGCCGCCCCTTCTTGCCTCGACCGATGTCGATCTCCATTGGTCCTCCAGGGTGGCTTGAGCAGCCAGACTACACCTCGGCGGGGACCTCCAGATCGCGCACCTCGACCTCGGGGAGCAGTTGCTCCACCTGACTGCGGTCGACCGTGCCGGCGCCGAAGTGCTGGGTCGACTCGGCGCCGCAAGCGACGCCGTAGGCGAGGCAGTCGCCGGGCGGGCGGTCGTCATAGCGAGCGGCGACGTAGCCGGCTACGAATGCGTCGCCGGAGCCGACTGTGGAAACCGGGTTCAGCGGCTCGGTGCGGACCTCGACGAAGCGGCGCTCGGAGCCCTCGCCGACAACCGCAACGCAGCCGTCGGGACGGGTGATCGCGGCCTCCCCGGCGCCCAGGCGGACCAGCTCGGAAAGGCCGTGGGCGAGGTCGCCGCGATCGGCGAACTCCTGACCCACCAGCTCCTCCGCCTCACGCTCGTTGGGGGTGACGACCGAGGCGCCGGCGCGCAGGCCGGACAGCATCGGCTCGCCTTCCGCGTCGAGCAGGACGGTGACGCCGGCACCCCGCAGATCCTCGACGAGTCGGGCGTAGACGTCATCGCGGGCGCCGGGTGGAAGCGTTCCGGCCAGCACGCAGATCTTGGCGCCGCTCGCCAGGTACCGGATGCGCTCGAAGAAGGCCTCGACCTCCTCAGGGCTGACCGCCGGGCCGCGCTCGTTGATCTCGGTCTGCTCCCCCGAGGTCGGGTCGATTACCGCCATGTTGATCCGCGTCTCGCCGGCGATCCGTGTGAAGTCGGTGAGCACCGCCTCCTCGCGCAACTGCTCCATCACCCGGGTCCCGGTCGGCCCGCCGGCGAAGCCGGTGGCGATCACCGGCCGGCCCAGCAGGCTCAGGGCCCGGGCGACGTTGATGCCCTTGCCGCCGGCGACCGTGCGGCTCTCAACCGCCCTGTGACGATGGGCGAGGCGGAAATTCGGCACCGCGACGGTCCGGTCGACCGCCGCGTTCAGGGTGACGGTGAGAATCACTTGACCGTTCCCTCCTCGCGGCGCCGCTGCCTCGCAACCCGCCTCTCCTCGCGATTCGCCCGGATCGTTTCCTCTCCTTCGGTTCGGCGCCGGCGATGGCGCAGGATCGCTGCTCCAATCAGTATCACGCAGATACCCAAGCCGATCGCGATCGCATGGCCCTCGATGAAGCTGCGCACCCGGTCCACGGGGGTCGCCTCCGGAATCGAGCGGCCGGCCCGCAGCGGCACGGACGCAGCGCGCAGGCCGTCGACGGAGACGATCGCCCGGCCGAGGACGGCGCCGCCCCGGACCGGGCCCGCGACCTCGTCCGGTGCCCGCACCGCGACGGTCAGCCGTTGGCCGCGGCGGAGACCGATCGCAACCGTCCTGGCGGCGCGCAGCGGCAGCTCGCCGCCCGAGAACGCGATCGCGGGCGAGGCGAGTTCCTCCTCGGCCCGGATCGCCACCCGCCTGCTGTACTTCGAGAAACCGTAGTCGAGCAGGCGCAGGGTCTCAAGGTCGCGATCGGTCTCGGTCGGCGCGCCGATCACGGCCGAGATCAGCTCCGTGCCCTTGCGGCTCGCCGACCCGACCAGCACGTAACCGGCCCCGAAAGTGTGACCGGTCTTCACCCCGGTTGTCCACGGGGCCCGCAGCAGCAGGTCGTTGAGGGTGTCTATCCGTCGCGGCGGGCGGAGGCTGCGCAGCTCAGCGCTGCGCGAGTCGGCGATCCTCGCGAAGACGGGGATGTCGAGCAGCCGCCGCGCCAATGTGGTCAGGTCACGGGCGCTCGAATGGTTGCCGGCCTGGTCGAGGCCGATCGGGTTGGCGTAGTGGGTGTCGGCGAGACCGAGCGCCGCTGCCCGGAGGTTCATCTGGCGGACGAAGCGATGCTCTGAGCCGGCCGCCGCGACGGCGAGACCGTAGGCGGCGTCGTTGCCGCTGCGCAGGATCAGCCCGTAGAGGAGGTCGCGCACACTGACCCGCTGCCCGGGCTGTAGCCCCAGCAGGGACTCGCCATAGATCGGGTAATACGGCGCGGCCCGCACGACTTCCCCAAGCGGCAGCGCTTTCATCGCCACGTAGGCGGTCATCAACTTGGTCGTGCTGGCGACAGGCAGGCGCTGCGCCGCCGCATGGGAGGCGAGCACGTCGCCGGTGCGGGTGTCGATCAGCGTCCAGGCCCGGGCCTCGAGTCGCGGTTGCTTGGCGACGGCGGAGCCGGATCCAACCGCGAGCACCGCCAGCACCGCCGCCAGAGCGATGGCGAGGCGCCGGGAGATCACGACCGCTCGCGCCAAAGTCGTCACAGGCGGGGATACCCGACTGCCACCGTGACGACTCTGGCGCTCACCGAAGTTGCAGCTTCTCGCCGGAGATCAGGATCTGGGGGTCGACGCCGGGATTGAGCTCCTGGATGCGAGCGACCGACACGCCGGTCTTGCGCGCTATCGAGGTCAGCGTGTCGCCGTTCTGGACGACGTAGGCCGCAGCCACCTTGCCTCCCCCCGCGCGTTTCGTCGTCACCTCCCCAGCCGGTCTCTTTGGGTCCGAATCGCCATCCATGCTGGCCGAGACGATCACGACCAGCACCAGAAAGGCCGCGACCAGAGCGGTCGAGGCAAGTACCCGGGCGCTGGCTGTGGCGCGTTTCTCCATGGGAGGTGGCTGGGGATCGATGAGCGCCGACGATGGTAGCGGCGCTCCGAAAGGCCTAAGCGGTGGAAACCTCCCAGACGGCAGCCCTGAGGCGCTCGGCGGCGGCGGCCGGGTTGGGGTCGGCGGCGATCCCGCGCGAAGCGGCGACGATGCCCGAGGCGGGACCGGCAACGAAGGCGGGGCCGAGGTGCTCGGGTCGCCCGCCCTGGGCGCCCACTCCGGGGATGAGGAAGATCGCCCGTGGCATCAGCTCACGCAGGCGGAGGAGGTGCTTGGGCTCCGTGGCGCCGACGACCGCGCCCATGCCGCTCAGGCTCCCTTCCCCGGCCAGGCGCTCGGAGAGCTCGTCGACAATGGCTGCGAGCCTCTCGTGCAGCGGCCGCTCGGGGGCGGGCAGATCCTGCAGGTCGGCGGCCCCGGCGTTGCTGGTGCGGACCAGGGCAAAGACGCCTGCCCCTGCGTCCGCGGCCGCCTCGACCAGCGGCTCCAGCGCATCCCCGCCGAGCAGCGGATTGGCGGTGAAGGCGTCGGCGCCGAGACCCCCGACCGCGCCCCAGGGAGTCGGCGTCTCGCCGACCAGCGCCTGCGCGTAGGCCGCGGCGGTGACCGGAACGTCGCCGCGCTTGCCGTCGGCGATGACGAGCAGGCCGGCGTTACGAGCGGTGTCGCAGACATCCGCGAGCGCCGCCCAACCGGGAGCGCCGAGCCGTTCGAAGCAGGCCAGCTGCGGCTTGACCGCGACGCAGGCCGGGCCCGCACGCTCTATCAGCGACCTGCAGTGGGCTGCGACTGCCCGCCCCGCCCGCACAGCGGCCGGCACGTCGTCGCCGGCCGCCTCGGCCTCGCCCTCCGGCCCCAGCTGCGCAGGGTCTGGGTCGAGGCCGAGGCAGATCTGGCTGCGGCGCTCTTCGACGAGCGCCGCAAGCCG
>CAZHZI010000018.1:4149-23955 GCA_964536955.1 uncultured Conexibacteraceae bacterium
AAAAAGCCGATCCGCGAAAGCGTCCTTGCTCAGCCCTTGACCTTGGCCTTCAGGGCCGAGCCGGCGGAGAAGCGGGGGACCCTGCCGCCCGGGATCGTGATCCGCTCCCCGGTGCGGGGGTTGACGCCCTGCCGAGGGCCACGCTCGGCGACGTGAAATTTGCCGAAGCCGGTGAAGTTGACATCACCTCCGTTGCTCAGCGCACCGGTGATCGCCTCCAGCATTGCGTCGACGGCGTCGCCGGCAGCCTTCTTGCTGCCAATCCGATCGTCGCCCGCCAGTTGGTCCAGAAACTCAGCCTTAGTCACGTCGAAGCTCCTCCTCGTGTTTGAAGACGCGGGCAATCTAACAGCGAGCTCGGCGGTTCGTGCGTAGGGGGCTACGAGCCGCTGACCGTCATCACGTCGATCAGCAGCGGCGGCGTGCTCACGGAGCCGCCGAAGGGAACCCAGCGCGCCTCGGCGCCGGCTGCGCCAACGGCGCGGAGCATCGAGACGAGATCGCTGGCAATGGTGAATTCGCGCACCGGCGCGGCAAGCTCGCCGGCGACGATCTCCCTCCCGGAGGCGCCCACCGAGAAAACGCCGGAGACCGGATTGACACCCGAGTGCAGGCCGGCGACGTCGGTGACGTAGACACCGTCGCCCGCCTGTCCCAGCAGCTCCTCGAAAGACAGAACGCCGGGCGTGACGATGAGGTTCGAGGGAGAGACGGAAGGCTGGGTCCGGTAGCCGCCGCGCCCCGCATTGGCGGTCGAGGCAGCGCCGCCGCGCCGGGCGGTGTAGGTGTCGTAGAGATAGGTGCGAAGTCTCCCCCCCTCGATCAGTGTCGTTCGACGGCGGGGGACCCCCTCGCCATCGAACGGCGCCGAGGCGAGGCCACCGGGGTCGAGCCCGTCGTCGTGGAGGACCAGCGTCTCACCGGCTACCTCCTCGCCGAGCCGCTCGGCGAACGGCGAGCGGCCGCGCTGCACAGCGTCGGCGCCGAGCGTCCCCCCGATCAGTCCGACGAAGCTGGCGGCGACGGTTGGGTCGAGGACCACGGGACAGGATCGGGAGGCCGGCTTGCCTGCGGCGATCATCGAGACGGCACGCTCGGCGCCCTCGCGACCGATCGCGATCGGGTCGAGCCCGGCGGGGCCGCGGGCGAGGCCAAATCCGAGACCGGTCTCGCGACTTCCCTCCCCATCGGCCAAGGCCTGCAGATAGGCGTAGCAGCTGGACGCCTCGAATCGTCCCTCGACGCCGCTCGAGGAGGCGATCGCGACGCGCTCGGCGCTCTCGGCGTAGACCGCCTGCTCGACGCCGGCGATCCTCGGGTCGGCGTCGACTGCCGCCTGCTCGACCGCGAGCGCGAGCTCGGCGACCCGGGCGGTCGGCCATGCCGCGACCGACGGGTCGGTGAGCCCTTCGAGGGCGGAAGCAGCGCCGCCGGGGCCGGGAGGACCGGCGAACTCATCCTCGTCGGCTATCCCCGCCGCCTCCGCGGCGCGGTCGGCGACCGCGCCGACACCGGGCTCGGAGAGGTCGGTGCCGTACGCGTACCCGACCCGGCCGCCGATCCAAGCGCGCACGCCGATGCCGCGCTGGGTAGCCGCGGTGAGGCTCTCGACCTCGCCGCCGTGGACGCGCACCTCCCGGCCGCTCTCCTCGGCGGCGTAGGCCTCGGCGGCCCCCGCCCCTGCGGCGAGCGCCATCTCGACGGCTCGCTTCGCGAAGTCGATCAAACCTGCGTCCCTCCGACTGTCATCGCTCCGATCCGCACATGGCCCTGACCGGTTCCGACCGGCACTTTCTGGCCGCCCTTGCCGCAAAAGCCGGTCTTCATCTCGAAGTCGCTGCCCACCGCGTCGATCGCCGCCAGGACATCGAGGCAGTTGCCGATCAAGGTGGCGCCGCGGCAGGGCCGCGTCACCCTGCCGCCTTCGATCAGGTAGCCCTCCGAGACGCCGAAGACGAAATCGCCGGTGGCCGGGTCGACCTGGCCACCGGCGAAGGAGACTGCGTAGAAGCCCTTCCGCACCCCGGCGATCATCGCCTCGGGCTCGGCGTCCCCGGGCGCGATGTAGGTGTTCGTCATGCGCGGGATCGGCAGGTGGCGGAAGCTCTCGCGGCGGCCGTTGCCGGTCGAGGCGACGCCGTCGCGATCGGCGCGCAGCCCGTCGTAGAGGAAGGAGGTCAGCCGCCCGTCCTCGACCACCAGGGTCTTCTGCGTGGGCACTCCTTCGTCGTCGATCGCATCGGTGCCCCACTCCCCCGGCAGGCAGCCGTCGTCATAGGCGCTCAGCAGCGGCTGGGCAACTACCTCGCCTAGTTTGCCGGCATAGACGCTCGCTCCCTTCTGGACATGGTCGGCTTCGAGCCCGTGGCCGGTCATCTCGTGGAAGAGGACGCCGCCGAAGCCTCCGCCGACGACGACCGGCATCGAGCCGGCCGGTGCGGGATCGGCATCGAGCAGGGTCAGCGCCTTGCTGGCAGCCGCTTCGGCGATCCCCGCCGGGTCGCCGTCGAGCAGCTCGAAGCCACGGTGAGCTCCAAGCGTCTCGAAGCCGGTCTCGACCGTGTCTCCGCGACGCGCCACGACCTGGGCGCCAAGGCGGAGGCGGGTGCGGTCGTCGCCCGTCAACAGCCCGTCGGAGTTGGCGATGGCCACCTCCCGGCGCGCCTCGCTGTAGGAGGCCGAGAACTGGACGACCTCATCGCCCTGAGCGCGTCCACGTTCGTCGAGCTCGCGCAACAGCTCGGCCTTGCGCCCGGCCGGCACGTCGGCGGGGGGTCGTTCAATCGGCTGCGGAATCGTCGCAGCCGCCTGCAGCGGGCGCGGCTCGGCGCGATCGCCGTGCAAAGCGGAGGCGGCCTCGCCCGCGGCCCGCTCGAGGTCGTCGGGGTCGAGGCCGTCGACATGGGCGAAGTAGGTGGTGCCGGCGCTCACGACCCGGACACCCGCCCCTTCCTCGGCGCCGGACTGGACCGATTCGATCCGCGACTCGTCGATCGACATCGCCAGGCCGCTGCGCCGCTCGGCGAAGACCTCGGCGAACTCTCCGCCAGAGGCCAACGCCCGGGCGATGACACCCTCGGCGACGGCGGGCTCGATCAAGGTCAAGGCTTGGGTCGCCTTTCGGGAACCTCGATCAGCCTCCCCGCCGCGACGAACAGCTCGCCGCCGGCGACAGAGTCGGCGGCGTGGTCGTTGCTGCGCCCGCCCCCGTAGTAGAGGCGCGCGAAGGGACGGCGGGAAACGCGGCGGCGGCGCATGTAGGCAGCCGCCTCATCCGCGTAGCCGGAGACCCGGTCGAGCAACAGCCGATGCGGCTTCGGAGGCACTAGCCCGCCTCTCCGTCCCCGCCCCTGGCGAGGTCCCGCAGGACCGAGCGCATATCGAAGAACATCAGCGAGGCGAGGGCGAAGCGCTCGGTCACCGCCACCGCGGCCAGGCCCCCGTGACGCACCGCGAAGACCTCCCCCTGCTCCGTCGCGATGTGGATTTGGGCGACCGGCTCCGAGCCGGCTCGATCCGCGACCCCCAACAGCGCGGCGGCGTCCTCCCGCCAGCGATCGGGGTGCTCGCTCGCCGCCAGCACAGCGCCCTTCGAGTCGAGGATCGCCCCGCCGCGCAGGTCGGGGGACATTTCAGCCAGGAAGGCGAGCGCGTGCTCGGCATCGCCGGAAACGACCTGTGTGACGGCACCGTCGGGCATCTGGGTGAAAATACCGGGCCGTGCCCCTGGCTCGAGCATCGTGGGTCGTCGTCGTCGCCGTCTGCGCGATCGCCGTGGTGCTGTTCGCGATCAGCGGCTACACCGGGTACGCGGTCACGGTCGGGGCGGTCGGCCTGGCCGCCGCGGTCAACTTGTTGCCCGGCCCCTAGCCCGCGCGGTAGGGGCCGATGTCGCGGTCCGGGTCATGGAAGGAGGTTTCCGGCTCGACGTGGATGAGGACCTCGGCGCCGTGGATCTCCGCCTCGATAGAAGCGCGCATCTGATGAGCCAACTCATGGGCGCGCTCGAGGCTGGTGCCCGAGCGGTACTGGAGGTGAAAGTCGATGTGCCGGCGACTGCCTGCCCTTCGGGCGCGCAGCTTGTGGTATCCGGCGACCTCCGGTGTGCGCGCCGCCGCGATCGCCGCCTCGATCCGGTCCATCTCCACCGGCGGCAGCGCCTCGTCGACGAGGACGCCCGAGGAGCGGCGGATGATTCTTATCCCCGCCGTGACGATCGCCGCGGCGACGAGCAGCGCCGTGATCGAGTCGAAGGCCGCGCTGCCCGTCACCTCGACCAGGACGAGGCCGACCAGAACCCCCGCCGAGGTCATCGCGTCGGTGCGCAGGTGCGCGGCGTCGCCCTCCAGCGCAGGCGATTCGTGAGCCGCCGCCTGGCGGTAGAGAACTGTGGAGACGGCCAGGTTGGCCAGCACCGAGAAACCCATCACGGCGATCCCGACGCCGAGCAACTCGACCTCGGCCCCTGTGACCAACCGGCGGGTCGCCTCGTAGATGATGATCCCGGCGCCGACCAGGATCAGCATCCCCTCGATCGTCGCCGCCAGGCTCTCGACCTTCTCATGTCCGTAGGGGTGATCGGCGTCGGCGGGCTCATCCGCCTTGCGGACGGACACGAAGGCGACCACAGAGGCGACCAGGTCGATCAGCGAGTGAATCGCCTCGGTGAGGATCGCGATCGACCCCGTGACCGCGCCCGCCGCGAGCTTGATCGCGATCAGGATCGCGTTGGAGACGATCGAGAGGGCGGCGGCACCGCTTTTGGTGCGAATCACCTGAATGCCTCCGAGGCGACCTCGAGGTGGCGGGCGAGCAACCGCGCCGCCCGACCTCGGTGGCTGATCGCGTGCTTCTCGGCCGGGCTCAACTCGGCCATCGTGCGCTGGTCGCCGGGGCCGGTGTCGTCGGGGACGAAGGCCGGGTCGTAGCCGAAGCCGCCCTCGCCGCGCGGTTCCATCGTCAGCCGCCCCTCGCAGCGGCCCTCGAAGGTCAGTTCCTCCCCGTTGCCGGCAACCAGAGCGATGACGCAGACGTACGCGGCGCGGCGCTCCTCGCCCGCGGCGGCGACCTCGCGCAGCAGCTTCGCGAGATTCTCCTCGTCGCTGGCACCCTCGCCGGCAAAGCGGGCGGAGCGAATGCCGGGGCGTCCGTCCAGCGCCGCGGCGACGATCCCGGAATCGTCGGCGATCCCCTCCTCACCGGTGGCCGCCCGCGCGGCGCGCGCCTTGATCAGCGCATTGGCGGCGAAGCTGTCGCCGTCCTCCGCTGGCATCTCCATCTCGGACGGCAGGGGCCGCAGCTCCACCCCCCGCAGAATCTCGGCAAGCTCCCGCAACTTGTGCTCGTTGCGAGTGGCGAGGATCATGAAACCCGCTCCTGCACCTCCCGCAGGCGGGCGATTCCGCCCTCGGCGAAGCCGAGCAGCTCGTCGAGCGAGGCGCGGGAAAGCGGCATCCGCTCCGCTGTGGCCTGCACTTCGACCAGCCCCCCTTCGCCGGTCATCACCACGTTCGCGTCAACCTCGGCGGCAGAGTCCTCGGCGTAGTCGAGGTCACACAGAGCCCGCCCGTCGACGACGCCGACGCTGATCGCCGCCACCGTGCCGGTGAGTGGCATCTGATCGATCTCCCGAGCGTCGAGCAGCTTTTGAAAGGCCTGGCGCAAGGCCACATAGCCGCCGGTGATGGCCGCGCAGCGGGTACCGCCGTCGGCTTGGAGCACGTCGCAGTCGACGTAGACGCTTCGCTCGCCCATCGCCTCGAAGTCGACGACCACCCGCAGCGCCCGGCCAATCAGCCGCTGAATCTCCACGCCGCGGCCGTCCTGCTTGCCGCGCGAGATGTCGCGCGCCTTGCGGTCCCCGGTCGATGCGGGCAACATCGCGTATTCGGCGGTAACCCAGCCACTGCCGCGGCCCACCATCCAGCGCGGCACCGAGTCGCTAACCGAGGCAGTGCAGATGACCCGCGTCTTGCCGATCGAAATCAGCGCCGAGCCGTCGGCGGTCGCGACGAAACCAGGATCGATCGTCACCGGTCTGTTGTCGGCGGGAGCGCGATCGTAGCTGCGAGAGGCGGGCATCCGGGCGCAGTCTCTCAAAGCGGCGGGGACGGCCGACGTCCCCGCCGCGCATGCCCGTCCCTATTTGAACGTGACCTTGTCGACGGCCTCCTTGATCTTGTCGACGATCACATCGGCAAGCTCTGTTCCCTGTTTGCCGTTGAAGCCTTTCATCGCAGCCACCATCCCCACCATCAACAGCGAGACGAGCAGGATCAGGCCGACGTACTCGACCGTTCCCTGCCCGCGCTCCCGCTCGGCAAGGCTGCGGATCGCCCGCACCCTCTGTTCGGCGACGGCGTGCAGATACCCCATCAACGCATAGATCATCGAAGCCCTCCTTGTCTCGGTTGGGCCTCGATGCTCGGCGGTCAGGAGTGAGCGATCTAGACGTGGGAGTGCCGAATCGATGGCGCGAATGTGGATTTCGCAAGTGACGGGGCACCGACGTCAGGCCCTACCCCGGCGAGGGATGCGGGGATACCCTCACCCACCACCGTGCGCGTTCTGCTCGTCACCAACTTCCTGCCCGACGCATCCGCCCCGCAGCGGGGGCGTTGGGTCCACGACCAGATCGATGCGGTGCGGCGCCATGGCGTCGAGGTGGAGGTGTTCGGCTTCCCGCCCGGGTCCGGTCAGTACATACCGGCGACCCGCCGCCTGCGCAGCCTGCTGCGGCGCGAGCGCTTCGACCTCGTCCACGCCCACTATGGGTTGCCCGGGTGGTGCGCCCGCCTGGCCGGGGCGCGGCCGTTGATCGTCACCTTCCACGGAACCGACGTGCGACACAGCGTGGTGGGCCCTATGTCGCGACGCCTCGCCTGGCGGGCCCAGCTCGTCGCGGGCGTCTCGCGGGCGCTCTTTGCCTCCGAAGACGGGCGACCGGGGCTGCCCCCCGTCCCCGGCTCGGCGGTGCTGCCCTGCGGGCCCGACCTCAGCCGCTTTCGCCGCTTGCCGCGGGAGAAGGCGCGGCGGGAGCTGGGACTTGATCCTGCGGGCCGCTATCTGCTCTTCCCCGCCAACCCGCAGCGACCGGAGAAGCGCGCCGACCGGGCCAGGGAGCTGGCGGCGGCGAGCGAGGCTGAGCTGCTGACCGGCGGAGCAATCGATCCTGACCGGATGCCGCTCTGGGTCAACGCCGCAAATGCCGTCCTCGTCACATCCGACTACGAAGGGTTCGGCCTGGCCTGCGTAGAGGCCCTCGCCTGCGATGTGCCGGTCCTCTCCACCCCCGTCGGGATCGCCCCCTTCGCGCTGAGCGGCGTCGCCGGCACGCTCTGCGCCCCCTTCGCCGTGGAAGCCTGGAACGCCGCCGCCCGTACCCATCTGGATGCGCGGGACCCGCGGGTGGAAGGCGCTTCCCGGGCCGCTTCCCTCTCGGCGGCGCGAATGGCCGAGAGGGTGGTCGAGGCCTACCGTGACGTTCTCTGTACCTCGTAATAGATTGAGCACCCAGTGAGCGAAGAAACCGCCAAGCCGAAAGTCGATGAGCTGAGCGCGCGCCTCGAGGAAGAGCGCCAGCGCGCCGCCGGGGCGCTGGAGGAGCTGCGAACCGCCCACCAGGACGAGCTGCGCCGCGAGCGCGAGGCCAAGGAGGGAGCGATCGCCACCGCCGAGAGCCGGCTCGCGGAGATCGAGAAACGAGTCGAGGACGCCGAGCGACGCGCCGCCGGGGCGGAAGCCGCGGTCGCCGACGAGCAGGCACGCGCCCGCGAATCGGCGGCCGCCTGGCTGCGCGAGCAGGTCGAGGCGATCCGGCGCGAGGCGCGGCGATAGCGGCAACGGCGGAGTTTGACGTCGCCGTCGTCGGCGGTGGCGCGGCCGGCCTCTGGACGGCGCTGCGGGCGGCGGAGCAGGGGGCCTCGGTGTGCCTCGTGTCCCGCACGCCGCTCTCTCAGAGCGCCAGCTTCTGGGCCCAGGGTGGGCTCGCCGCCGCACTGGAGCCCGGCGACTCGCCAGAGCGCCATGCCGCCGACACGATCGCGGCCGGACGCGGGCTGTGCCGCCCCGCGGCGGTACAGGTCTTGGTCGAAGAGGCGCCGGAAGCCGTCCGGGAGCTGATCGGCCGCGGCGTCGTCTTCGACCGCGACGAGGACGGCGAGCTGTCGCTCGGCCTCGAGGGAGGCCACACACGGCGGCGCATCGTCCATTCCGGCGGCAGCCAGACCGGGCACGAGATCACCTCGAAGCTGGCAGCGATGGTCGCCGCCGAGTCGAGAATCGAGGTCTGGGAGAAGACCTCCGCCCTGGCGCTGTGGAGCGACGGCGAGCGCTGTCACGGGCCGCTGACCGAAAAGGGGCCGCTCGTCGCCGCGGCGACGGTGCTGGCGACCGGCGGCGCGGCGGCGCTCTGGAAGCGAACCACCAATCCTTGGGGGGCGATCGGCGCAGGGCCCGTCCTTGCTGCGGCGGCGGGCGCCGACCTCGCCGACCTCGAGTTCTGCCAGTTCCACCCCACCGCCCTGGCTTTGCCCGGCACCGCGTTCGACGGGCTGCTGATAACCGAGGCCGTGCGCGGCGAGGGGGCGATCTTGCTCGACGCCTCAGACCGGCGCTTCACCGACGAGCTCGCCCCGCGCGACGCGGTTACCGCGGCGATCCTCGACCGGATCGAGGCTGACGGCTCCTCCCACGTTCGCCTGGACCTGCGACCGGTCGACCCCGCTCGATTCCCCAGCGTCTTCTCCTCCCTCGCCGAGGCCGGACTGGACGCCCGGTCGGCGCCGGTGCCGATTGCCCCGGCCGCCCACTACGTGATGGGCGGCGTCGCGGTCGACCTTGACGGACGCTCCTCCCTCTCCGGTCTGTATGCGGTCGGCGAATGCTCCTGCACCGGCCTGCACGGGGCCAACCGGCTCGCTTCCAACTCACTCAGCGAGTGCTTCGTCTTCGGCGCTCGGACCGCGGCCGCGGCGCTGCGCGAAGACGCCCCGCCAGAGCGACCGCCCTTGCCCGAGTGGCGCTTCCAACCGCCGACCGAAGACACACGCGACGCTGTCTGGCGCCTGGCCGGGCCGCTGCGCCGACCCGACGAGCTGAGCGAACTATCCAGCGATCCCTACCCCCTCGCGGGCGCGATCGCCGCCTGCGCCCTGCAACGGCGCGAATCGCGGGGGGGCCACCTCCGGGCCGACTATCCCGGTATCGATCCCGAGCTGGACGGAGTCCACTTCGTCCTCGCGGCAGACGGCCAGGTTCGCCGCGAGGAGTGGCGCTGAGCTAGTTTCGTCCCAGTGCTGCTCGGGGTTGACGTAGGAGGGACGTTTACCGACGCCGTTCTCTTCGACGGCGCGGTGCTCCACACCGCCAAGGTGCCGACCACCCCCGGCGCGGAGGCAGTGGGGACGATGGCGGCTGTCGAAGAGGTGCTTCGAAGAGCAGGTGCAAGCGCCGCCGACGTGAAGGCCTTCTCTCACGGGATGACCGTCGGCACCAACGCCCTGCTCGAGGAGCGCGGTGCGCGCACCGCGCTGATCGCCACCCGCGGCTTCGCCGACCTGCTGGAGATCGGCCGCCAAGACCGTGCCGACCTCTACCGCCTCTGCGCCCCGAAGCCGACCCCGCTGGTCGAGCCGGAGCTGCGCTTCGAGGCGGCCGAGCGGGTCGGGGCCGGTGGCGTGGTCGAGCCACTCGGCCCAGAGGAGCCTCAACGGCTCGCCGACGCGCTGCGAGAGTCCCGCGCCGAGTCGGTCGCCGTCTGCTTGCTCTTCTCCTACCTCGACCCCAAGCACGAGCGCCGCATCGCCGAGCACCTGCGTCGCGAGCTGCCCGATGTCCATGTCTCTGTTTCCCACGAGGTGCTGCCACGCTTCCGCGAGTACGAGCGTTGCTCGACGACGACAATCGACGCCTACCTCAGTCCCCTGCTCGGCCGCTATTTGGAGCAACTCGGCGAGGCCGCCGAAGCGGCTGAACTGCCCCGGCCGCTGGTGATGCGCTCCTCCGGCGGCGTCGCGAGCATCGAGGAAGCGGCCAGCGCCGGAGCCTGGAGCGTCCTTTCCGGCCCCGCCGCGGGGGCGGTCGGCGCCGGCCTGCTCGCCTGCGTCTCTGGCGACGGCAACGCCTTGGGCTTCGACATGGGCGGGACCTCGTGCGATGTCTGCGTAGTCGAGGACGGCGACGTGCGGCGGACCGACGCCCGCACGATCGGTGGCAGGGCGATCCAGCTTCCCATGGTCGACGTCCACACGGTGGGCGCGGGCGGCGGCTCGATCGGCTGGCGCGACACCGGCGGAGCGCTGCGGGTCGGGCCACGCTCGGCCGGCGCCGAGCCCGGGCCCGCCTGTTATGGCCGGGGCGGGACGGAGCCCACGGTCACCGATGCCAACCTGCTGCTGGGGTACCTCGCCGCGGATTCGCGCCTCGCCGGCGGCGTCGCCCCTGACGTCGGGGCAGCCCGTGCGACGATCGGGGAGTTGGGCGCCTCGCTCGGCCTCGGAGGAATCGAGACCGCCGAGGGCATCGTCCGCGTCGCCAACCAGGAGATGGTTCGGGCGCTGCGGGTGGTGACCGTCGAGCGCGGCGTCGATCCCCGCCGCTTCGCGTTGCTGCCCTTCGGCGGCGCCGGCCCGATGCACGCGGCGGCGATCGCCGCGGAGCTGGACGTGGAGCGGATCGACTGCCCCCGCGCCGGGGGCGTCCTGTCCGCGCTCGGCCTGTGCGCCTCAGAGGGCCGCCGCGACACCGTCCGCACGGTGATGCTGCGAGGGCCGGAGCTGACCGCGGAGAGGATCGCCCGCGAACTCGAAGAGCTGATCGCCGGCGCGCGCCGTGGGTGGCCGGGCGCCGAGCCCGAAGTCGCCTACGGGATGCGCTACCGCGGCCAGGCCTTCGAGCTGACCGTCCCGGGCCCGGTCGATCCGGATCCTGCCGACCTCGCCGAGCGCTTCGCCACCGCCCATCAGGAACGCTACGGATATCGCGACCCCGCCGGCGAGGTGGAGCTGGTCGACATCCGCCTCGCGATGGTCGCCGCTGGGCCCCAACTGCGACCTGTCGCTTCAGCACCGGGACGGTTGAGCGAGAGCACCCGCGCCGCCCGCTTCGACGGCGAGTGGACGGAAACCCGCGTGCTGCGCGGCGAGCCGGCTGCGGGTGCCCGAGCCGACGGCCCGGCGATCTTCGAGTTGCCCGAGGCGACCCTCGTGGTACCGCCCGGCTGGCGCGCCGAGGTCGACGGCGCCGGCACGATCCGCGCGGAGGCCGCAAAATGACGCGGCATGGCGCTTTCCTGCCGGTATGGGGAACAAAAACGCCACCGGGAGCGAAGTCATGAGCCGCCTCGATCCGATCACCCTCCAGGTGATGGTCGGCGGCCTACACGCCGTTTGCGAGGAGATGGGCGCCGTCCTGATCCGCGCCTCGCACTCGGCCAACATCAAGGAGCGGCGCGACTGCTCAACGGCCCTCTTCGATCCATCCGGGGAGATGGTGATGCAGGCCGAGCACATTCCCGTCCATCTTGGCTCGATGCCCGAGGCGGTCGCCGCGGTTCTCGACCGCGAGCAACGTCCTGGGGCCGCCTGGATTCTCAATGACCCCTACGACGGCGGCACTCATCTGCCCGACATCACGCTGATCGAGCCGGTGTTCTCCGCAGGCTCGCTGCTCGGGTTCGTGGCGAGTCGCGCACATCACGCCGACGTCGGCGGGCCGACCGCGGGCGGAATGCCCGCCGGCTCGAACCGTTTGGAGGAGGAGGGCATCGTGATCCCGCCAACTCCGGTCGACGACGAGACACTGCAAACGCTGGCCATGCAGATGCGCTCGCCACACCAGCGCCTCGCCGATCTTCGCGCCCAGCGCGCCGCCAACCGGATCGGAGGCCTTCGGATGGCCGAGCTCGCCGAGCGCCACGGCATCGGCGAGCTGCGCGAGGGGATGGCCGAGACCCTCGCCTACGCGGAGCGACGCACCCGCGCCGCGCTCGGGGCGCTGAGCGACGGCGCGTATGAGGCCGAGGACCTGTTGGAGGACGATTTTGGAGGCGAGCGCCGGGACGTGGCGCTGCGCGTCGTCGCGACGATCTCCGGCGAAGCGCTCACGCTCGACTTCACCGGCACGGACCTCCAGGTCGACGGCAACCTCAACTGTCCTCTCTCGGTGACCAAATCGGCAGCGTTCTTTGCGGTGCGTGTGCTGACCGATCCCGACGCGCCGCCATCGGCGGGCGCCTATCGACCGATCGCGGTGGTTGCTCCCGAGGGCTGCCTGCTCAATGCCAGGCCTCCAGCCGCGGTCGCCGCCGGCAACGTCGAGACCTCCAGCCGCGTCGCGGACCTGGTGATCTCCGCCCTCGGCGGCGCATGCCGTGCTCCCGCCCAAGGGCAGGGAACGATGAACAACCTGACCCTCGCCAACGAGGACTTCACCTACTACGAGACGCTGGGCGGGGGCCAGGGGGCCTGCCCCGACGCCGACGGTCCCAGCGCCGTCCACGTAGCGATGTCCAACACGCTGAACACCCCCGTTGAGGCGCTGGAGACCGAGTTTCCGCTGCGGGTGCGCGAGCTTTCGGTGCGCCGGGACAGCGGCGGCGAGGGCCGATACCGCGGCGGGGACGGAATCGCGCGCGAGATCGAGGCCCTTGCCCCGATGCGCTTTACGCTGATCGCCGAGCGGCGTCGCCACGCCCCGCGCGGCCGCGACGGCGGAGCCGACGGCGCGCCGGGACGCGACCTGCTCAACGGGGAGGCGCTGCCCGGCAAGGCCGAGGGCGAGCTGCGGCCCGGCGACACGCTGCGGATCGAAACTCCCGGGGGCGGCGGAAAGCTCACCAAGCGTTAATTTGGCGATTCGGCCGCCCTCGTCTAGAATGCGCGATCCGGGCGGCACCCGCTGCTCAGACAGGGTTCGAGGCGTCCTCTCCCAGTCACAGTTTCACCAACCTTCTCAGGTACAGCTTCCAAATGCCGATCGCTTTCAAGGAATGGGCCGTAACAGTACGTGCGCTCTCTGAGGGAGAGCAGCTTCTGACCCTGCGCAAGGGCGGCATCCGCGAGGAGAACAAACACTTCGAGCTCGACCACGAGCGCTTCTTCCTCTACCCGACCTTCGACCACCAGCGGAACGATCTGGTCCGCGAATCCCACCATCCGGAGCTGCGCCGGGCTCTCGAGGAGGGTGTCTGGCCCGACGAGGAGCCACCCCCCCGGGCCCTGCTCCAGGACGGTGGCATCGCCCAGCCCGACCGCGTCCGGTTGCGCGCCTGGGCGGAGGTGACCGATCACCTGACGATCACCGATCCTCGCATCGTCGACGCGCTCTCGCCGTTCTACGTATGGACCCCCGACTACGCCGAGAAGCGCCTCAACTGGAAGCGCCGCCATCCCCTGCACATCCTGCTGCTGCGGGTCCACCGCATCCCCCGGCCGGTCACGGTGCGGGTCCGCGAGGAGTACCACGGCTGTCGCTCGTGGGTCGAGATCGATCGCGACCTGCCTTTCGAGGGAACGCCGGTGATGGCCGACGAGGAGTTCGACCGCGCCCGGCAAGAGATCCAGTCGGCCTGCACCGGCGACGCCGAGCCGGTCCTGGTCTGAGCTTCAGCCGCCGCAGGTAGGCTCGGGGCCGATGCCTTGGGTGGAGACCGAATCGCTCAGCTTCACCGCGCGCCATGACACCGGCGACACGGCGTTCGCCGAGCGCACGCTGGATCGCATGGAGGACCTGCGGCTGCGGCTGGAGGATCGCTTCGAGGCCGTCCCTGGCAACGTCACCGTCGTCGTGCACACAAACCCGGTGTGGCTCTCGCTTGCCCACCCGTTCCTGCCCGCGGCGCGCTGGTCGGCCGCCGCGGCCGGTCGCCGCTATCTCGCCGGCTGGGCGATGGCCACCGAGCTGCACGTCCTCAACGACCCCCACATGGAGCGCCGCGCCGCCGGTGAGGACTCGCGCGAGGCGCTGCGCGGCACAGCCGAGCGCCTCTACGCGCAGTTGGTGGTCGCCGCCAACAATCCCGACCTTCCGCCCTCCTGGACGCCACGCCGCTTCGCGCGCTACCTGCGCTGGGCCTGGCTGGCGGAGGGCGGAGCGCAGTATTTCTCCCGTCAGGTCGGCCTCTACCGGGCGGCGGTGATTCGCCGCCTGCGTGAGAGCGCCCGCCCCTCCTTCCCCCCGTCGCGACGCGACGCGGTGATCCTCGGCGGCACGATCTTCGACTTGCTGGAGAACGAACGCGGCCCCGAGGCTTGCGAGCGACTCGCCCTGCGACTCCTGCCGGGGGGCGCGAAGCCGACCCTGGAGGCTGCCTTCGAGGCGCATATCGGGGAGATCGAGTCGGCCTGGCGCGACTACCTGCGCGAGATGAACCGGCCCAGCATCGCCTAGCGGACCCCAGGCGTCCCCTCCAACACCTCGCGCGCTTTCTCGGCAGCCGCCTCGGGCACGAGGATGTCGCGGGGGCCGGCGGCGAGGAAGTCGGGGACGTCGAAGCCTCGGGTCCGTTTCAGCATGCTGGGAATGCCGTGCTCGGTCAGCAGCCCTTGGATCATCTCCGCCTCGGCCTGGTTGCCGGCGTAGGCGACCTTGACCAGCGGGCCGCCGCTACTCGAGGACGAGCTCGGCATCGGCGATCTCGCCGTCGCGGATCGTGAAGCCCCTGACGTCCGGCGCTTCGGGATCGGCCAGCGAAACGATCAGATAGACGGCGTCGGGCCAGCCGGCGAGGTTGACGTCCGTCTGGGACGGATAGGCGGCGCTCCTGGTGTGGGAGTGGTAGATCCCCACCAGCTCCTCCCCTGCCTCTTCGATCTGCCGCATCAGCCGGAACTGCTCTTGCGCGTCGATCGAGTAGCGAAGCGGGCTCGCCTCCGCGTTGGCGGCCCGGTAGACGGTCCGCGCCTCCCCGTCGACCCCGCCGACCATCCCGCAGCACTCATTCGGATCGTCCTCATGGGCATGGGCGACCATCTCGCCAGCCAGTTGCTTGGAAATTCGCACTAAATCCCCCCGAGAGCAGGCGTGGCCAAGCAGATCAAGGACGCGGGGAGCGTGGCGTGCTCTGCACGCGAGCGACCGAGGACGCAGATATGCGCCGCGCCACGCGCGCTCTCGGCTACCACCAGACGGTGGAGTCGATGCCCTCGAGCTCCTCGATCGGCTTCGTGTAGACGCCGGAGGAGAGGTACTTCCAGCCGTCGTCGGGAATCAGGAAGACGACGTTGCCGCCGTCCAGCTCGCCGGCGATGCGGGCCGCGATCGCGGCGATCGCCCCCGAGGACACTCCGGCGAAGATCGCCTCCTCCTCCAGCAGACGCTTGGTCCAGACGATCGCATCGCGGTTGGAGACCATGATCTTGCGGTCGAGGATCGAGAGGTCGATGATCGGCGGGATGAAGCCGTCGTCGAGGGAGCGCAGGCCCTGCACCAGCTCGCCCTGCATCGGCTCGGCGGCGACGATCAGCGTCTCGGGGTTGGCCTCCTTCAGCCGCCGCCCGTTGCCCATCAACGTGCCGCCCGTGCCGAGGCCGCCGACGAAGGCGGTCACGTCGTCGAGGTCCTCGAGAATCTCGACCGCCGTGCCCTCGTAGTGGGCGCGGGGGTTGGCTTCGTTCCCGTACTGGTAGGGCATGTAGTAGCCGGAGTTGCCCTCGGCCATCTCGAGGGCAAGCTCGACCGCGCCGTTGGACCCCTTCGGGCCCTCCGAGTAGACGATCTCCGCCCCGTACATCCGCAGCAGCTGGGTGCGCTCCTCGGTGACGTTGTCGGGCATCACCACCTTGAGCGGATAGCCGCGCAGCTTGCAGATCATCGCCAGCGAGATGCCGGTGTTGCCGGACGTCGGCTCCAGGATCGTCTGCCCCGGCTCGATCAGGTTGTCCGCCTCTGCCGACTCGATCATCGCCTTGGCGACGCGGTCCTTGACGGAGCCGGTCGGGTTGCGCCCCTCCAACTTGGCGTAGAGCTTCACCTCTGGCTTGGGCGAGAGCCGCGAGAGCTGCACCATCGGGGTGCCGCCGATCGACTCGACGATGTCGCCGAAGCGTCCCCCGCAGGGCCGATTTAGGAGTTCGTCGTGGAGCATCGCCACCGTTCAGCCTCTTACTTCAAAAAGTATAGGGGGGTGGGCCAAACGGGGTGAGCGCTAGCGACCGCCGGCCATCGCCGGCAGGATGACCACCGTGTCGCTTTCCGCGACGGCGGTGTCCAAACCCTGCAGCACTCGCACGTCCTCGTCATTGAGGTAGACGTTGACGTAGCGGTTGAGGTCGCCGTCGGAACCGAAGAGCTGACTCTCGGTATTGGGATGCTCGGCGACCAGCGCCCGCAGCACCTCGCCCACGCTGGAGCCCTCCGCCTCGACCTCGGGCTGACCGCCGGTCTGCGAGCGCAGGACTGGGGGGATTCGAACAGTCGCCACAGGCGAAACCTATCGACTCATGGCGAAGCGACGGTCATGTTCCGGCGCAGAAGAGTTCGTAGTTGGGAAACTTTCCCATCTCAGATTCCGGGATCTCCGGCGCGTTCTCGCCGCAGATCGGGCAACTCGGGTCGCGCCGCACCTTCAGCTCGGTAAAGCGAGTACCCAGGGCCTCGTATAGGAGCAGGCGGCCGACGAGCGGGTCGCCGACGCCGAGCACCAGCTTGATCACCTCGTTCGCCTGGAGCGTTCCCATCGTCCCGGCCATCACCCCGAGCACCCCGTTGGCGGAGCAGCTCGGCGCCATCTCGGCCGGCGGCGGGGTCGGGTAGAGGCAGCGGTAGCAGGGCCCCTCGAACGGCACGAAGGTGGAGATCTGCCCGTCGAAGCTGAGGATCGATGCCGACACGACCGGCTTGCGCAGGCGAACCGAGGCGTCATTGAGGAGGTAACGGGTCGGGAAGTTGTCGGCCCCGTCGACGATCACGTCGTAGTCGCGGATCACGTCGAGGATGTTGTCGGCGTCGAGGCGCATGTCGTGCTCGACCACGTCGACATCGGGGTTGAGCGCCTCGATCGTCTTGCGGGCGGACTCCGTCTTCGGCATGCCGATCCGCTCGGTGTTGTGGATCACCTGGCGCTGCAGGTTGGAGGCGTCGACCACGTCGTCGTCGACCAGGCCGAGCGTGCCGATGCCGGCGGCCGCCAGGTAGAGCGCCGTCGGCGCGCCGAGCCCGCCGGCGCCGAGCAGCAGCACCTTTGCGTTCAGCAGCTTCAGCTGGCCCTCGACCCCGACCTCGGGGAGCAGCGTGTGGCGGGAGTAGCGATCCCGCTGTTCAGGGGTCATCCCCTCGACGGCGACCACGGGCAGCCCCTGCTCCTGCCAGGCGAGGATGCCGCCCGCCATTGAGGCGACGTCCTCGTAACCCATCCCCTCCATCTGCGCCGCCGCGATCGCCGAGCGGTTGCCGCTGCGGCAGTAGAGAATCGTGCGCGCCGACTTGTCGGGAGCGGCTCCGTCGATTTCGTCCTTGAGGACCCCGGGGGGCACCAGCTTGTCGCCCTCCAGATGAGCCTCCTGGTGCTCGTGCGGCTCGCGGGTGTCGATCAGGACGACCTCGCCGCCGTCGATCTCCGCGGCCGCCTCAAAGGGCTCGATCTCCTCGATCGGCGTGCGCGCTGCAACCTCCATCGAATCTCCTAAATCCGGATCGGCATTACTTCAAAAAGTATAGCGAGGCCCTAGCCGAGGGCAGGGCGCATCTGGCGGAGCCTTTTCACCCGCTCCTCGATCGGCGGATGGGTCGAGAAGAGGTTGGCGATGCCCCGGCCGCGGAAGGGCTTGACGATGTAGAGCGGCTCGGCGGCCTGGTTGACGTGCATCGGCGTCGCCGCCGCCCCCTGATCCAGGCGCAGCAGAGCGCTGGCCAGCGACTCCGGGTTGCCGGAGATCTCCGCCCCCCGGGCGTCGGCGGCGAACTCGCGCTGGCGCGAGATCGAGAGCTGGATGATCGTCGCGGCGATCGGGGCGAGCAGAACCAGCGCCAGCGAGGCGACGAGCCCCAGGGGGCCCGAGTCTTCGTCCCCGCCGAACCAGAGCAGCATGTAACCGAGGTAGGTGATCGCCGCGCCGATCGTCGCCGCCACCGATTGAATCAGGATGTCGCGATGCTTGATGTGGGCCAGCTCGTGGGCGATGACGCCGCGCAGCTCATCCTCGGAGAGCAGGCTGAGGATGCCTCGCGTCACCGCGACTGCGGAGTGCTCCGGGTTACGGCCGGTCGCGAACGCGTTGGGCTGATCCTGGGGAATCACATAGAGGCGCGGCATCGGCACCGCGGCGCGGGTGGCCAACTCCCGGACCACCTGGTAGAGCTTCGGCGCCTCGGACTCCGAGACCGGCTTGGCGCCACTCATCTTCAGCGCCATCTTGTCGCTGAAGAAGTAGGCCCCCATGTTCATCAGGGCCGCCATCCCGAGGAAGAGAAGGGCGGCGCCCTGGCCGCCGATCGCGAAACCGATCACGACGAAAAGGCCGGACAGGGTCGCCAGCAGGATCGTGGTGCGCAGCGTGGCGCCAAAGGTCGACTGCTTGGTGGTGGTCATCTCTGTCTTGCTCCTCCGTCGGTTGCCCTATGAATTATGCCGCAGCCCCATAACCGACCGCTTTTGTAGGATTTAAGCGAATGTTGTTCTCGACCAAAGCCGAGTACGGGGTGCGACTGATGGTCGAGCTGGGCCGCCAGCCCGGCTCGGGGCCAGTCTCCCTCAGCGCCGTCGCCGAGGCGGAGCACCTGCCGCTCTCCTACCTGGAGCACCTGGTCGCGAAACTGCGCAAGGCCGGCCTCGTCACGTCGACCCGCGGCGCGCACGGCGGCTATCGCCTCGCCAAGCCGGCCGAGGAGATCACGATGGACTCGGTGGTGGAGGCGCTGGAAGGGCAGATCGCCCCGATGGAGTGCTTCCACGAGGTTCCAGAAGGCAAGGTTCTGTGCTCCCATGAGAGCGATGGCGACCGCGCCTGTGCGACGAAGCTGTTGTGGATGCGGGTGCAGAGCGGCGTCTCCAAGGCCCTGGCGGGCACGACGCTGGCTGAGCTGGTGGAGTTCGGTGGCCTCGGGGACCGACAGGACATGGCGCCGGTCGGCAGCGCGGCGTAAGCCGAGCCCCGAACCCGCGAACAATCGACCGAAACGGAGTTGAGTTGGCTGAGCTTGAGATTCGCAACCTGCATGTGAGTGCCGAGGGCAAGGAGATCCTGCGCGGGCTCGACCTCAACGTCGAGAAGGGCAAGGTCCACGCCCTGATGGGGCCGAACGGGTCCGGCAAGTCGACCCTGGCCAACGCGATCATGGGCCACCCGGCCTTCGAGGTCACCGAGGGGACGATCGCGTTCAAGGACGAGGACATCACCGAGGCCGACCCGGACGAGCGCTCGCAGGCGGGCCTCTTCATGGCCTTCCAGTATCCGGTCGCGATCCCCGGCGTCTCGGTCAGCAAGTACCTGCGGATGATCATCAACGCCCGCCGGGAGGCCCAGGGCGAGGAGCCGATCAAGATCAAAGACTTCGCCAAGCTCGCCCGCGAGGCCATGGCGCTGGCCAACATCCCCGAGGACTTCTCCAGCCGCTACCTCAACGACGGCTTCTCCGGTGGGGAGAAGAAGCGGACGGAGCTGCTTCAGCTGGCGCTGCTGCAACCGGAGATCGCGGTGCTCGACGAGACCGACTCGGGGCTCGACATCGACGCGCTGCGCACCGTCGCCGACGGTGTCAACAAGTTCGCCGGTCCCGACATGGGCGTCCTGATCATCACCCACTATCAGCGCATCCTGCACATGGGGAAGCCCGACTTCGTCCACGTCATGTTCGAGGGACGGATCGTCA
>CAZHZI010000019.1:0-23695 GCA_964536955.1 uncultured Conexibacteraceae bacterium
GAGCGTGTAGAACCAGTTGGTCCCCTTCGGCACCTTGCGGTAGAGCATCCCGGTGAGGAAGCCGCTGGCGCCGGTGCGCTGGTCGACCCAGGCGAGCACGTCGGCCGGGGCCTCTTTGGCGCGGTCGGTGACCCGCTGGAGATCGGTGGGGCGCTCGGGCGGGGAGGTCTTGAGGTCGGAGGGAGCCTGGCCCTTGGCGGGAACTCCCGTGCCCGGCTTGCTGGGTTTGCGGAGCGGTGCGGGGATTATCGAGTCGGGGATCTTCATGGCCTAGGGATCAGCCGCTCGGCGGGGGGAAGGTCGAGGGACGCGGCGGATACAGGTACTCCCAGACGCCGCCTGTGAACTCGCCGGGGTCGCGGGCCCGGACCGGCTCCAGCTGCGAGGTGACGCTGAAGCGGGGGCCGACCTCGACCTGGCCGTTTCTGATCCGAGTCTGGAACTGGTCAAGCGGGCGCACCGGCGGGCCGCCGAGCACTTTGCCGACGAAGTCGTAGACGCCGCCGTGGCAGGGGCAGATGAAGTTGCCGGCGGCCTCGACGAAGCGGACCGGGCAGCCGAGGTGGGCGCAGCGGTTGGAGATCGCGACGATCTCGTTAGGGCTCTCGCCCAATTCCTTGGAGCTCTTGCGAACGTAGGCGGTGGTCTTGCCCGCGTCGCCGATCCCCTCCGTCTCGGTGAAGACCACCTGGCGGTACGTCTCGACCACGAAGTCGTCGACCGGCCCGACCGCCTCCCAGCGCTCCTTGCCACGGTGGAAGATCGGGGCGACGGCGAAGCCGACGGCTGGGAGCACTATCGCCGCGCCGGCGAGGCCGCCGAGGCCCTGGGCGGCGATCGTGAAAGCGCGGCGGCGGGTCATCGACTCGCCCTCGAAGTAGCCGGGCGGGTCGGGCTTCGCCCGCTCCTCTCCCGGGGTCGCTGCCGCCCCGTTGCGCTTGTCTGCTTCGTCAGCCACTAACCAGCCAAATCCAGGACACCGGAGTGTATTGACTCGACCGCCGCTGCGGTCGTGCTGCCCCTACGATGTTGGCATGCGGAGCGCCTCGCCGACACCCGCCCTCTTGGCGCCGCTCGCGCACTGCGCCATCTCACGGTCCCGGTTCGCCTGAGTTGCGAAGAGCGCGCCGCGTTTCGATATGCAGCGGCGCCTGCCTGGCGGCCGCGCTGGTGGTCGTCGCAACGGGCACGGCGGGAGCGGAGCTGTCGCGGGAGGGGAACCTGATCGTCTCCTTCGGCGGAGGGATCGCGCCGCAGGCGCTGCCGCGCACGGGGTCGGCGCCGGTTTCGGTGCGGGTCGAGGCGAGGGTCCGGACCGCGGACGGCAGGCTGCCACCCGCCCTGCGAAGGATCACGCTGGACATCAACCGCAACGGAAGGCTGTACGACCGCAACCTGCCGGTATGCCGGCCGGAGGAGATCAGGTCAACGAACGCCAGCGCGGCGCTGGCCGCGTGCGGCGGGGCGCGAGTGGGGGTTGGCAGCGTGAGCGGGCTGGTCACGCTCCCCGAGCAGCCGCCATTCGTCTTCACGGGCCGGGTGACGGCCTTCAACGGACGACAGCTCGAGGGGGGTCGGGCGATCCTGGCTCACGTCTACGGCGACGCCCCGGTGCCACTCACCTTCGTTCTGCCGTTCTCCGTGGAGCGGCTGAGGGACCGGGTGTTCGGGACGCGGCTGACGGCGACTGTGCCGGCGACCACCCGCAGGGTGGTCCACGTGACTCGACTGGCGATCAGCCTGAAGCGGATGTATCGCAGCGGCGGCAAGACGCGCAGCTACCTGAGCGCCGGCTGTCCGGCTCCGATCGGGTTCCCCGGCGCCTTCTTCCCGCTGGTCCGGGCGACCTACGGATTCGTCGGCGGCAAGCGACTATCCAGCACCCTCGTTCGCTCCTGCCGAGCGACCGCCCCCGATCGCGATCGCTGAGGCTCGCCAGAAGGCCGGTGCCTCGTCCTCGCGGCCTTCCGCGTGGAGCTGCGCGCAGAAGCTGATCAGGTCGGCCAGCTCGCTCACGGCCGTCATGTCGCCCATTGCCGCGAGCCGCTCGATTCCAAGCGCGTAGAGATAGTCGCCGGCGAGGAGGGCGAGATCGGCGTCGTGGCCGGCGAGCAGGCGCGGCTCACCGTAGTGCAGGAGGTAGCCCTCTCGAACCGACTCGACGAGGAGGGAGTACTCGTCGGGAGCCGAGGAGGCACGCGGGCCGGCCGCCGCCAGAAGGCCGAAGGCCGGCTCCTCGGTGGGCTCGACCACGTGCGTGGAGATCGGCGTGCGCTCGTCGCGCAGCTGGGCTGCGAGGCGGTGCAGGACGGCCGAGGGGTCGCTCATCGCAGCGCTTCTGCGAGGGAGTCGGCTGCCGCTTCCAAGGTGCGATCCACCGTGGATTCCTCATGGGCGAGCGAGACGAACCATGCCTCGAACTGAGAGGGCGGCGGGTAGACGCCGCGCTCGAGCATGGCGCGGCAGAAGCGGGCGTGGGCCTCGGTGTCGCAGGCAGAGGCCGAAGCGAAATCGAGAACAGGAGCGTCGCTGAAGAAGAGGGTGAGGAGACCCGGCGCCGAGGCGACCTGGAGTGGGCGGTCGCCGGCCAGCTCCGCAAGACCGGCGGAGAGGCGGTCGGTCAGCTCGGCGAGGCGGTCGTAGGCGGCGGCGTCGAGCTGGCGCAGCGTCGCCAGGCCGGCGGCAACCGCGAGGGGGTTGCCCGAGAGCGTGCCTGCCTGGTAGACGTCGCCGGCGGGAGCGATCCGCTCCATCAGCTCACGCGGGCCGGCGAAGGCGGCGGCGGGAAGGCCGCCGCCGAGGATCTTGCCGAGGATCGTCAGGTCGGGCGACACGCCGTAGAGCTCCTGGGCGCCGCCGCGAGCAAGGCGGAAACCGGTGATCACCTCATCGAATACGAGCAGGGCGCCGGCGGCCGTCGTCGCCTCGCGCAGGAACTCGAGGAAGCCGTTTTGCGGTGGGACGACTCCCATGTTGGCGGCGACGGGCTCTGCCAGAAGGGCGGCGACCGGGTGCTCGGCGAGGGCGCGCGAGACGGCGTCGCGGTCGTTCCAGGGGACGACGACGGTGTCCGCTGTCTGGGCACTGGTCACACCCGGGCTGGCCGGGATGGCGAGGGTCGCCAGACCGGAGCCCGCCTCGGCGAGGAGGCCATCGGAGTGGCCGTGGTAGGCGCCGGCGAACTTGACGAGCGCCTCGCGGCCAGTGGCGGCGCGGGCGAGGCGAACCGCGCTCATCGCGGCCTCGGTGCCGGAGCTGGTCATGCGGATCATCTCGGCAGAGGGGACGCGGGCGACCACCTCCTCGGCAAGGTCCACCTCCCCCCCGGTCGCGGCGCCGTAGCTGGTGCCACGGCGGGCCGCATCGGCGACGGCGGAGACGACCTCCGGGTGGGCGTGGCCAAGGATCAGCGGCCCCCAGGAGCCGACCCAGTCCAGATAGCGGTTGCCGTCGACGTCGACGAGCTCGCAGCGCTCCCCCCGCTCGACGAAGAGCGGGTCGCGACCGATCTGGCGCATCGCGCGGACGGGGGAGTTGACCCCGCCGGGAAGGACGGCGACCGCGCGTTCGTACAGCTCGGCGCTAGCGGTGTCGTTGTTCCCAGGCTGAATACTCGTCGGTGAAATAGCGGAGGCGGATCTTCTTGTACTCGGTCGAGGAGTAGAGGGTGGCGCGGTCCTCCGGCCCGATCCCGCAGTCCTCGGCGATCGAGTCGAGGATTGCGTCGCACTCCTCCTTGGAGCGGCCGTGGGCCATCGTGAAGACGCTGTAGGGCCAGTCGCCGTAAGTCGGGCGCTGGTAGCAGTGGGAGACGCCTCGGAACGACGCCATGCGGCGACCGGTTTCCATGACCTCCGCGTCCGGCACCTTCCAGACTCCCATCCCGTTCGCGGAGAAGCCCGCGCGGCGGTGAAAGAGGATCGCCGCGACGCGGCGGAGGATCTTGCGGTCGACCATGCCGCGCAGGTGGTCGAGCAGCTCATCGGTCGACATTTCCAGCTCGGCGGCTGCTGCTGCATAGGGTCGCTCGACTGCGGCCATCGGGCCCTGGAGGGCGCGGATCACGGCGATGTCGCGCTCGTCGTAGGGCTGCGCCCCGAGCTCGCGCGGGGGCGAAGCGTCGATTGCGGCGGCCAAAGCGTCGGTGCCCTTTTCCATCTCCAGGTTCATGTTGATCTTGAACAGGGTCAGGGTCGGCAGCTGGCGCATCGACTCCGCGCCGGTCTCCCGCATCAGAACGTCGAGCGTGCCCGCGAGGCCCAGCTCGGAGTCGGGTGGGGTGGCGATCGTGAACCAGAGGTTGAAGTCGTGGGTGCGAAGGTAGTTGTGGGAAACGCCGGGGTGGGAGTTGACGATCGAGGCGGCGCGCTGGGGATGCTCGGAATCGACTTTGGCGGCGACCAGCATCGACTCGTAGCCGAGCGCGCGGGTGTCGAAGATCGGGGTGATCTCCCGGACGATTCGCTCGTCGAGCAGACGCTGGGTTCGGGTAAGCACGTCGCCGAGGTCCATCTCGGCCTCGGCGGCGAGAAGGGCGAAGGGCTCGGGGTCGAGCGGGAAGCTCGACTGGAGCATGTTCATCAGCCGCTTGTCGGCTTCGTCGAGGGGAACTGCGGCGCCGTCCTTGCGGGAGCGAGCCTTGGACTGCGGGGCCTTGGCCTTCAGCTCAGCCACCCGGCGGCCTCCTTCGCGTAGTAGGTGACGATCGCGTCGGCGCCGGCGCGGCGGATAGAGGTGAGCGTCTCCAAGACGGCGGCGCGCTCGTCGATCCAGCCGTTCCGGGCGGCTGCCTTCAGCATCGAGTACTCCCCGGAGACGTGGTAGGCCGCGACCGGGGCGCCGGTTTCGTCCTTGACGCGGCGGACAACGTCCAGATAGGGAGTGGCGGGCTTGACCATCAGCATGTCCGCTCCCTCCTCCAGATCGAGCTTCGCTTCGCGAACCGCTTCTGCGGCGTTGGCAGGGTCCATCTGGTACCCGCGCCGGTCGCCGAACTCCGGGGTCGATTCTGCGGCGTCGCGGAAGGGACCGTAGAAGGCGGAGGCGTACTTGGCGCTGTAGGCGACGATCGGAACGCCGGGGTGGCCCTCCTCGTCGAGCTGGTGGCGGATCGTGCCGACCCGGCCGTCCATCATGTCGCTGGGCGCGACCGCGTCGACACCGGCTTCGGCGTGGGAGATCGCGACTTTCGCCAGCAGCTCGACGGTGATGTCGTTGTCGACCTCGCCGTCGCGGACGAAGCCGCAATGGCCGTGCGCCGTGTACTCGCAAAGACAGACGTCGGTGATCACGGTCAGCTCGGGGTGGGCTTCCTTGAGCGCGCGGACCGCCATCTGCACCACCCCCTCGTCGTCATACGCCCCGGCGCCCGTCTCGTCCTTGGTCGAGGGGACGCCGAAGAGGAGGATCGCGCCGATCCCGGTGGCCGCGAGCTCGGTGGCCTCGGCGATGAGCTCGGAGATCGAGAACCGCTCGATGCCGGGCATCGACTCGACCTCCTCGCGGATGCCCTCCCCCGCCACTACAAAGACGGGCTGGATCAGATGGGATGGGGCCAGCGTCGTCTCGCGGACCAGGCTGCGCAGGGCCTCGGTACGGCGCAATCGCCGCATGCGTGTTGCCGGGAATGGCATCGTGGCGATTGTAGGTGTGAGGTCGACTGGGCACCTCCTCGCCGGACTCGCAGCCCAACTAATTAGTTGGGCTGCTCTGAGTATCCGCCCGTCGAGGAGGTGCCCAGTCGACCTCTCTCAAACGGTCGCAAAACGGCGTAGAGCCAAGTGGGCAAGCAGACCATAGGCAGCAGCCAGCACCGCGAGGTGGAGCAAAGGCCCACCGAGGCTGGGGCCCGAAGCGTCCAAAGCTGCCGTCATTGCTTGCAAGGCGGGCTTAAAAGGGAACAGAGCCGTTACAAAGCGGATCCCGTCGTAGAGGGATGGGCCGACGGCGCCTGCGGGGATCAGGGACAGGAAGGCGATCGGCAGGGTGACCATGAAGGCGAGAAGGGAGGCGGCGCGGACCTCCCGGGCTGCTGCGCCCAGGGCTGCTCCCGCCGCCGCAAACGCGGCCCCTCCCATCAAAATCGCCACCAACCAGAGCCCGAAGCGACTCCAGTGGAGCGGCACGAAGAACGCCATGCCGGCGAGCATCAAGAGCGTCACCACCAGGCCAATCGCCACGCCGAGGCCGACCTTCTCGCAGAGCAGCCCGGCTTGGGAGACCAGGCCTCGGGTGAGGCGGGGAAAGGCATTTTCTTCCCGTTCCAGGGCGAGGGAGCCCGCGACCAGGAGGACGACCACGAAGGTGAGGACCAGAGTCGCGGCGACCGCGATCGCGAAAGTGTCGAGGGGCGGCGTCGAGCCGCTCACCACCTCCTTGTCGACTGCGATCGGCTGGGTCAACCGATCGATCAATGGGCCGGCCACATCGAGGTTGTCGCGGGCACGGGTCGCGAAACGGATCACCTGGTCGAGGGAGCGGCGCAGCTCGGGCGACAAGGCCGGCCGGATCGCCGTAAGAATCTGCGCGGTGCTGCGCAGCCCGAGGACGTCGATCGACCCGCCGAGCAGGCTGAACTGGCCGCCGTTTACGAGCAGGTCGAGGTACCTGCCCCCTTCGCTCGCAATCCGCCTCGCGATCAGAAGGTTCGCCTGGGCCAGCAGCGAGCTGATCCGGTCGTCCACCAGCCGCGCCTTGATCGGATCTTCCTGGTTGACGATGACCTCGACCCTGGGCCTGCCCGGCGTGAGCGTCGCAAGGGAGTTGAGCTCGTCGACCAGGTCGGCCGGCAGGATCAGCGCCGCGAGGACGTCTCCGGAGCGCACCTCCTCGATCGCCTCCTGCCGATCGTCGACCCGAACGCATTCGACGCGCGTGCAGATCCGGTCGTCCGCGCCGACGGCCGGCAGCTGCGCCCCGCCGACCGTCACCCGGGTGTTGGGGGGGACCTCGTTGAGGAAGGCGACCCGTGGCTTGGCCGGCTCGCGCGAGATCGCGAAGCCAACCAAAAGCGCGATCAAGACCGGGTAGAGGACGAGCAGCGTCGCCTGGAGGGGGGAGCGGCGAAGGATCTGCAGGTCCTTGAGCAGCAGCCAGCGCATCAGTGGCCCCGGTGGTGGAGGTAGGCGACGAAGGCGGCCTCGAAATCCTTGTCGGCCGCCTCGGGAGCCTCTCGCCGCACCGCCTCTCGGAGCTCATCCGGGGCGCCGAGGAAGAGGGCTTCCCCGTCGGCGAGAACGAGCATCCGCTGCCCGTAGCGCTCCGCCTCCTGGATGTCGTGGGTCGAGAAGATCACCGTGGTGCCCCGCCCGGCGAGGCCCTGGACGAACTCCCACAGACGTGCTCGCTGGCGAGGATCGAGGCCCACGCTCGGCTCGTCCAGCAGCAGGACCACCGGGCGCGACAGCAGCCCGATCGCGATGTTGATCCGCTGCTGGTTCCCCCCCGAGAGGCGCGCGACGATCTCGTCCCGGCGCTCGCCCAGCCCGGTCAGCTCGAGCATCTCCTCGACCGAGCCGCGCGGATCCTCGCGCCTCTCCAGCCGGGCGAAGAGGAGCAGGTTCTCTTCGACGGTCAGCCGCCGGTAAAGCGCAGCCTGCTGCGGCACCCAGCCAACCTCGCCGTGCGGCAGCTGCACGTCCCCCCCATCGGCTCCGACTATGCCAGCCAGAATCGAGAGCAGCGTCGTCTTGCCGGCACCGTTTGGCCCGGTCACCGCCACCAGCTCGCCGGGGTGCGCCGCGAAGTCCACTCCGCGCAGAGCGGAGCGCTCGCCGTACCGCTTGAACAGGCCACGCGCCTGCAGCGCGGCGGATCTGGTTCCGGTCGACGCCATCGCCGCCGAACGCTACTGGCGGGTTAGGGTCCCCCGCATGAAGGTTCTCTTCATCGGCGACGTGGTCGGCGGGCCGGGACGGCGAGGATTGCGCGATGCGATGCCGAGGTTGCGGGAGCGGCACTCGCCCGACCTGACGATCGTCAATGGCGAGAACTCGGCGGGCGGGCTCGGGATCACCGAGAAGACGGCGGGCGAGCTGTTCGACGCCGGGGCCGATGTGATCACCACCGGGAATCACGTCTACCGGCACAGGGAGTTCTACGACTACCTCGACCGCAGCGACCGGGTGATCCGGCCGGCGAACTACCCGCACGCAAACCCCGGCAGGGGTCATACCGTCATTGAGGTTGACGAGCGCCGGATCGGTGTCGTCAACCTGAGTGGCGCGGTGGGGCTTCGGGTGGCGCGGAACCCGTTCCACGAAGTGGACGCGGTCCTGGCCAAGATCGAAGCCGACGTCGTGATCGTCGACTTCCATGCCGAGGTGACCAGTGAGAAGGTCGCCATGGGGTGGCACCTCGACGGTCAGGTAGCCGCCGTGTTGGGCACTCACACACACGTCCCCACCGCGGACGCCAGAGTGTTGCCCAAAGGAACCGCGTTCATCTCCGATGTCGGAATGACCGGATCGCGCACCAGCGTGCTGGGTGTCAAACCCGAACAGGCGCTGGAATCGCTGATAGCTCAGATGCCGGTTCGGTTCGAAACGGCCGAGGAGGACGTGTGGGTCATGGGGGCCGTCGTCGATGTGAGGGAGGATGGGCTGGCTGAATCCATCGAACCGGTCTTGACACCAGCCAACGCCACCAGCAGCGGTGGGTAGAACCACACTATGTAGAGATAGAACCAGTGCTCCGCCGTCAGCTGCACCCCCAGGAGCAGCGCCGCGGCGAGAGCGGCCACCTGCACCAGTGTCTTCTTGCGGGGTCGAAATGCAAGCAGCAGCGAAAGCGCGCCCACGCCGGCGAGAAGGGCGATTCGCAGGGGCTCCAAGCCGGCAGCCTGGCCCCAGATGCTGAACGGAGAATCGCGATCGGCCTGGTAGGCGACGGTTCGCTCGTAGAACGTGCTCAGCCCCGGGTCGAAGATCGCCCAGAGCAACACCAGTAGCGATGTGAGCAGGAAAGACAGGAGGAACAACACTCGCGCGGTTGGGGCGGGCTGCTGGCCCTTTGTCCTGTAGGTCAGCAGCATTGGCGCGAGGAGCACCGGCGCGAACTTGGTGAAGGTGGCGAGCGCAATCATCCCGCCACGCAGCGCGGGCCTCGCCAGCACGATCAGAGTCGCCACCAGCAGCAGTGCCACCAGTGTGTCGTTTGAGTTGGACTGGAGGGCGAAGGCGGTGTAGGGGTAGGCCGCCCAGCCGAAGGCGAGGGTGGCTCCGAGCTTGCGGCCTTCGGGGCCGGGCCGGATGCGGCGGCCCAGGAAGAGAAGGAGGGCGAATGTGGCTACGTCGAAGAAGACAGCGGCGCCGTGGGCCGCGGGAAGATCGTTCCACGTTCCCGACCAGGGCCAGATCCGCTCAAAAGGGACGTAGGCGTAGTAGTTGACCGGACCGTAGGTGTCGCCCTGGGAGACGTCCTCGGGAAAGTTGTCGTAGATCGGCTCGCCGTGGGCGATGCGGCTGGCGCCTACTTCGCCGGCATAGCCGACGTCGATAACACCGGAGTCCGCCATGTTGAGCCCGACGCGAAAGCCCATCAGGAAGAGCGCGGCGATCAGCAGCCAGGCCGCCGGCCAAACGGGTCCCAAGCCCTCCGCCCTGCCCCGGAAGCCAATCCACAGCGCCCGGCCCAGCAGGTAGAGCAGCGGCGGGTACTGAAGGGGGACGGAGACGCCGATCTCGCCGCGATTGAAGTAGACGTGGGAGAGGCCGAAGCCGAGCAGGACCAGCAGGTCGAGGTTGGCCGCCCGCCAGGGACGGCGCCAGTCGACCAGGCCGATCAGGAAGATCGCGCAGAGCGGCAGGAAGACGTAGGGGGCGTTGAGCTTGTGGCCGAACTGACCCTCGTAGCCCCGGGCCATCTCCCAGGCGGCCTGGTAGCCGTGCCAGACCGTTTCCGGATCGGTCACGGCTGCTCGAGGACCGAGGCGAAATGCTCCAACACCGCCGGCGCGACGTCGCGCAGAGTCCACTGCTCGCGCTCGCCGGGATCATCGGGCCCGCAACCGACGAAGAGCAGCGGACCGAGCGAGTCGCCGCGGTGCAGGGAGCCGTGGCTGCCGCCGCCGACATGGGTGACGCCGCCCCAGTCGACCGCCTCGTAGCCGGGCGTCAGGGAAACGACGAAGTCGCCCGCGTGCGGGGCCGTCAGGGCCGACCAGACGCGGGCGAGCGGGTCGGGGAACTCCTCGCTGCGCAGCCGGCCGCCCTCGATCGAGGCCTCCAGCGCCGACAGCTCCCCCTCGACCTGCCAGCGCGCGGCGCGCAGGTCCTCGACCGCGCCGCCTGGCCGGAAGCGCAGACGCTCCCCCGCGCGCTCGACCACGGCGACCTCCCCTCCCCCGGCGGGCATCCCCGGATCGCTGCGGTCGAGAGGGTCGCCGGCCGGATCCTCCAGCCAGCAGACGATCTCCACACCCTCGGTCTCGGCCAGTCGCCGGCCCACCGCCCGATGCTCCGCCCGCTCGCCCTCTCCCGGCAGCAGGTAGACGTGTGCGGCGCGCCCGGTGGGGCTGACCGCAAGCTGCGCCAGCTCCGGCCGGTCCTCGGAGGGCTGCAGGACCTTCCATTCCCGGCCCAGAATCTCGGCCAGTGGCAACCCCCTGTCGATCGGCGTCTGCGCATGGTCGGCGAGCAGGATCAGCGCGTGGGTGTCGAGGAACTCCTCGAGACCGCCGACGGCATCGACCAGCTTGCCGAAGCAGTGGTCGGCCTTGGCGATCGACTCGACGCTCGCCTCCGGCCCGTAGCGATGGGAGTAGTTGTCGTTGTCGGGAAGGGAGAGGAGAAGGAAGTCGTAGAGGTCCTCCCTGGCCAGCTCCGCCGCGCAGCAGGCCGAGTAGCCGTCACGGCTGCCGGGGATCGAGGTCGACCTGCAGGGGACCTCCCGGCTTGCGTAGAGGTCGCCGTAGAAGAGATCCCCCGGGCCCCACGTGTGGTGGTGGAACTTCAACCGCGTGGCGTCGACGGCGCGGCGCATCAGGCCCTCGAGGGAAACCTGATGGCGGTGGCGGCCACGGTAGATCAGGAACGGCGTGCAGGCGGTGCGGGCCCCGGCGTCGTCGAGGGTTTCGAACAGGGTCTCGACCTCCGGGCTGAGGTGGGCCAGGTTCATGTTGTAGACGAGGTCGTAGAGGGCCCGGAAGACCCCGAAGGCGCGGGTCGCCTCCAGCGATGAGCCGTACTCGACATAGCGCCGCTCCAGCCGGTGGTACCAGTTCATGCCGCTGATCCAGTGCCGATCGGCGCCAACGCCGGTAACCATCTCGGCGCTGGCGACCGGCGTCACCGAGGGGAAGCTGGAGACGCAGTCCGGGACGAGGACGCCCCGCTCCAGCAGGGCGCCGAACGTCGGGGCCCGCTCCTCTGCCACGGCGCGTTGCAGCATGTCGGTGCGCAACGAGTCGACGTAGGCGAGAACGAGCTTCTTGCCGGGGGCGCTCACACCCCGAATGATGCTGGTCGCGCTCCCCGGCCTAACGCAAGACGCGCAGGCCGGCGTGCTTGCGCTGGGCGCGGCGATGGCGGGCTGCGGCGAGCCAGACCAGGCCGACCAGCACCAGCAGCGTCAAGACGGGCAGCAGGATTGCGATTCCGACGACGATGAGCGCGGCCAGCGAGACCATGAAGCCCAGGGCCCCCGATCCGCTTCCCTCCCGCCGGCTCGCTCCATGCACGACGTCGCTGACCACGACGCAGGCGATCGCGGCGCCGAGCAGGCAAAAGAAGGCGCCCGCTCCTGCCGAGAGGTCGGCGGTCCCGGCGAGCAGGAAGCCGACGACAAGGGCGATCGCGGCGGCGAGGAGGGTCATCCGGCCGCGGGCCGAGCCGTGCAGGCCGGTGGCTCCGGTCAGCATGCCGATCGCAACGCCAATGCCCAGCTCGAGGAAGATGCCGGAGAGGGATCCCACGTCAGAAACCTAGCTCCCCCGGCGGGCCGGCGCAGATATGGGCCACACTGTTTCCCATGCCCGAGCCGCCCAACCGGCGCCGCGCCCACACCAGAACCCGGGATCTGCAGCGCTACGCCGGGCTATTCGCCGAGCGCACACGGGTGATGCGCTCCTCGGCGATGCGGGACCTGATGGCGGTTACCGCGAGGCCTGAGGTGATCTCCCTGGCCGGCGGCCTTCCCGACACCTCGACCTTCCCGCCGCAGAGCTTCGCCGCGCAGATGACGCGAATCGCCCAGGAGTCGGCCGCCGAGGCCCTCCAGTACGGGCCGACCGAGGGCTTTGAGGAAACCAAGGACTGCATCCTGCAGGTGATGGGGGTCGAGGGAATGCTCCCCGAGGCCGAGGACATCATCGTCACGACCGGAGGACAGCAGGCGATCGACCTCGTCTGCAAGACCCTGGTCGATCCCGGTGACGTGGTGATCTGCGAGGCGCCCACCTACCCGGGGGCGGTGCCCGTCTTCTGCAGCTATCAGGCCGACGTGGTGCAGATCGAGTGCGACGGGGACGGGATGCAGGTCGGAGAGTTGGAGGAGGTGCTCGAGCGGCTGGCCGAGGAGGGGCGCCGGCCGAAGTTCGTCTACTCGGTGCCGAGCTTCCAGAATCCGGCCGGGGTGACGATGTCCTTTGAGCGAAGGCGGCGGCTGGTCGAGCTGGCGCGACAGCACGAGCTGCTCGTCGTCGAGGACAACCCCTACGGCCTGCTGCGCTACTCGGGAGAGCCGCTGCCGCCCCTCTACCAGCTCGATGGCGGCGACTACGTCATCTACATCGGGACCTTCTCGAAGATCCTCTCTCCCGGAATCCGCCTCGGTTGGGCGGTGGCGCCGCCGCCGGTAATGGAAAAGATCGTGCTCGGGAAGCAGGCGGCGGACCTTTGCACCTCAACCCTCACCCAGTACTTCGTGCGCGAGTACTTCGCCGAGGGACAGTGGCAGGGCTACATCGAGAGCCTCGTGGACATTTACCGGCGGCGGCGCGACGTCATGCTGGAGTCGCTGCGCAAGCACTTCCCGGCGGAGGCGACGTGGACCGAGCCGGAAGGAGGCCTCTTCATCTGGGCGACGCTGCCCGAGTACATCGACACCGGCGACCTGCTGGCGAAGGCCCTGCGCGAGGACGTCGCCTTCGTGCCCGGGCAGGCGGCCTACGTGGAGGAAGGCCGGGGCCGCAACTCAATGCGACTGAACTTCTCCGGGGTAAGCGACGACGAGATCCGCGAGGGAATCCGGCGGATCGGCAAGGTGATCTCCGAGCAGGTGGACCTCTACGGGACGTTGACCGGCGCTCCGCATTTGCCCGCAGGCGAGGCCACGGGGGTGGCCGATTCACTGCCGAATCCGTCCACGTCCGTAACCGATTCCTCGGTGGCGGACTCGGTCGTGCTGCCCTTCCGCAAGACGGGAGAGGCAAGGTGAAGGTCGCGGTCCTGAAAGGGGGCCGCTCCCTGGAGCGCGGCGTCTCCCTGCGCTCCGGCGCCCGAGTCGAGGGCGCGCTGGGGCGCCTCGGCCACGAGGTGATCCCCCTCGACGTCGGCGCCGATCTGGTCAAGCGGCTGTCGGAGGACCGACCCGACCTCGCCTTCGTCGCCATGCACGGTCCGGGCGGCGAGGACGGCACCGCGCAGGAACTGCTGGAGATCCTCGGCATTCCCTTCACGGGGCCCGGGGTGGCGGCGTGTGCGCGCTGTATGAACAAGGTGCTGGCCAAGCACGAGTTCTTGGCCGCCGGGGTGCCGACGCCGGACTGGCTTGCGTTCAACGAGACCGCTTTCCGTGAGCTGGGGGCCGCCGATGCGCTGGGCGGAATCGAGGAGCGGCTGGGCTTCCCGCTCGTCGTCAAGCCCAGCCGCGGAGGCTCGGCGCTGGGGGTGAAGTTCGCCGCCGCCGGCCGGGAGGTCCCCGCCGCGCTGGTTTCGGCCTTCAGCTACGACGATCGGGTGCTCTTGGAGCGCTTCGTCGAGGGGCGCGAGCTTGCGGTCAGCGTGCTGGGCGAGGAGCCCCTGCCTGTCGTCGAGGCGCTGCCCACCGGGGGCGACCGCTACGACTTCGAGGCTCGCTACGAAATCGGTCGCACCAGCTTCGTCTGCCCGGCGGAGCTGGACGCCTCTGAGACCTCCGCCGTCACCGAGACCGCGCTTGCGGCCTACGGCGCGCTCGGCTGCGCCGGCTTCTCGCGGGTCGACCTGATCCTCGCCGAGGACGGGCCTCAGGTGCTCGAGGTCAACGCGATCCCCGGCCTCACGGACACCAGCCTTCTCCCCCAGGCCGCCGAAGCGGCGGGGATGTCGTTCGAGGAGCTGGTGGAACGAATCGTCGACCAGGCCGTGGAGGGGATCGCCGGGGTGCGCCGATCAGGGCACGGCTAGGAATCTTCGCCTTTGGCGAAGTCCTCGGGCGTCACCTCGTCGAGGAATTCCTTGAACTTGTCGACGACCTCCTCCGTGTCCTCGACCTCGTGCTCGAACTCGATCGACGACTCCTCGATCACTTCCTCGGCGGCGAAGATCGGCGCCGAGACACGGACGGCCAGGGCGAGGGCATCGGAGGGCCGGGAGTCGATCTCCAGTTCCGAGCCGTTGATCGAGACCGTGATCGACGCGTAGAAGGTGTTGTCGCGCAGCTCCGTCACCGAGACTCGCTCACATTTGGCGTCGAGCTGCTCGAGCAGCTCCGACAGCAGGTCATGGGTCATCGGGCGGGGCGTGCTCGCCCCCTGCAGCTTCATCAGGATCGCCGCCGCCTCGGGGTGGCCGATCCAGATCGGCAGGAACCGGTTTCCGTCGACCGTCTTCAACAAGACAATCGGCTGCTTGCCGACCATGTCGAAGCTGACACCGTAGATTTGCATCTGCTGCACGAGTGGGCGATCCTGGATTCGAACCAGGGACCTCGTCCTTATCAGAGACGCGCTCTAACCGACTGAGCTAATCGCCCGAACCTGACTGGATTCTAGCCGCCGAAGCCAGAGCCTCCTCCAAGTCGCCGAAGCGGATCTCGACCGCTATCTCATCCCCTCTCGGGCGAACGCGGACCTCGTGGCCAAAGGCGGATTCGAAGCGATCGGCGACATCGCGCATAGCCGCAGCTTCCTCGGGATCGACCCTCTCTCGAAATCCCCCACTTTTTGGCTGGCCAGCCAACTTGGCCCTCTCTTCGGTCTCGCGCACAGACCATCCGCCCCGCCTGGCGTCCCGAGCAAGGCGCCGGCGCACATCGTTGCCCTGCGCAGAGAGCAGCGCGCGTCCGTGGCCCTCGCTCAAATCGCCGGACTCGAGCAGGGCCAGAGCCTCGTCGGGAAGGTCGAGCAGGCGAATCAGGTTGGAGAGGGCGGGCCGGCTGCGGCCCACCCGTTTGGCCAAATCCTCCTTGGAGAGGCCCAGCTCCTCCACCAGGGCCGCGCAGGCGCGAGCCTCGTCGATCGGGTTGAGGTCCTCTCGAACCATGTTCTCGATCAGCGCCACCTGGAGGCGTTCGGCCTGCTCGGAGTCGCGGATGATCGCCGGGACCTTCTCGAGGCCGGCCTGGCGGGCGGCCCGCCAGCGGCGCTCGCCGGCGATCAACTCGTAGCTGCCGTCGCGAAGGGGGCGGACGAGCAGCGGCTGGATGACGCCGCTCGCCTCGATCGATGAAGCGAGGCCGGCAAGCGCTTCGGCATCGAACGTCTTGCGCGGTTGGTTCGGATTTGGCTTGAGCAAGCCGACTGGCAGCTCTCGCAGCTCCCCGGCATCCTCGGCAACGCTCTCCGGAAGGATCGCCGCAAGGCCCCGGCCAATCCCGCGCTTGGTCCCGCTAGCCACGCGCCGCCAGCTCCTTGGCCAGGGCACGATAGGCGTCAGAGCCGCGTGAGGACGGCGCGTGATCGGTCACCGGCAGACCATAGCTCGGCGCCTCGGCGACTTTGACGCTACGGGGTATGACCGTCTCGAACACCATCCCGGGAAAGTGCCGGCGCAATTCCCTCTCGACGTCCTGGGCAAGCCTGGTGCGCTCATCGTGCATGGTGACCAACAGACCCGACACCTCAAGCGCAGGGTTAAGCTCGCGGCGAATCATCCCCAGTGTCTCGAGGAACTGGACCAACCCCTCCAGCGCCAAGTACTCCGCTTGGACCGGAACGATGACCCGGTCGGCGGCGGTCAGGGCATTGACGCTCACCGGCCCGAGCGAAGGGGGACAGTCCAGCAGGGTGAAGGCGAAGCGCTCCCGAACCGGCCCCAGCCTCTCGCGCAGGCGAGTCTCCGAACCCTCGATCCGGGGCAGTTCGACCGAAGCCCCCGCCAGATCGCGACTGGCGGGCGCCAGCCACAGATTGTCCGGGCCGGCGGGGCGGGCGGCCTCGGCGACCGAGACGTCGCCGGTGAGGCAGTCGTAGGACGACGGGTGAAGGTCCCGATCGAGGCCCAGCGCGATCGTCGCGTTGCACTGGGAGTCGAGGTCGACGAGCAGGGTCTGCGCCCCGGAGGCGGCTACGCAGGCGGCCAGGTTCACAGAGGTCGTCGTCTTCCCGACGCCACCCTTCTGGTTTGCGACTGCGTAGACGATGCCCATGCGCGCGCAGACTAGTTGGGGGCCGGGCGCGGATGGATTCAGCCGCGCGGGCGCTTCTTGGCGACGCCTGGCCGGCGGGGGAGATCGGCCGGCGTCTCGCCCCTCTTGCGAATCATGTGGAGATGCCGGTGCTCGCTGCCGGCGTAGGGCCCGACGTGGAGGATGCGCTCGGGGTGCATGGCGAGGCGGTCGGCGGCGCGGGCCAATTGGGCTTCTTCGTCAGGGTTGCGTCTCCCCTTCCACGCCACGAGCACGCCGGCGTCGCTCAGCAACGGCGAGGCCAGCTCAGCCAGGGTCGAGAGGCGGCCAACCGCCCGGGCTGTGACGGCTTCGTAGGGCTCCCGGCCCTCCCGGTCCGCCCATTCCTCCGAGCGGGCGTTGACGACGCGCGTATTCGAGATCCCCGATGCTTCGACGGCTCGGCGGATGAAGTCGCACTTGCGCCCAACGGACTCAATCAGGTCAACTTGAGCTTGAGGGAGAGCGGCAGCGATAGCGAGACCCGGAAACCCCGCTCCAGAGCCAACATCGGCGATTCTGACGGCTCGGCGCAGCTCTGGGATCTGCAAGCCGGTAAGGCTGTCGGCGATGTGGACTCGCCATGCTCGCGCGTCGGTTATCGAGCTGACCGAGGCGCGCTCCTGCGCCAGCAGCTCAAGAACCTTCTGGAGGGACCCGCGAGCCCGGGGGTCCAGGGCGGACGTGGGGTCGGAGGTCACTCGGCGATCAGGGGTGCGACCACGACGCAGCGGCGGGGCTCGTCGCCCTCGCTATAGGTCTCCACCCCCGAGCGCTCCTTGAGGTGCTCGTGCACAACCCGCCGCTCCTGCGCCGTCATCGGGTCCATCTCGACGGTGTGACCAGCGGTCAACGCCTGCTCCGCGGCGCGGTCGGCGCGGGAGACAAGCGCCTCCCGGCGGCGTTCCCGATAGCCGGCGGCATCGACGACCACCCGCTTGCGCTCGCGCATGCCCCGGAAGGCGGCCTGGTAGCAAAGAAGCTGGAGCGCGTCGATCGTCTGCCCCCGCTTCCCGATCAGCAATCCATAGTCGTCATCCCCGTCGACCACGGCCACGATCCGCTCGTCGTCTTCGGTGATGTCCACCTCCCCGTCCAGATCGAGCTCGTCGAGAACCCCCTCCACCAGCTCGCGAACCCTCTCGCTGGGCTCCGTTGGCCAATCAACGCTCTCGTTCACGCCTCGCACCCTAATCCAGCTGAGGACTCCTGGCGTCCTCGCCCTATCGCCGCTTCTTCCTCTTTTTGGGTGGCGGAGGGGGAGGTTTGGCGGCCCTTGCCTCCTCGGGAGTAGGCGCCACCGGGGCCGGAATCAGCCTCTGGATGGTGTACTGCTGCCCGATCGTCCAAACATTGGTCGTGATCCAGTAGAGGACGAGGCCGGCTGGAAACGTGATCACGAAGGGGACGAAGATCAGCGGCAGAGCGAACATCATCAGCCGCTGGCTTTTGTCGGCTGTGACCGCCATCACGAGGCCAGAGATCAGCTGCGTGACGACGTAGAGGATCAGCAGCGTGATCAGGACCCCGCCCTCTGCCTTCGCGGTCAGGTCGGGGATGAAGAGGAAGCTTTCGCTCCAATTGCCCGGCACCGCGCTGCAGACCTCTTCGGTCTGGCCACAGATATCGAAGCGAAGATCGTGCTGAAGGACGTAGAAGAGGGTGATGAAGACCGGCAGCTGCGCCAGCAGCGGGATGCAGGAGGCAAAGGGATTGACTTTGTTCTCCTGGTAGAAGCGCATCATCTCCTGCTGCATGCGCTGGCGGTCGTTTTTGAATTTGGCCTGGATCTCTTTTATCTGCGGCTGAAGGGCCTGCAGGGCACGCATGCCTTTGAGCTGTTTGTAGGTGAGGGGGATGAGCAGGGTGCGGGTGACGATCGTCAGCGCGATGATCGCCCCGCCCCAGCTGAGGCCCGCGTCGTCGTGGAAGAAGGTGAGGACCGCGTCGGCGATGTCGACCATGAACTGCGGAGCGAGCTGGAAGGCGAGCGGCAAGATCAGCCCCGGGCCTCACCGTGGTGCTGGGTGGGATCGACCGGCCCAACTCGCAGCGTGAAGCGGTCGGGAATGGGGTCGAAGCCGCCGTGGCTGAAGGGATTGCAGCGCAGCAGGCGCCAGGCGGCGAGCAGCCCTCCCCGGGCGACGCCGAAGCGGTCGATCGCTTCGGCCGCATAGGCGGAGCAGGTCGGCTCGTAGCGGCAGCGTCGTGGCCGGGATGGGGAAATCCAGCGCTGGTAGGCGCGGATAGGGGCCAGAACCAGGCGTTTCACGTGGAACGCCCGCCGAAGGAGCTCGCCAGGGCCTCCTCGATGCTCTTGGCGACACCGCCTGCCCCCTCGCGCGCAACCAGCTCGACGACCTCGGGACGGGCGACCAGAACAAAGTCGTGTTTTGCCGGAAGGCGGTCGGAAAGGCCCCAGAAAGCTTCGCGCATCGCCCGCTTGACACGGTTCCGGTCGACCGCTCCTCCAATCTTCCGGCTGGCAGAAACCCCCAGCCTCACTTCGCGCTCCCCCTCATCGTCGTCGCTGCGAGGGAAGCTGTAGAGGACGAGGTAGCGAGTCGCATGAGAGGAGCCGTCGCGGTAGACGCGGTCGAACTCGCCGCTGCGCGAGAGGCGGCGTCGCTTCGCCGCCATCTACACCGTCAGGCGCTTCCGGCCTTTGCGGCGCCGTCGATTGAGGATGGCACGACCCGCGCGGGTGCTCATCCGAGCTCGAAACCCGTGGGTCTTGGCCCGCTTCCGCTTCTTCGGCTGGTAGGTGCGCTTCATCGGGCGGGGAGTATACGGACGGCGCTTCGAATCTTTTCTGCGGGATTTGCGAAGCCCGATGGATCGACGGTCGCAGCCGCCGTTATGGTCGCTCGTCGTGCCCGACGGAGCGATCCAGCAGGACCTGGAAGCCATCTGGCGGGAAGTCCAGGCGGGGTTGCGGGCCTCCCTCCCGGACTCGACCTACAGGCTGTGGCTGGAGCCATTGCGAGCCGAAGGCGTCCAAGGCGACACGCTTTTCATCTCCGCCCCTGCGGGGATCAGGGCGTGGGTCGAGCGGCGTTACTCAACGCTGATCCGCGAAGCGCTGGGACTCACGAGCGCTCCCCTGCGTGAGGTCAGCTTCGAGCCGATAGGCGGCGCAAACGCCGCTGCAGAGCGGGATGGCGGAGTTGAGACGGAGCTCAACCCGAACTACACCTTCGATCGATTCGTGATCGGCGAGGGCAACCGGATGGCCCATGCGGCGGCGCTGGCGGTCGCCGAGGCGCCCGGAGAGGCCTACAACCCGCTCTTCCTCCACGGTCCGCCCGGTCTCGGCAAGACCCACCTGCTGGTCGCGATCGCCAACTACCTTCGCGCCAACGCGCCGGGATTGAGCGTGCGCTACACGACGGCGGAGTGCTTCACCAACCAGTTCGTCGGCGCGCTGTACTCCTCTGGCGGGGAGGCGTTCAAGAATCGCTACCGGGGGATCGACGTGCTCCTGATCGACGACGTCCAGTTCCTCGAAGGAAAGCAGCGCACCGAGGAGGAGTTCTTCCATACCTTCAATGCCCTGTACGAGTCGGGAAGCCAGATCGTCCTCTCTGCCGACCGGCTTCCAAGCGAGCTGGCCGAGCTGGAGTCCCGGCTCCGCGATCGCTTCGAATGGGGGCTCACCGTGGCGGTCGACCAGCCCAATCTCAATACTCGCCTGACGGTTCTGCGGCGGTTGGTACGCGAGTCCGGGGTCGAGATTGCCGACGGCCAGGCCCTCGCGGAGCTGGCGCAGCGGATCGATGCCAACGTACGGCAGCTGCACGGCGCTCTGACCAAGGTGATCGCACATGCCTCGCTGTTGGCCAGGCCGCTCAGCTCCGAGCTGATCGCCGAAGTGATCCCGACGGTGTCTCGAACCGCCGAGTCAACCCCGGTCGAGGAGATCCAGCAGCGCGTCGCGACGGCTTTCGGCATCTCCCGCGCCGAGCTGGTCGGCTCGACCCGCGCCGCCACCCCCGTGCGCGCCCGTCACGTGGCGATCTTTCTCACCCGCGAGCTGACCAGCCTTTCGCTGCCGCAAATCGGGCGGCTCTACGGAGGGCGCGACCATTCGACGGTGCTCAACTCGGTGCGGCGGATCGAGGCCGGGCTTGCTGAGGACCCCGCGCTCTCCGAACGGGTATCCGAGTTGCGCGCCGCAATCCACAGCCCCGCTTCCGGCAGAGCCTGACAGCCGACGCCGCTGTAAGAATCGATACTTTCAACAGCTTCCTCCACAACCCGCAAACGGCATTCCGAGGCGGAAACAGTCCGTGGCCTGCGCAGTTTCCACAACTCCTAATCCAACTGAAGAAGGCATTCATCACTTGAAGCTGACCACGAAACGCGAAGAACTCGTCACCAAGCTCTCGATCGTCTCCCGTGCGGTTTCCAGTCGCGCCGCAACCCAGTCGCTCTCCGGGGTCCTGCTGACAGCCGGAGGGGACGGCGTCGCGCTGCGCGCCACCGACCTCGAGATGGGACTGGAGACGCTGCTTGAGGCAGAGGTCGCCGAGGAGGGCGCGGTCCTTCTCCCCGGCCGGCTGCTGTCAGAGATCTCCCGCTCGCTCCCCGAGGCCACGGTGGAAATCGAGACGCGCGAGTCAGAGCACGACGTGGAGATCCGTTGCGGGGGCTCCAGCTTTCACCTGCGCACCCTGCCGGCCGAAGACTTCCCAAAGTTTCCCGAGGAAGAGGGCGAGCCGCTGAAGATCCCGGCGGCGGCACTCGCCGCGACCGTGGACGTGGTGGCGCGCGCCGCGTCGCGCGACGATATGCGGCCGGTGCTGACCGGTGTCCTGGTGAGCGCCAGCGGCAACGAGATGACGATGGTCGCCACCGACTCCTACCGGTTGGCGGTGAAGCGGACCGAGCTGGAAGGCGGGATCGGCGGCGATCTGGAGGCCAACATCCCCGCGCGGGCCCTACGCGAGCTGTCGCGAATCCTCGCCTCGGAGGGCGTGGAGGAGGTGTCGGTCGCGCTGCTGCGCAACCAGGCGATTTTCAAGGCAGGGGCGATCGTCCTCAACACGAGGCTGATCGAGGGGCAGTTCCCCAACTTTCAACAGCTCCTGCCGGAGTCCTACGAGCACGACGTGCGCCTGCCACGCCCCGACTTCCTCGACGTGGTCCGGCGGGTCAGCCAGATGGCCCAGCGCAATGCCCCGCTGCGCCTCGCCTTCGCCCCGGGCGAGCTGACCGTCGCCGCCGAAACCCCCGACGTCGGCGACGCGAAGGAGACAATGCCCGCCGCCTTCGAAGGCGAGGCGCTCGAGATCGGCTTCAACCCGGAGTTCCTCAGGGAGGGGATCGAGAGCGTGGAGGGTGACGAGGTGGTGCTGCGGCTGATCTCGCCACTGCGCCCCGGGCTGCTCCAGCCGGTCGAAAACGAGGACTTCCGCTACCTGGTGATGCCGATCCGCCTCAACGCCTGAGGGAGGCGCCGGTGCTGGTCACCGCCGTCGAAGCAAGGCCGCTACGCAGCCTGGCCGACGTGCGGGTTGAGCCGGTGCCGGGGATCACCAGCCTTGTCGGGCCAAACGGGGCCGGCAAGACCAACTTCCTCGAAGCGCTCTATTTCGCCTTGACAGGCCGCTCCTTTCGCACCTCGGATCGGCGCGACCTGATTCCCTTCGGGGAGTCGCTGGCCCGCGCCGAGGTGGTCGTGCACGACGAGGACGGGGCACGCCGGCGCCTGCTCGCCTCGGTCAGTCGCACCGAGGGCCGCCGCCACCTGCTTGACGGAAGCCCGGCCGATCCCGCGACGCTGGCCCGCAACCGCCCTCCGGTCGCGGTCTTCTCACCGGACCGGCTGACCCTGGTCAAGGGCCCGCCGGGGGAGCGCCGCTCGCACCTCGACCTCTACGTCGCGGCACGCTGGCCCTCGCGTTCGGAGTTGCGGCAGCGCTACGGCCAGGCGCTGGCGCAACGCAACGCGCTTCTCTCGAGAATCGGCGCCGGGTACGCGTCCACCGACGAGCTCGATGTCTGGGACGCGACCCTGGCCGAGGCGGCGGCCCCGCTGATCGCGGCGCGGGCGGAAGCGGTGGAAGAGCTGGCCCGCCCATTTGCCGATACCGCGGCGGAGTTGGGGCTTGAGGGCGCCGCATCGCTGTCATACGCGCCTCGCGCCGCCGGCGCGCCGTCCGAGCTCCGCGAGGGATTGGCGCAGCGACGCGAAGCCGATCTGAGGCTCGGCCGAGCCTCCTGGGGCCCTCACCTCGACGAGTTGAAGATCGCCCTCGACGACAGGGCCCTGCGCCGCTACGGATCGCAGGGTCAGCAGCGGGCGGCTCTCCTCGCGCTTCTGTTCGCCGAGCGCGACGCGTTGCTCGATGCCCGCCGAGTGGCGCCGCTGCTGTTGTTGGACGACGTGATGAGCGAGTTGGATCCGCAGCGGCGGGAGCGGCTGGTCGAGCGGCTTGAGCGTGGGGGGCAGGCCTTGATCACGGCTGCCGACGAAGAGTCGGTGCCCCCCCGAGCGCTGGAAAGCATGGTTCGGATGCCGCTCCAAACGACGCTCCGTGCGGTCGCATGACCCACCGGCGCGCACCGAGGCCGGCCGCCGCCGGGGTCCGTGCCGCTTTGGAGCGCGCCGCCCCGAAGACGAAGCTGGCGGCGGTGCAAGGCGCCTGGGCAGCCGCCGTGGGAGAGGGAGTGGCGGCCGTGGCAGAGCCGATTTCGGAGCGTGGCGGAACGGTCGTCGTCAACTGCGCCGACTCGGTTTGGGCGCAGGAGCTGGACCTGATGCAGGGGCAGCTGCTGGAGCGGTTGAGGAAGCAACTCGGGGAACAGGCGCCGGAGAGTTTGCGCTTCCGTGCGAAAACCGATGCGACTTAGCCACATTATGCGTGGTTTGCAGGTATTTTCTGGCAGCCGGCAGGGCTTTCCGGGGTGCCGAACTGGTATCCTTATGTTAACTCGTGTTTCCACCTCGATCCCCGTGGCGCAGGTTCCCAGGGGGTCGGGGTTTTCTATGAGAACCGGAAGGGTTTAATTGCCTGAGAAGACAAAGAAGGCCGCGGAGGCCGAGGGCGGCCCCGGCTCCTACGGCGCCAAGGACATCACCGTCCTGGAGGGCCTGGAAGCGGTACGCAAGCGCCCCGGGATGTACATCGGCTCGACCGGCCCGCGCGGCCTCCACCACCTCGTCTAC
>CAZHZI010000020.1:0-23537 GCA_964536955.1 uncultured Conexibacteraceae bacterium
GGTAGGGCTCGACGTCGACGATGCCATTGGCGCGCAGCGCTGCCGCCAGCGCCGCCGCGTCGACCGAGTGGTCGAAGTCGACGGTGCCGACGACCAGCGAGCGCTTGGTGGGATCGGCGACGAAGGGGGAGGTGAAGTCGGTTCCCTCCGCCCAGCCATAGAGATGCTCGGATGAGGACGACGTCCGCTGCACGCACCACTCGAGTCCGCCGCAGGAGAGCATCCACTCGATCTGGTCGGCGAGCAACAGCAGGGTCGCCAGGGCGGGAGTGTTGTAGGTCTGCTCCTTGCGCGAGTTCTCGACTGCCGTCTGCAGTGAGAGGAAGGCCGGCTGCCAGCGGTCGGCGGCGCCGTCGAGCTCCTCGATTCGCGCGATCGCCGCCGGGCTGAGCAGCGCCAGCCAGAGGCCTCCATCGGCCCCAAACGCCTTCTGCGGCGCGAAGTAGTACGCATCGGCCTGGCTTGCATCGAGCGGCAGGCCACCGGCACCCGAGGTGCCATCGACCAGTACCAGAGCCTCGCCGGAGTCGGCCGGGCGGGCCACCTCGACCATCACCCCGGTGGAGGTCTCGTTGTGCGCCCAGGCGATCGCGTCGGCCGTGGGGTCGGCGACCGGCGCCGGCGCGTCGCCGGGCTCGGCCTCGACCACGACCGGGTCGTCGAGGAAGGGAGCCGCCCCGGTCGCCTTGGCAAACTTCCCCGAGAACTCGCCGTAGCTGAGATGCAGTGCACGGCTTCGCACCAGCCAGGCCGTGGCGGCCTCCCAGAAAGCCGTCGTGCCGCCGTTTCCGAGCGCGACCTCGTAGCCGTCGGGCAGGTCGAACAGCTCGTCGAGCCCGCCTCGGATACGCCCCACCAGGTCCCTGACGGGCTGCTGGCGGTGCGAGGTCCCCATCAAGTCGGCACGCTCGGCAAGCCCGGCCAGCGCCTCGGGGCGGACCTTGGAAGGACCGCAGCCGAACCGCCCGTCGGCAGGCCTGAGAGCGTCGGGGATCTTGGCCGAGGTCTGGAGCGCCATCGCGGCGACAGGTTATTGACAGGCGCGGGTGGACCGGCCGGAGCGCGCTCAGACGCTCTCGGCCGTTCCGGGGCATCTCCGCCTCCTCCCGCTCCCGCCACGTAGGCTGCCCGCATGACAGAAACTGCACAGAAAGCCACCAAGGGCGACGGTTACGCCGTCGCAAACCTTTCGGACCTCGGCGAGGGGCCGGGGTTTCGCAAGATCCGCAAGGAGCTGGGGGTGACGGCGTTCGGCGTCAACGCGATCGTCCTGCCGCCCACCTACGAGACCGGTCGCCACTACCACGACGAGCAGGAGGAGCTGTACTTCCTGCACAGCGGCCGGATCGAGATGGAGTTCGGCGATGGCTCCAAGCACGAGCTGGAGCAGGGCGGCGTTGCCTGGGTCGACCCCTCGACCGTGCGCAAGGTGCGCAACGTCAGCGACTCGGAGGAGGCGGTCTACGTCGTAGTCGGCGGCAAGGACGGCTACGTCGGCCGCGACGGGAAACTTCCCGAGGACGAGGAGAGTCGCTTCGGGGAGAACGCTCCCCCAGGCGCCTGACTCAGAACTTCTGGTCGATCCAGGGCATCATGTCGCGGAGGTCTTTGCCGACCTCCTCGACCTGGTGTCCTGCGCCCTCTTCACGCATGCGGTCCAGACTCTCTCCGCCCGCCCGGTTCTCCGCGATCCACTCCTTGGCGAACTCGCCCGACTGGATCTCGCCGAGGATCTGCTTCATCGCCGCGCGCGACTCTTCGCCGATGACTCGCTTGCCGCGGGTCATGTCGCCGTACTCGGCGGTGTTGGAGATCGAGTAGCGCATCCCCTGGATTCCCTTCTCGTACATCAGGTCGGCGATCAGCTTCAGCTCGTGCAGGCACTCGAAGTAGGCGAGACGCGGGTCGTAGCCGGCTTCGACCAGAGTCTCGAAGCCGGCGCGAACCAGCTCGCTGGCGCCGCCGCAGAGGACCGCCTGCTCACCGAAGAGGTCGGTCTCGCACTCGTCCTTGAAGGTCGTCTCGATGATCGCGGCGCGGCCGCCCCCGATCGCTCCCCCGTAGGCGAGGACAAGGTCGTGGGCGTTGCCGGTTGCGTCCTGATGGACGGCCATCAGGCAGGGCACGCCGCGCCCGTCCTCGAACTGGCGGCGCACAAGATGGCCCGGTCCCTTGGGGGCGACCATGCCCACATCGACGCCCGGGGGCGGCTGGATCTGCTCGAAGTGGATCGCGAAGCCGTGGGCGAAGAGCAGAAGGTTGCCGGGCGCGACGCCGTCGGCGATCTCCGCCCCCCAGACCTCCGCCTGCCGCTCGTCGGGAAGCAGGACCATCACCACGTCGCCGCGGCTGGCGGCGTCGGCGATGCCGAGCACCTCCAACCCCGCTTCCTCGGCCTTGCCGCGGCTCGATGAGTCGGCGCGCAGGCCGACGACGACGTCTACTCCTGAGTCCTTGAGGTTCAGGGCATGGGCGTGGCCCTGCGACCCATAGCCAAGGATTGCGACGGTTTTGCCCTCCAACTTGGAGAGGTCGGCGTCCTTGTCGTAGTAGATGTCGTCGGTGCGCATATGGGAGGCGACTCTAACGAAGGGCTCGCCGCATCAACTTCCCCGAAGGAGTGCGCGGAAGCGCCGAGGCCAGCTCCACCCGCTTGGGCACCTTGAAGTCGGCCAGCGCTGAGGCGCAATGGCGGCGCAGGTCGTCCGGCGTCGCCTGGGAGCCGCCCCGCAGCACGACTATTGCCGTGACGGCCTGCTGCCATTCGGGGTCTTCCCGACCGACCACCGCTGCGTCGTCGACCTCGGGGTGGCGCATCAGCACGCTCTCGACCTCCGCGGGGATGACGTTCTCCCCCCCGGTGACGATCATGTCGTCGATCCGGTCCTCGACGTAAAGGAAGCCTTCCTCGTCGATCCGCCCGAGGTCCCCGGTGTGCAGCCAGCCGTCGGCGTCAGCATGACCGGGCGCCACGGTGGGCCCTTGGACGAGGATCTCGCCGTCCTGGATCCGCAGGTGGGTGGTGAGCAGTGGCCGCCCCGCCGAGCCGAGTTTGCGCCGCGCATCGGTGGGCGCCAGGGTCGTGACCTGGGAGCAGGTCTCGGTGAGGCCGTAGGTCTGCACGACCGTGCCGCCGCGGCCGAGCGCCTCCTCGAGGGCGTCGTCGGGGACGGGCCCGCCGCCGACCAGGATCGCTCGTGGGCGGGAGAGGTCGACGTCCGCGTCCAGCAGTCTGGTCAGCATGGTCGAGACGAGGGAAACGACGCCTATCCCCTCTTCGGCCAGCGAGGCGGCAGCCAGGTCGAGGTCGAAGCCGTCGTGCAGAACCGCGGTCGTCCCATAGATCACGGAGCGCATCACTATCGAGAGCCCGGAGACGTGACTCAGGGGCAGGCAGCAGAGCCAGCGGTCGGTCGGCTCGACGCCGATATTGAAGGCCGAGCCGACGGCGCTCCACAGATGGTTGCCGTAGGTGAGCCCGACCGGCCTGGGCGCACCGGTGCTGCCGCTGGTGAGGACATGGCAGTGGACGTCGTCCATGTCGTGCTCGCCGAGCAGCGGCAGGTCGGCCTCGGTCTGCGTCAGCTGGCCAGGGTCGCCTAGGTCCACGGTCGGCTCCTCGGCGACGATCACCGCGGCGCGCTCCTCGGCACTCAGCCGGGGGCTGAGCGGCAGCACGATCGCCCCAACCTTCATCAGCGCGTGGATCAGGACAACCTGCTCCCGGCGGGGGTGCATGGTCAGAGCCGCCGTGGAGCCGCGCCGCACGCCGTGGGCGGCCAGGCGCCGCGCGACCCAGGTTGCCTCAGCCTCCAGCTCCGCGTAGGTGACCTCGGCGCCGTCCGCAACCAGGGCGGTTCGGTCGGGACAGCTCTGCGATCTCTGTGCGAGCCAGTTGTCGAGTTTCATCGTGTGAGGGCGGCATCCCGGCGCCGCTGGCTATCGTTGCCCTCGCATTCTTGCGAGCCGCGCTCCGGCGTGGCGCCCGACCGCCGAAACCCGGGAGAGACGCTTGCCGCAACGCCACAAAGACACCCCGCCCGAGCAGGACCTCTACGCGCCGGTTCAGTGGCACAGCGCCGCCGAGTACGGCGACATTCGCTACGAGAAGGCTGATGGGATCGCGAAGATCACAATCGATCGCCCAGAGGTGCGCAACGCCTTCAGGCCGCAGACGCTGACTGAGCTGCGCGACGCCTTCGGACGGGCGCGCGACGACCTCGAGGTGGGAGCGATCGTCTTCACCGGGGCGGGGACCGAGGCCTTCTGCTCCGGCGGGGACCAGCGCATCCGCGGCGATGACGGGTACATCGGCGATGACGACGTGGCGCAGCAAGGGGTCGGGCGGCTCGACGTCGGCGATCTGCACGTGCAGGTCCGCCGCCTGCCGAAGCCGGTCATCGCGATGGTCGCCGGCTACGCCGTCGGCGGGGGCCAGATCCTCCACCTCGTCTGTGACCTGACGATCGCGGCGGACAACGCCCAGTTCGGGCAAACCGGGCCCCGGGTGGGAAGCTTCGACGGCGGCTTCGGCGCCAGCCTGCTTGCCCGCAACATCGGCGTGAAGCGGGCGAAGGAGGTCTGGTTCCTCTGCCGGCTCTACAACGCGCAGGAGGCGCTCGAGATGGGGCTGGTCAACACAGTTGTGCCGGTCGACGATCTGGAACGCGAAACCGTCGCGTGGTGCCGCGAGATGCTGCAGCTCTCGCCGCTGTCGCTGCGACTTCTGAAGTCGAGCTTCAACGCCGAGGAAGACGGCCTAACCGGACTGCAGCAGCTCTCCCACGACGCGACGCTGCTCTTTTACATGTCCGAGGAGGGACAGGAGGGACGCAACGCTTACAGAGAGGGGCGGGCTCCGGACTTTGGGAAATACCCGCGCAGGCCATGAGGATCTGGCTCATGGCCGCCCGGCCGAGGACGCTGCCCGCGGCCATAGCCCCGGTCCTCGTCGGCACCGCGGCAGCCGTCCAATGGGCCGGAAGGCTCCCCAGGGCCGGCGCCTTCCTGGCTGCCCTGGTGGGCAGCGTCTTCATTCAGATAGGCACGAACCTGGCGAATGACTACTCGGACGCCAGGAGGGGAGCCGACACCGCCGATCGCCTGGGGCCGGTGAGGGTCACCTCGACGGGCCTGGCCACCCCCCGGCGCGTGTTGACCGCCACCTGGGTGGCGTTTGGCGTTGCCGTGGCTTGCGGCCTCTACCTCGCCGCCCTCGCGGGCTGGGTGATCCTGGTGGTCGGCGCCGCCTCGATCGCCGCCGGCATCCTCTACACCGGCGGGCCACGGCCCTACGGGTATGCGGGCCTGGGAGAGGTGTTCGTCTTCCTCTTCTTTGGCCTGGTCGCGGTCAACGGCTCCTACTACGTACAGGTCGAGCGCCTCGACGTGCTGGCGCTCGGGCTTTCGATCTCGATCGGGTGCCTGGCCACGGCAATCCTCGTCGTCAACAACGTCCGCGACATCGAAACCGACCGCCGCGCCGGCAAGATGACGCTGGCAGTGCGGATGGGACGGCGAAAAGCGGTCGCCCTCTATCGGCTGCTGGTGCTCGGCGCATACGCAATGCTGCCGATCGCCCTGCTGGCGGATGGCGCCAGCGTCTGGCCGCTGATCGCCCTGCTTTCACTTCCCCTGGCGGTGGGCCCGCTGCGGACGATGTCGAACCGCACGGACGGGCCTGCGCTGAACCGTGCCCTGGCCGGGACGGGAACGCTGCTCGCCGCCTTCAGCCTGCTGGTCTCGGGCGGCCTGCTTCTCTCCAGCTGAGAAGCTGTCTCCTGTGCGCATCGCGTCCGTAGAGGTCATTCCCTATGCGCTCCCCTTCCGCGAGCCCTACGTCACCGCGCGCGGGCAGCTCGATCGGCGTGAGATGGCCCTGCTACGACTGCGCTCCGACGACGGCCTGATCGGGCTCGGCGAGGCGGTGCCGCTCTCGTTGAGGGGCGGCGCGACGCTGGCCCAAGTGGTCGATGACCTGGAGCGACTTGGAGATCTGCCGTCCTTCGACGAGGAGACGTTGATGCGGGGACTCGCGGGGTTCTCGGCCCCGGCGCGCTGCGCCGCGCTGACCGCGCTGATGGACCTGCGAGGACGACGCGCGGCGGCCGAGCATCCCCCTCCCCCCGGCGAGTCGCGACCCGTGCTCTGCAACGCGACCCTGGTGGCCGGCGAGCCGGACGCCGTCGCAGCCGATGCCCTGCGCTGGGCAGAGGAGGGCTTCACCTCCTTCAAGCTGAAGCTCGGCGCCGGCGACGATGCCGGCCAGGTGCGGGCGGTCCGTGAGGCCGCGGGGCCCGAGGCGCGCATCCGAGTCGACGCCAACGGCACCTGGGATGTGGAGACGGCAAAGCGAACCCTGGCCGAGCTGGAGCCGTTCGACGTCGAGCTCGCCGAGCAGCCTGTGGCGACCCTGGAGGAGACGAGGGAGGTCGCGGCCGCGACCGAGATCCCGATCGCCGGCGACGAGAGCGTCGAGAGCCGCGCCGACGCCGAGCGGGCGGCGGCGATGGGCGCCTGCGAACTGGCCGGGCTGAAGCTGTCGAAGGTGGGCGGGCCGGAGGAGGCGATCTCGATCGCCGAGGTCCTTCCCTCCTACCTCTCGAGCGCTCTCGACGGGCCGGTCGGGATCGCGGCAGCCGCGCAGGTCGCGCAGACGCTGCGGGAAACCGCCGGCGCCAAGGCGCTCGGCCTTGCTCATGGGCTTGCAACCCAACGCCTCTTCGCGTCGACGATCGCGGCAGTCGAGTGTGAGCTGCGCAACGGAATGCTGAATCTGCCCGAAGGCCCCGGGCTCGGCGTGGAGATCGACGAGGCCGCGCTCGACGCCCATCGCCTCTGAAAGGGTTCGGGCATGGATCCGACCAACCGCAACACCGCACTCGCCTCAGCTTTCGTCGAGGAGCTGGCGCGCTGCGGTATGCAGCACGCGGTTCTCTCCCCCGGCTCTCGCTCCACCCCGCTCGCGGTGGCGCTTTGGAGGCAGCCCGAGATCGACGTGACCGTGATCGTCGACGAGCGTTCCGCGGCTTTCTTCGCCCTCGGCGCCGCGCAGGCGAGCCGCTCTCCGGTCGCGATGCTCTGCACCTCGGGGACCGCGGCCGCCAACCTCCATCCTGCGATCTGCGAGGCGGACGAGTCCGGAGTGCCGCTCATCGCACTGACCGCCGACCGACCACCGGAGCTGCGCGGGATCGGGGCCGGCCAGACGATCGACCAGCTCAAGCTCTACGGCTCCTCGGTGCGCTGGTTCTGCGAGGTTGGCACGCACGAGGCAGACGACGACGGGCTGCTGCACTTTCGCTCTGTCGCCTGCCGAGCTTTCGCAGCCGCCCGTGGGGAGCCGCGGCCGGGGCCGGTCCATCTCAACTTTCCCTGGCGAGAGCCGCTGGCGCCGCTAGCCGTCGAGGGGGCGGTGACCGCGACTGACCCGCTGGCGTTGGGGGGGCGCGATGAGCGGCCGCTGACGGCGGTGACGCCGATCGATATGGAGCCCTCCGAGTTCCTGCTCGACGAGGTCGCCAAGCACATCCGCGGCGCCCGCTCCGGCGCGATCGTCGCCGGCCGCCAGCTCGACCCCGAGCTGCGCGAGCCACTGGTCCACCTGGCTAGAGCAGCCGGCTTCCCGATCCTCGCCGAGCCGACCTCCCAGCTGCGCTGCGGGCCGCACGACCGCGCCCACGTGATCACGACCTATGACCAGCTGCTGCGCGACGAGGGATTCTGCAGCCGGGTCTCCCCCGACCTGATCCTGCGCTTCGGTGAGATGCCGACCAGCAAGCCGCTGCAAACATGGCTGGCGGAGTCCGGCGCCGATCAGATCGTCGTCGACCCCTACGGTGGCTGGAACGAGCCCACCCGCAAGGCCGCGGCGCTGCTGCGAGCCGACCCAACCGAACTCGCGGCGGGATGGGCGGCTCGGCTCGGCGACGAAGAGCGCGCGGCCCCAACCAGCTGGCTGGAGGCGGAACGCGCCGCCCGCGAGGCGATCGAGGCGGAGACGAACGCGCTCGAGGGACCGACCGAGCTGGGCCTGCAACTGGCCCTCGGTCGTGCCTACGGCGACGGCGACCTCGTCTACACCGCCTCCAGCATGCCGATCCGGGATCAGGAGGCCTACCTGCCGACCAGCGAGGCCGATGTCCTCTTCCTCAGCAACCGGGGAGCCAACGGCATCGACGGTCTCGTCTCATCCGGGATCGGCGCAGCCCATGCCACCGGGCGACCGACGACGATCGTCACCGGCGACCTCGGCCTGCTCCACGACATCGGTGGCCTCGCCGCCCTGCGCGACGTCTCCACGCCGGTTCGAATCGTCGTCATCGACAACGACGGCGGCGGCATCTTCCATCGCCTCCCGCAGGCCGAAGTCCTGGGGGAGGAGGAATTCGAGGCCCTGTTGGGCACCCCGCGTGGAGTCAACCCAGCCAAGGCGGCCGACCTGTTCGGCCTTCCGCACCGCCGTGTCGAGGCCCTATCCCAGCTCCCGGAGGCGCTGGCCATCGGCACCGGCCTCGTTGAGGTCCCGGTTACTCGGTGAGAAGGGGCAACAGGGCGTCGAGCTTGACCTCGGTTTCGGCAAGCTCGGTTGCCGGATCGGAGCCGGAGACGATGCCGACCCCGGCGTAGAGGTGCGCTTCGCGGTCGCGCAGGAGCGCGCTGCGCAGAGCCACACAGAACTCGCCGTCCTCGGTGGCGTCCATCCAGCCGATCGGGCCGGCGTACCAGCCACGGTCCATCGCCTCCAGCTTGCCGATCGCCGTCGCTGCCGCCGGCCAGGGCTCGCCCCCGACCGCGGGAGTCGGGTGCAGCAGGCCGGCCAGCTCGATCGCCGAGCGGGGCTCGGCGAGCTGCGCGATCACCGCCGTGGCCAGGTGCTGGATATTGGCGACCTTGACGATCTCCGGCTCGGGCGCCGCCTCGACCCAGACCGCGTGAGAGCGCAGCGCGCGCACGATCCGCTCGGCGACGATCCGCTGTTCACGGCGGTCCTTGTCGCTGCGCAGCAACTGCTCTGCGAGGTGGTCGTCGACAGCCGGGTCGGAGCTGCGCCTGGTCGAGCCGGCCAGGGCCACAGTAGAAACGCTCGCCCCCGAGCGCCGCACGAGCAGCTCCGGACTTGCGCCGACGAAAGCCGCCTCCGGCGTGCCGCAGCAGAAGCAGAAGCAGGAAGGGAATTGCTCCCGCATCGCCCCGAACAGCGCCGCCGGCTCGTGCGCCGCGGCGCCCTTTACGACCACCTCGCGGGCAAGCACGACCTTGCTCATCTCTCCCGCCTCGATTCTGCATGTCGCGGCGGCCACGGCTCCCTCGAAGTCGCCCGGCGGGCGGGCGCTGCGGATTTCAGGCCGGGCGGTGAGATGGGGGTCGAGCAACGGCAGTGGATCGGCCCGCAATCCAGCCAGCCGAGCCGAGACGCGAGCCGCCCTGTCGGCGGCGTCCTCGCCGGGTTGCACGAACACGTTGACGGTGAGAAACCCCTCCTCGCCGTTGCGGCAGAGCGACAGCTCGGGCAGGACCATCGAGGCCGGCGAGAACGACGACCAGTCCGCCGAAGCACCGCCCTCGGCGTCGAACGCGAATCCCCCCATCCAAACCGGACCGGCCCCTGGCGGCAACCCCTTCGGCTCGTCGACGACCGCGTCCCTCATCGTCATCATGCACTCGTCGGCCACGTCCACAAACCGCCCCGGCCCGCGCGAGGCCGCCTCGCTCGCGACCCCAAGCATCGCCAGCGCGAACGCCCGGTCGGGCTGTTCCCAGCAGAACCACCGGTCCGAGGCGAGCCGTGAGGTGAAAACCGCCGCGCAAGGGTCACAGCCCTCGATCGGCGCGGTGACGCTGACCAGCGTCCGTCGCCCACGCCGGGCGGCAGTCTCTACCCCCTCGCGCAGGCGGGCGAGCAGATTGTCAGTCGCTACCACGAGCGATCGCAATTTCGCCCGTTCTGACCATCTCGACCAGGCCGTGGGGGCGGATCATCCGCTCGAAGGCCTCGATCTTGTCGGCCGACCCGGTCACCTCGATGGTCATCGTGCGCCGCGCGACGTCGACGATTTTCGCGCGAAAGATCTCCGCGAATTGGATGATCTCCGCCCGGTTCTCCACCGCGGCGGAGACTTTGAACATCGCCATCTCGCGGGCGACAGTCTCCTCGGGCTCCATGTCGCGAATCTTCAGCACGTTGACCAGCTTGTGGAGCTGCTTGGTCACCTGGTCGATCGGGTGAACGGCCCCGTCGAGGGTGAGCGTGACACGCGAGATGCTCGGGTCGTCGGTCGGCCCTACGGCGAGCGTGTCGATGTTGAAGCCGCGCCGCGAGAAGAGGCCGGCGATCCGGGCCAAGACGCCCGGTTTGTTCTCGACCAAGATCGAGAGGATGTGCTTGCGGCCACTCAGCTGCCCCGAGAGATGCAGATCCTCGAGCTTCACCAGCTGGGGCGTCCCGGCCTCCATCAGCGCACCGCCTTCGGAGCCTCGACCATGTTCCGTGCCGCCTCGCCGGGGGGAATCATCGGGTAGCAGTTCTCTTCCTGAGCGACTCGCACGTCGAGCAGCACCGGCCCCTCGGTCTGCAGCGCCTTCACCATGGTCTCCTCCAGGTCAGCGGAGTTCTCGCAGCGCATCCCCGTCGCGCCGAATGCCTCGGCGAGCTTCACCCAATCGGGACTGGCGCCCATCTCGACCGAGCTGTAGCGACGATCCCAGAAGAGCTCCTGCCACTGGCGGACCATGCCCATGTAGCCGTTGTTCATCAGGAAGACCTTGACCGGGATGTCCTCGGTTACGCAGGTCGCCAGCTCCTGACAGTTCATGACCAGGCTGCCGTCCCCGGCGAGGCAGACGACGTCCTCGTCGGGACGGGCGACCTTGGCGCCGACCGCCGCCGGCAAGCCGAAGCCCATCGTGCCCAGGCCGCCGGAATTGATCCAGCGGCGGGGCTCGTCGAAGCCGTAGTACTGCGCGGCCCACATCTGGTGCTGGCCGACGTCCGAGGTGACGATCGCATCGCCCCCGGTCGCCCGGTGCATCGCCTCGATCATGAACTGCGGCTTGATCTCACCGTCCTTGCCGGGCTCGTAGCGCAGCGGGTGCTCTTCCTGCCAGGCTTGGATCCGGTTCAACCAGCCATCGAGTCGCGAGGAGTCGGTCTGCAGCGCCCGGTACTCGCGGGTCAGCTTCGGCAGCACCTGTTTGACGTCGCCGACGATCGGGATGTGGGCGCCGACGTTCTTGGAGATCTCCGCCGGGTCGATGTCGATGTGGATGACTTTCGCGTGGGGCGCGAACTCGGAGAGCTTGCCCGTGATCCGGTCGTCGAAGCGGGCGCCGATCGCGACGATCAGGTCGGCCTCGTCCATCGCGGAGTTGGCGGTGAAGGTGCCGTGCATGCCGAGCATCCCCAGCCACTGCTCGTGCGAGGCAGGGAAGGCGCCGACTCCCATCAGGGTCGAGGTAACCGGCAAGCGGTCGGCGCCGGCCAGCTCGCGCAGCTCCTCGGAGGCGTTGGCGTTGATCACTCCCCCGCCGGTGTAGAGGATCGGCCGGCTCGCGTTGGCGAGTGCTTTGGCGGCGATCCGGATCTGCTTGAGGTTGCCCTCGGTCGAGGGCTTGTAGCCGGCGAGGTCGGCCGGCTCGGTGCGAGGCGCGTAGTCGATCTCCGCGCGTGAGAGGTCCTGCGGGATGTCGAGCAGCACCGGCCCCGGGCGCCCGGTCGAGGCGATGTGGAAGGCCTCGTGGACGTACTCGGGGATCTGGCGCGGATCGGTGACCTGGAAGGAGTGCTTGACGAAGGGCAGTGTGGCGCCGAGGATGTCGGCCTCCTGGAAGCCGTCGGTTCCGATCAGCTCGGTCCGCACCTGGCCGGTGACGAAGACGGTCGGGACCGAGTCCATCATCGCGTCCGCAATCGCCGTCACGAGGTTGGTGGCGCCGGGCCCCGACGTCGCGAAGGCGACGCCGACGCGGCCCGAGGCCTTCGCGTAGCCCTCTGCGGCATGTCCCCCGCCCTGCTCGTGGCGCACCTGGATGTGACGGAGGTCGGCATCGACCAGCGCGTCGTAGGTCGGCAGGTTCGCCCCGCCGGGGATGCCGAAGATGTGTTCGACACCCTCGGCCTTCAAAGACTCCATCAGCGCGTCCGCGGCTCTCATCAGACTCGCGATGGTACCAGCGGGCCTATGCCTGGCCAGCAGGGGATTTGGCCGGGTTCCAGCGGGTGTGAGGGTTGATCGAGCCGGCGATCACGTGCTCTTTGTGCCGCTCGATCGCGTGGATCATCGATTCCACCAGCTCCTCGCCCAGCAGCGTCGGCTGCAGCCCCAGGTCGAGCAGCTTGGTGTGGACCGCGTTGTAGTAGTGGTCCTCGAGCTCCACCCGCGGGTTTTCGCAGTGCTGGACCTCCACGGAGTAGCCAAGATGCTCGCCGGCCTGCTTGACCAGCCCCGCCAGCTCGCTCACCGAGAATTGCTCGGTGAACTGGTTGAAGACGCGGAACTCGCCCCGGTCGGCCGGGGTCTCGACCGCCAGCTCGACGCACTGCAGCGTGTCGCGAATGTTGAGGAAGCCGCGGGTTTGGCCGCCGCTGCCGTAGACCGTGAGCGGGTGGCCGATCACCGCCTGCACGCAGAAGCGGTTGAGCACCGTGCCGAAGATCTCGTCGTAGTCGAAGCGAGTGATCAGGCGCTCGTCCCCGATGGTCTCGTCTGTATCGATCCCGTAGACCACTCCCTGGTTGAGGTCGGTGGCGCGCAGGCCCCAGATGCGGCAGGCAAAGTGCAGATTGGTGGAGTCGTGGACCTTGGAGCAGTGATACAGCGAGCCGGGCAGCTTGGGGAACGGCAACGTGTCCTTGCGACCCTTGTGCTCGATCTCGATGAAGCCCTCTTCGATGTCGATGTTGGGGGTGCCGTACTCCCCCATCGTCCCCAGCTTGACCAGGTGGCAGTCGGAAACGTGGTCGCGCAGTGAGAAGAGCAGGTTGAGCGTGCCGATCACGTTGGTGTGCTGGGTCTCGACGGCCCGCTCGCGCGACATCATCGAGTAGGGCGCCGAGGGTTGCTCGCCGTAGTGGATGACCGCCTCGGGCCGGGTTTCGGACACCACCTCGTCGAGGAAGTCGCCGTCTTCGACGGCGCCGACGTAGCTGCGGATGTCCCGGCCGGACACCTCGCGCCAGGCCTCGATCCGCTCGTCGAGGCGCCGGATCGGGGTCAGGGAGGCGGTTCCGTTCTCCTGGTGCCAGCGTCTGCGGGAGAAGTTGTCGACGACCGCGACCTCGTGACCGCGAGCCGAGAACCTCAGAGCCGTCGGCCAGCCCAGGTAGCCGTCGCCCCCAAGAATGAGAACGCGCATAAGTCGCGGCAGCGTAACGGACGGCGGCGACGCCGGTGGCCGGAGCGGCGGCGGGCGCGCGGCATAGCATCCGGCCGATGGGGACGCTGGCAACGACGCGCAAGGGGGGCCGGGTGAGCCTCATCGCCCTGGCGGCGATCCTGCTGCTCGGCTTTGGGCTGCGCGCGGACTACGCCCGGGAGGGCCGCCCACCCGTCTTCGACGCCGTCGCCTACGGCGAGATAGCCCGCAATCTCGACGCCGGCCGTGGCTTCACCTTGGGAGACGGAGCGAAGCAGCCGGCCAGCAACTACTCGCCGGGGCTGCCACTGCTCGTCGCCGGCCTCTACCAGGTGAGCGGCGGCACCCATGAGCGCCTCGCCCGCCTCGTCCTCGCGTTGGTCGGAGGCCTTTCGGTGCTCTTCGCCTATCTGATCGGCCGCCGCCTCTCAGGTCCGCTTGCAGGTCTGATCGCAGCCGGCGCGGTGGCGATCTACCCGGCCTTCCTCGAGTACCAAGGCATGTTCATGGGGGAGCCGCTCGCCGCAATGCTGCTGTCGGGAGCAGTGTTGTCGATGCTGTGGGCAGCTGATCGTCACTCGCGCCCCGTGTGGCTCCTCCCGGGAGCCCTGCTCGGAGCATTGGCGCTCACCCGTCCCGAGTACCTCGGGGTCTCGCTGTTGCTTGCCATGGTGCTGCTCATTCGCGACCGTCCGCAATTGCGGACTGGCCTCTCCGACGCCGCGATCCTGCTTGCCGGCATCGCGATCGTCGTCGCCCCCTGGACGATCCGCAATGCGATCGCGCTTGACCGCTTCGTGCCGATCTCCACCGGTGGCGGTCAGGTCCTCTTCGCCGGGACCTACCTGCCCTCTGACGGGGACCCGGAGCGGGTTGGAGCGGAGGTCGTCGCCCGCCACCCGGGCCTCTTTGACCCCCAAGACGTCGAGAGACTGCGCCTCGAGCAGATCCTCGCTGCGCTGGCCGCCCAGCGCTACCCGGGGCTACCGAGTGACGAGGCCCTGGGGCGAATGGGCCGCGAACAGCTGTGGGACCACGTCACCGAACTGCCCATCGACTACGCCGGCTTCGTCGCGACAAAGGTCACCCGGATCTGGTTGCACGGCCCCCGCGACGTGATGCGCAGGCCCGCCTGGGAGATCTTCCAATGGGCACTGGTCGGCGTCGGCCTTTTGGGCCTGGCCGTGCTGGGGCGGCAGCGACGCTGGGAAGCATTGATGCTCGCCACGATCCTCGTCTCGATTACGGCGATCAGCGCCCTGCTGGTCGCCTCCCCCCGGCGAGTCCTGGTGATGGTGCCGCTGGTCGCCGCGCTCGCGGGCGTGGGAGTGACGGCGTGCCGGGATAGCCTGATCCGCCATGTCTCCCCTCGGCTCAGCCGCGAATCGGATCCGCGCGCTTCCTGAGCGCCACGGCCGGCTCACGCTGACGCTGCTGGCGCTGATCCTTGCGTTGGGATTCGGCCTGCGCGCATATCGCGTAGTCGAGCCCCTGAAGACTCCCGGGGACGACTCGCGAGCCTATTACGCGCTCTCCAAGGCCCTCTACGAAGAGGGCAGCTACGGCGGGCCGGGATTCCGGGACTCCAGCGACTGGTCGCCGGGGGCCCCGCTTCTCTACGCCGCCGCCTTCTACGCGACGGGAGGCGCCAGGGAGGGAACCGCGCGGATCGTCGAGCTGCTGCTGGGAGTTGCCGCGATCGTCGTCGTCTTCCTTCTGGCCAAACGGATCGCCGGCCGTGGGGCCGGGCTGCTTGCGGCCTTCGGCGTCGCCGTCTATCCCCCCTTCATCCACTCGACCGGGGCTCTGATGAGCGAGCCGCCGGCGATCTTCACGCTGCCTGCCGCCGTTCTCGCATTTCTTTGGGCAAGTAATCAGGCGGCGCCTCCGCGGGCGGCTTGGCGATTTTCCGTACCGGGATTCCTGTTCGGCTTGACGGCACTGATCCGGCCCGAATACCTGGTGGTGGGCGCGGCCTTCGCGGCCCTCGCCGCAATACGCGTCGGCCGCGCGCGAGGATGGCGGCCGGGATTCGCGGCCACCGCCGTCCTCGTCACAGCCTTGCTGCTGCCTATCGTTCCCTGGGCCGTTCGCAATCTGGTCGCCCTGGACCGCTTCGTGCCGATCTCCACCGGCGGCGGCAAGGCGCTCTACGTCGGCACCTACCTGCCCGCCGACGGGGAGTACCAGCGGGTCAAGGCGCTGCTGGTCGAGCGCTACCTGCGCCGCTCGCTGGAGCCCGGCTCCGAGGCTCTGGACCGGGTCAACCCGACCCCGCTCTTTGACCGGGTCGCCTCCCGCTATCCCAACCTGCCCCGTGACGCCGCCCTCGGCAAGGTCGGCAAGGAGAACTTCTCGGAGTACTTCGCCGAGGACCCAACCGGCTACCTCGGGATGACCGGCCGCAAGGTCTGGCGGATGTGGAGCGGCGGGGTCGGCGAGGCGATGAGCAGCACGCCCGGGCGGGCCGTCCAGGTGCTGATCGTCGTGCTTGGACTGGCCGGCGCGACAGCGCTCGCCAGGGCACGCCGGTGGTGGGAGCTGATCGCGATGGCGACCCCGATCGTCCTCGTCACCGCGGTCGGGGCGGCCTCGCTCGCCGCTCCCCGCCGCAACGAGGTGCTGATGACACTCGTCTTCCCACTTGCGGCCGCAGCACTTGCGCAGGGCGGGGCGGCCTTATCCTCCCGCCGTCCATGGTTCCCAAAGCAGGCATCTTCCCCTCAGAGCTGACCGCGCTACGCGGCGCCGGCCTGATCGCCGCCGTCGGAATCGTCGCCTTCGCGTTGATCCGTCGTCGCACGCTGCGCAATGCCGATGTGCTGATCCTGCTGGCGGCCGGCCTGGGGCTGGCGATCGTCTCCGGGACCGAGCTGACCGACAAGCTGCTCTCCACCTTCTCCTTCGAGAAGGGCAATGGCGGCCGCATCCTCGGCCTGGCCGTCTTCTCGATCTTCGTCCTCTTCCTGCTGGTCCTGCGGGCGCTTGCGCAGGCCGGGCGCAACTCGCGCCAGCTGTCTGCCGTGCTGGAGGGCCTCGCCTGGGAGGAGTTCCGCCAGGCCGACCTTCCGAAGCGCTTCCACGACAGGATCGCGATCCTCGTTCCCGCCTACAACGAGGCGGAGAACATCGGCCACGTCCTGGATCGCATCCCGGCGGAGGTCTGTGGGGTGGGGACGGCTGTGCTGGTCGTCGACGACGGCTCGCGTGATGGCACCGGCGACGTCGCGGCCGAGCATGGCGCGATCGTCGCCCGCCACTTGATCAACCGCGGCGGGGGCGCGGCCCTGCGGACGGGGTACCGCCTGATGGCCGACTCGGGCGCGGAGATCGTCGTCACGCTTGACGCCGACGGCCAGCACCTGCCCGCCGAGATGGAGCGACTCGTCAAGCCGGTCCTCGACGGCGAGGTCGATCTGGCCCACGGCTCCCGGGTCCTCGGCCAGGCCGACCGCAACCACTTCGCGCGGGAGCTGGGCATCGTCTTCTTCAACCGCGTCGTCTCGTTCATAACCCGCACCCACGTGACCGACTGCTCGAATGGCTACCGCGCGGTTCGCGCCAGCGTCCTCCCTCAGCTGGTGCTCCGCCAGGAGCAGTTCCACACTTCGGAGTTCATGATCGAGGCGATCAAGCGGGGCATTCCCGCCAGGGAGGTTCCGGTCACGGTCGAACAGAGGCTCCACGGGCACTCGAAGAAGCCGGCCGTGGTCCGCTACGGCCTCGGCTTCGCCAATGCGATCGTCCGAACCTGGCTCAGGTAGTGCCTAGCTCACTCCGGGGTGCCGCACCTCAGCCGGGTCGGGCAGGTACAGGTCCGTCCCGCAGCGTGGGCATACCTGCACGTAGAGCTTGACGACGTTGTTGCAGGTGGGGCAGCGCCGCTCCGGCTCGACCTTCTCCGAGCGATAGAGGATCACAGCTACGAGGCCGAGGATCGGCACGACAGTGCCGATCGCAAGCCAGAGCCAGAAGGAGCTGCCCTTGCCCCTGCCGATGATCGCGGTGGCAAGGCCGAAGAAGAAGGCGATGACGGGATACTCGTAGCCCACGCCCCTATTGTGCCCCCCGCGAGTCAGCCGAGCGGGCCGCCGTCGCTCAGCGGCCGGTGGGAGCCGCCCTGCTCATAGGACTCCGCCCGCAGCGGCTTGGGATGACCGATCGAGCCGACTTCGGATATGTCCCTACGAAAGGGCAGGCTGGCGGTCCAGTCAAGCACCGCGCGCGCCTTGCGGGCGGTGCCAGGGATCTGGCTCATGTGGTAGGTCCGTGCCAGCCACCAGGCGGGGAAGCCGCGGAAGGTGCGGCTGCCGATGCGGCCCACCGCCTTGTAGCGGCCGAGGTTGACGAAGGCGGCGCTGCCGCGGTACTCGAAGCGGCGCGGCGTCCCGACGCCCAGCTCGGCCGCGATGTTGCGAGCGGCGATCGGGCCCTGGCGAACCGCATGCTGGGCCGTGGGCGGGCAGATGCCGCCGCGCGGGTCCGGCGCCGCGGCGCAATCCCCGATCGCCCAGACTGAGTCCATTCCTCGCACTCGCAGCTGTTCGTCCACCGGGACCCGGCCGCGCTCGTCGAGCGGGACGTTGAGATGCCGCAGGCTCGGATGCGCGGTGACGCCGGCGGTCCAGACGACGGTGCGGGTAGGCAGTGCCTCTCCGGTCGAAAGCTGGGCGCTGTCGGCGCTCACCGCGTCCAGGGTGGTTCCGAGGCGAATGTCGATGCCGCGGCCCCGCAGCTCGCGCAGGGCGTAGTCGGCGAGCTGGGCGTCGATCTCCGGCAGCACCCGATCCGTTGCCTCCACCAGCACCCAGCGCATCCCATGCAGGCGGGCGCGCGGGTAGCACTCCATCGCGTCGGCAGCGAAGTCCTGCAGCTCCGCCAGCGCCTCCAGCCCGGCGTAGCCGCCGCCGACGAAGACGTATGTGAGCAGCTCGTCTCGACGGGCAGGATCCTCGCTCGCGTTGGCCGCCTCCAGGGTCTCGACGACATGGTTTCGGAGCCAGATCGCGTCGGCGAGGCTCTTGAAGCCGATCGCGTGCTCGGCGAGGCCGGGAACCGGAAGCACCCTTGAAACCGAGCCGAGCGCGAGCAGCAGCTGATCGTATTGAAGCTCCTCGGTCTCGCCTTCGTGAGTGCGCAGCTGCACTGTGCGCGCAGCCGGGTCGTGGGAGTCGATCGCCCCCAGTCGCAGATAGGTCCGTTTGAGGATCTCGCGCAGCGGGGTCACCACGTGGCGCGGCTCCAGGGTGCCGGCGGCCGCCTCGGGCAGGAAGGGCGTGTAGAGCAGGAAGTTGACGTCGTTGACCAGCGTCAGCCGAGCCGACTGGCGCGGCATCAGCCGCTCCAGTTCGCGGGCGGCCATCGCGCCTCCGAACCCCCCACCCGCAATGACGACGTTCCAGGCCATGGGCCCGAGTATGGCAGCTTGTAACAGCCTGTTACAAAGTGCTGGAAAGGGGGATTATCCCCTTGACACAGGGTTGCCTATCCATTAAAGTCCTACTTAGATGAAGGTTTCTCGCTATTCAGAGCCGTTTTCTTCGCTTCCTCGCGGACCTTTTTGGGGAACAATTTCCTCAAAACGTCCTCGTCGGTCAACTCACGCGACCGTTTCTTGCGTCGGGGCATCGCTATGAACCTCCCCCAGTTGATTGAGCAGTTCCGCTCCGAGGACAAGTGCAGGGAATATCTGGAAGACCTGCGCTGGCCTGATGGGGTCCGCTGCCCTCGCTGCGGCTTCGACTCCATTTCGTGGATCGAGAAGCGCAAGCAGCATGAGTGCAATGAGACTTCATGCCGCTACCAGTTCTCTGTGACCGCAGGGACGGTCTTCCACGACTCGCATTTGCCCCTGTGGAAGTGGTTCCTCGCCATCTACCTGATTGGCGAGTCCAAGAAGGGGATCAGCGCCAAGCAGCTTCAGAGGACGCTGGGTGTCTCTTACAAGACCGCGTGGTACCTGGGCCACCGTGTCCACTCCGCGATGGAGGACGGATCGCCTGTGCCGCTTCAGGGCATCGTGGAGATTGACGAGACCTGGGTTGGCGGTTACAGGCGGAAGCAGAAAGGCAAATCCCCTCGCTCCAACAAGTCGATGGTTCTTGGCGCGATTGAGCGCGGCGGCGAGCTTCGCCTTGAGGTCCGCAAAGGACCGGGCCGCGAGTCCAAGCAGTCGTACCGGGGCTTCGTCAAAGACACCGTTGACGACAAGGCCGAGTTCATCTTCACCGACGAGGACCGCAGTTGGGGCGAGATGACCGACTGGAACACGAAGCACAGCAAGGTCAATCACCGCGACGAAGAATGGGTGCGCGGCATTGTCCATACGAACACGATTGAGGGCGTCTGGAGCCTGTTCAAGCGGTCTGTTGTCGGCACTTACCACCAGCTTTCGGCCAAGCACCTTCCGGCCTATCTGGACGAGATGGCATTCCGGTTCAACAACCGCGATAACGCCTTCCTGTTTCGCGACACCCTGCTTCGGATGATCGAGGGCGAGACGTTGCCTCTTATGACCCTGATTCACGGAGAGGCTCCTTCTTCCGAGTCTCCCGCACCCAGGTGAGGCATTTCAGCAGGAGAGAGGACTCCTTTCCGACCTCCGCGTAGAGGGTGCGAATGGCCTTCAGCAGGTCGGGGTCCTGGTAGGTGGCGAGCATGACATCAAGGCTTTTCTTGATGTTGTGGATCGAGTCGGCTTGCCTCTTGTGGAGCGCCAGCCTCGCAAAGAGACAAATTACGCCCGCGACCAAGGCGGTAAAGACCCATTTGTCGCCAAGAGACGCTTCGGGTGTCAGCGCCGCTCCCAGGGCGCCACCAAGTAAGAGTTGGCCTGCCCCACCAAAGATTTTTCCGAGGTCGAAGCGGTCAACGTCTGCGAGGCGATCGCTGAGCTCAACCAACTCGATCAACCTCGTTTGTTCGAACTCGGCCGTGCCCTCTCGACCGCGACCTATTTTCTCTGGACCCTTCTCGGCCCTTCCAGTGTCGGGGTCTTTTTGGAATTTGGTTTGGACTAGCTCCTCGGGACTCATCACTCGCCGCCGAGGTCGGGAATAAGGCCGGCTCGGATGGCATTGACAAGGGTCGTTTGACCGCAGTTGCCGCACATGACGGGGAAGGCTGGAGACATTGTCTCCTCCGCCCCAACAGATATCTCCAGCGGAGTTCCCACCTGCCACTCGATGTGTTGGCAATAGGGGCAGGGCTGGCTTCCCCACTTGTTCTCAAGCCAGCGCACCGCCTGATCAAGGAAGTCGTCGACCTGCTGAGCTTCGATCTCCTGATGCTCTTCCGCGAGACGGAGAAGTGCTGCCTCGTACAGCTCGTGTTGCTGCCGAGTGCTGTCAGGCAGCCGGTCCAGCACCTTCTCGCGGGCTGACTGGAGATCGAGCGTCGTATTGAGTTGCTCGTCGTCCATTTCAGACACCATCCGATAGACCGCGTCGAGGGGTGTCTCCCCGGGTCTGAGCGGAATGTCGGGCTTCCGTCGTATCCGCTGCAAGGCCTCTGAAAGATCCTTTGGCGGCTCAGGTTCCCCGGGGACATGCACGGCTTCGTTCCGTCTTTTGAGCTTGCGAGCCGCCTTGTCTTGAATCTCGCTATCGAAAAAATCGTCGTCGGCCATGTGCGGACCCTACGGTGGAGGCAACCCTGCGTCAAGGGGATAATCCCCCTGGAAAGCACGTTCAGAGTCCCAGCTCCAGCTTGATCAGGCGGTTCACTTCCCCCCCGTCGGCCCGACCCTTGGTCTCTCTCATCACCGCGCCGACTATCGCTCCGATCGCCTTCTGGTTGCCGGCACGAATCTGTTCGGCGGCCTTTGGATTGGCCTCGACCGCGGCGGCGACGATGGCCTCCAGCTCGCCCGCGTCGGAGATCTGTGCCAGTCCCTCGCGCTCGACGATCGCCGCCGGGTCGCCTCCCTCGGCGACCAGGGCCCCCAGCACCTGCTTGCCGCTGCCGTGGGAGATCTTCTTCTCCCCGACCATGACGACGAGCGCGGCAAGCGACTCCGCGCCGACGCGGGAGGCGGCGGCGCTCGCATCGCCACCGTCCTGGCGCAGCGCGGCGGCCAGCTCCCCGGTCACCCAATTGGCGACGACCCGCGCCGCTACGCCGTCGGCGGCGCTCGCCGCCCGCTCGAAGTACTCGGCGGTCTCCGGGTCGGCGGCGAGCTGCGTCGCCGCTTCCGGCGCGAGCCCCAGCTCCTCGCGGTAGCGCTCCATCCGCGCCGCCGGCAGCTCGGGCAGCGACTCCCGCGCCTCGCGCAACATCTCCTCGGTCGGCGCCAGCGCCACCAGGTCGGGCTCGGGGAAATAGCGGTAGTCGTGCGCCTCCTCCTTGGAGCGCAGCGGGGTGAGGCTGCCGTCGTTCGGATGGAAGTGCAGCGTTTCCTGGACGACGCTTCCCCCCGCCTCGATCAGCTCGCGCTGGCGGGCGAGCTCCGCCTCGATTCCACGCTCGAGGAAGCGGAAGCTGTTCATGTTCTTCAGCTCCGTCTTGACGCCGAGCTCTGCGCTGCCGGCCGCCCGCACGGAGACGTTGGCGTCGCAGCGCAGGCTCCCTTCCTCCATGTTCACATCGGAGACACCGAGCTGGCGGACCGTCTCCCGCAGCAGTCGCGCCCATTCGGCCGCCTCAGAGGCGCTGCGCAGATCGGGCTCGCTGACGATCTCAACCAGGGGCGTGCCGCCACGGTTGAAGTCGACCAGCGATGCGCCGGACCCATGGATGCGGCCGGACTCGCCGACGTGGATCATCTTCGCCGCGTCCTCTTCGAGGTGGGCCCGATGGATGCGCACGTCACCGAGATGGCCCTTGCCCGCAAGCGGAATGTCGTACTGACTGATCTGGTAGGCCTTCGGGCTGTCGGGATAGAAGTAGTTCTTGCGGTGGAAGATCGAGCGTGGCGCCACCTCGCAGTCCAGCGCCGCCGCGATCTGCAGGGCGTAGCGGATCGCCTGCTCGTTGGGGACCGGAAGCACTCCGGGATGAGCGAGGCACACCGGGCAGGTGTGGACGTTGGGCTCGTCGCCGAAGGAGAGTTCACAGCCACAGAACATCTTCGTCCTGGTGGAAAGCTGGACGTGGATCTCCAGCCCGATCACCGCCTCCAGCTCAGCCATCGGCGTCTTTCCCCGGCTTGGCGTGGAAGCCGATTGCCCCCTCCAGTGCGAAAGCCGCCTCCAGCAGCTTCTGTTCGGCGAAAGCCGGGGCGGCGATTTGGAAGCCGACCGGTAGTCGCGGCCCGCCCGCGACCGGCTCGGCCAGCCCGGCAGGAATCGAGATCGCCGGAATGCCGGCAAGGCTCATCGGAACCGTGAAGAAATCGTTGAGGTACATCGCCAGGGGGTCGTCGGTCTTCTCGCCCAGGCCGAAGGCGACCGAAGGCGAGGTTGGGGTGACGACGAAATCGAAGCCGGCGAAGGCGCCGGCAAAGTCCTGAGCAATCTTGGTGCGAACCTTCTGGGCGCGGCCGTAGTAGGCCTCGTAGTAGCCGGAGGAAAGCGCATAGGTGCCAAGCATGATGCGCCGCTTCACCTCCGCCCCAAAGCCCTCGGCCCGGGTCGTCTCGTACATCTCGACCAGATCGGCACCCTCGCCCTCGGCCCGCATGCCGTAGCGGACGCCGTCGTAGCGGGCGAGATTGGAAGAAGCCTCGGCGGGCGCGATCACGTAGTAGGCGGATATCCCATGCTCGGCGTGGGGCAGCGACGCCTCCGCGACTTCGCCGCCCAGCCGCTCGATGGTCTCCAGCGTCCCCTCGAAGACCCCGCGCACGCCGGGGTCGATCGCGTCGCGCGCCAACTCGCTCGGAACCGCGAAGCGCAGACCCTTCAGGTCCTCCCGGCTGGGCGCCTCCACCCCGCCCTCGATCCCGACCGAGGTCGAGTCGCAGGGGTCGTTGCCTTGAAGGGCCTGGAGCAGTAGCGCCGCGTCGGTCACGTCGCGGGTCAGCGGCCCGCACTGGTCGAGCGAAGAGGCGAAAGCGATCATCCCGTAGCGAGAAATCGAGCCGTAGGTGGGCTTCAGGCCCACTATTCCGCAGAGCGCTGCCGGCTGTCGGATCGAGCCGCCGGTATCGGTTCCGATCGCGCAGGGCGCCAGCCCGCCGGCGACCGCGGCCGCCGACCCGCCTGAAGAACCGCCGGGGACCCGCCCGCGGTCCCAGGGGTTGAGCA
>CAZHZI010000021.1:0-22892 GCA_964536955.1 uncultured Conexibacteraceae bacterium
CCTTCTACCAGCTGATCCACCAGGGGACCGAGCTGGTTCCCTGTGACTTCATCGGCTTCATGCACACGCTGAACCCGCTCGGCGACCACCACGACCTGCTGATGGCGAACGTCTTCGCCCAGACCGAGGCGCTCGCCTTCGGCAAGGCGCCGGAGGAGGTGCGCGCCGAGGGGACGCCGGAGTGGCTGGTCCCGCACCGCACCTTCGAGGGCAACCGGCCGACCAACACGATCCTCGCCGAGCGCCTCACCCCGGAGACGCTGGGCGCGCTGGTCGCCCTCTATGAGCACAGCGCCTTCACGCAGGGGACAATCTGGGGGATCGACTCATTCGACCAGTGGGGGGTAGAGCTGGGCAAGGCGCTGGCGAAGGCGATCGTCCCCGAGCTGCAAGCCGACGGGGCGCCGCCGCCCTCCCACGACAGCTCCACCAGCGCGCTGATCCGCCGTTACCGCCAGGCCAGGCGCGAGCGGTAGCGATGCCCCCGCTCGACGCCCTTCCGCTCGCGGCGTCGGAGTCCAACCTGCTCGCCGCGCGCGAGCTGATGGCGTTCACGCTCGGCTTCCACATCGTCCTCGCCTGCCTCGGCGTCGCCTTCCCGGCGGTCATCCTGATCGCCAACTACCTCGGGTTGCGGCGCGGCGACGGTGACGCGATGCGGCTGGCGCGCCGCTGGTCCAAGGTGATGGCGGTCACCTTCGCGGTGGGCGCGGTCAGCGGCACCGTGCTCAGCTTCGAGTTCGGCCTGCTCTGGCCGCGCTTCATGGAGCGCTTCGGCGACGCCTTCGGCATCGCCTTCGCGATCGAGGGTCTCTTCTTCTTCACCGAGGCGATCTTCCTCGCCATCTACATCTACGGCTGGAAGCGACTGGGCGAGTGGGCGCACTTCTGGTCCGGGGTGCCGATGGTGATCACCGGGATCGGCGGCGCCTTCGCGGTCGTCACGGCCAATGCCTGGATGAACCAGCCGCAGGGCTTCGTCCTCGACGCGGCGGGCAAGGTCGTCCAGACCGAGCCGCTGAAGGTGCTCTTCAACCCGGCGACGGGATACGAGGTGCCGCACATGATCCTCGCCGCCTACATGGTCACCGGCTTCCTGGTCGCGTCGGTCTATGCGGTCGGGATGCTGCGCGGGCGGCGCGATCGGATCCATCGGCTTGGACTGCTGATCCCGCTGACCGTCGCCTGCATTGCCACGCCGCTGCAGATCTTCGTCGGCGACGTCGCGGCGCGCGGGGTGGCCGATCATCAGCCCGCCAAGTTCGCCGGGTTCGAGTGCATCCAGAAGACCGGCCCCAACCAGACCGAGTACCTCGGCGGCGTTTGCACCGAGGATGGGGTGAAGGGGGCGATCGGCATCCCGGGCCTCGACTCCCTGCTGGTCGGCTTCAGCACCGACACGGTCGTGACCGGGCTGGAGGACATCCCGCCCGACGAGCGCCCGCCCTCCAACACGCTGCTGCACCTCTCCTTCGACGCGATGGTCGGGATCGGCTTCGGGCTGCTGGCGCTGGGCGCCTGGGTGGCGTTCGCCTGGTGGCGGCGGCGCGACATCCCGGCGACGCCATGGTTCCTGCGCGCCGTCGCCGCCTCGGGCGCAGCGGCGATCGTCGCGCTGTGGTGTGGCTGGATCGTCACCGAGGTCGGTCGCCAGCCCTGGATCGTGCAGGGCCACATGCGGACCTCGGAGGCGGTCACCGAGGCGGAGGGGATCTGGTTCGCCTTCGGCGGCGTGCTCGTCCTCTACGCGGCGCTCGGCACCACCGCGATCCTGGTCGTCCGCGCGATGGCACGGCGCTGGCGCGAGGAGGGGGAGAGGCCCGAGGAGGCGCCCTACGGGCCGCCTGCCGAAGTCGCCGGGGAGGGAGCACCGTGAGCCTCGCCGATGTATCCGCCGTCATCCTCTGGATCGGCGCGACCCTCTACGCGGTCTTCGGAGGCGCCGACTTCGGCGGCGGCCTCTGGGACCTGATCGCGGGCGACGAAAAGCGCGGCGAGCGGCCACGTGCCTTGATCCAGCGCTCGCTCGCTCCCGTCTGGGAGGCCAACCACGTCTGGCTGATCTTCATCCTGGTGGTGCTGTGGACCTCCTTTCCCGAGGCCTTCGCGGCGGTGATGTCGACGCTCTACGTGCCCCTGGCGCTGGCCGCGGTGGGGATCGTGCTGCGCGGCGCCGGCTTCGCGTTCCGCAAGTCGATTCGCTCCTTTCAGGCTCGCCGCGCGATGGGCGCCGCCTTCGCGCTGTCCTCGGTGCTGACCCCGTTCTTCATGGGGACGGTGGTGGGGGCGGTCGCCTCCGGCAACGTCCCGGCGGGTGGCGACGGCGACGCCTTCTCCAGCTGGATCGCGCCGCTGCCGCTGTTGACGGGAGCGCTGTTCGTGGCCTCCGGCGCCTACCTTGCGGCGGTCTTTCTGATCGGCGACGCGAGGCGCGCCGGGGAAAGCGGCCTCGAGGACTACTTCGCGCGCCGAGCGCTGGCCGGCGCCGCCGTGGCCGGAGCGCTTGCGGTGGGTGGCATCTTCGCCCTGCGCGCCGACGCTCGCTACGTCTACGACGGCCTCATCGGCGAAGGGCTTCCCCTGGTGGCGCTCTCAGCCGCCTGCGGGCTGGCCGTGCTCGCGATGCTGCTGCGCGGCGCCGGCCGGGGCCTGCGCCCGCTCGCCGCCGGAGCGGTGGTCGCCGTGATCTGGGGCTGGGGCGTGGCCCAGTACCCCTACCTGCTTCCCACTTCGCTGAAGATCTCCGACGCGGCGGCACCCGAGGCGACCCTGCTGGCGGTGCTGGTCGTTTTCACGATTGCCGCCGTGGTCGTCCTTCCATCCTTGGGCCTGCTCTACTGGCTCACCCAGCGCGACTACCTGGAGGCGGGCGAGGAGCAGAGATGATCGAGGCGGTCCTCTTCGACATAGACGGAACGCTGATCACGACCGGCGGCGCCGGCGCCGCCGCTTGGCGCCGCGCCTTCGAGGAGCTGCACGGCACGCCGCTCGACATCCGGGAGGTGACCGAGTCCGGGATGACCGACCCCGAGGTGGGCCGGGTCGCGCTGCGCAACATCCTCGGCCGCGACCCCGACGGGCGGGAGTTGGCCGCGGCGATGGGCCACTACCTTCGCCACCTCTCGACCACGATCGACGGGTCGGACGCCTACAGGGTGATGCCCGGCATCGAGGAGCTGCTCGAGCGCCTGGTCGACGATGGCCATCTTCTCGGTCTCACCACCGGCAACGTCGAGGCGGCCGCCCACATCAAGCTGGCCCGCGCCGGCCTCAACCGCTTCTTCTCCTTCGGCGGCTACGGCTCGGACTCCACCGAGCGAGCCGCCCTAACCCGGCGCGCCCTGCAGCGAGGCAAGCTCGTCTCCGGCGGCGTCCTGAACGAGTCAGCCTGCATCTCGGTCGGCGACACCCCGCGCGACGTCGCCGCCGGCCATGGCGCCGGGATCGAGGTCGTCGGCGTCGCCACCGGCAATTTCACCGTCGACCAGCTTCGAGAGGCTGGCGCCGACCACGCTCTGATCACGGTGGAAAACGGCTTTCCCGTCTAATCGTTAGCGAAAACGCTAACATTCGGGGATGGCTTCTATGCACGCAAGAACGCCCTCCTCGCTGGTTGAGGAAATCCGCCGTCGCAGCGGCCTCAGCCAGGCTGAGCTCGCCCGCCGGGCGGGCATGCCCAGATCGGTCCTCAACGTCTATCTGCGGGGTCGGCGCGAGCCCGGCGCGGACGCGCTGCTGCGCATCGCTTCGGCGGGGGGCCTGGACCTCGAGCTGGCCCAGCGCAAGCCTCCGCTGGAAGCCGAGCGCGCCGGCCGGCTGCTGGTGGAGGTTTTGGAGCTCGCCGAAGCGCTCCCCTTCCGCCCCCGCGAGAGGCTCGAATTTCCGGCGCTGGCGAACCGGCTCCGGCCCCGCGCGTCGACCCGATGAGCGAGCTGGTCGACAAGCTGTTCGCCGTCCACGGCTCGCTCACGGCGGCAGGGCTTGCGCACGCCTTCGGCGGCGCGATCGCGCTCGCCTACTGCACCGAGGAGCCGCGTGGCACCCGCGACCTCGACGTCAACATCTTCAGCGACGCCTCCAACGCCGAGACGGTTCTCTCCGCGCTTCCCGAGCAGGTCTCGACGAGCGCCGACGATGTCGAAACCGTCGCTCGCAGCGGCCAGGCGCGACTGTGGTGGGCCGACACGCCGATAGACGTCTTCCTCAACAACCTCCCGCTGCATGAGGCGGTCGCCAACGGCGTCGTCTGGGTGCCGCTTGCCGGTCGTCAGATCCCGGTTCTCGATTGCGCCTCGCTTGTCGTCTTCAAGTCGTTCTCCGACCGGACGAAGGACTGGGCCGACATCGAGGCGGTCTCCGAGCGCAACCCAGGCGACATCGAGAAGGCCAAGGCCATACTCGCCGAGCTGCTCGGTGAAGGCGACCCCGCCTACCTGCGGCTCGATTCGATTCGCGCCTCCTAGCGTGGTGGCACACCACTCGGCCGCCGGGCCGGTTCTCAGCCCAAAGTGCAGCGGGCCTGGTAGATGGAAGTGAAACCGGACTCGAATCCGTTGCGGGCGGCGCGCAGGTAAAGGCGCCAGACTCGGACCCGCTGCGATCCGGCAAGGCGGACCGCCTCGTCGAGGTTCTGATCCAGGCGCCGCGCCCAGTGGCGCAGGGTTTCGGCGTAATCGGCGCCGAACTCCTCGACCTGACGGGTGGTGAAGCCGGCCCGCTCGAGAGCGAGCAGGACCCGAGACAGGTGCAGCGGTTCGGCATCGGGGAAGACGTAGCGCTCCGAGAATGGGCCGGCCTCGGGGTCGGTATGGCGGAGGCGGGCGATGCCGTGGTTGAGCAGCCGACCGCCGGGCTCCAGGAGCCCCGCAAGGGTGCGGGCGTAGACGTCGATCTGCTCCTCGCCGACGTGCTCGACCATGCCGACGCTGACGATCGCATCGAAGCGCTCACCGGCAAGGTCGCGGTAGTCCATGACGCGGATCTCGACCCGGTCCTCGACTCCCGCGGCTTGGGCTCGTTGCCGCGCTTTCTCCGCCTGCGGCGGCGAGAGGGTGATGCCGACGACCCGCGCCCCGTGCCGGGTCGCCGCCCACAGCGGGAAGCTTCCCCAGCCGCAGCCGACGTCCAGCACCCTGTCGCCCTCCTTCAGCTCCAGCTTGCGGCAGACCATCTCCAGCTTCTCCTCCTGCGCGGCCTCCAGGGTCTGGGCCCCGCGCGAGAAGACCGCGCAGCTGTAGGTCATCGAGTCGTCGAGGAAGAGGGAGAAGAACTCGTTGGAGACGTCGTAGTGGTGGCGCACCGCTCGGACATCGCGCTCCTTTGTGTGGCGACGGCGCGTCGGGCGCAGCTCCGTGGTGGGGCGGCGCGGAGGACGCGCGATGCCCGCCGCCCGGATGGTGCCAAGCAGCAGACGCGCCTTGTCGCCGCCCTCCAGCCGCGGCGGCTTCCAGCTGTCGAGAAGTTCGATCACCGCGTCGATGTCGTCGACCTCGATGTCGCCGCTCACGTAGGCGCGGCCGAGTCCCAGCTGTCCGGGCGCGCGCAGCACGTGTGCGGCGGCTCGCGGCGAGCGAACGTAGAAGGTCGGGCCCTCGCCGTCCGTCCCCGGCAGCCGTGTCCCGTCCCAGAACTCGACCGTGAACGGCCGATCGGGGATGCGAATCTCGATCTCACGACGCAGGGGCGCCGTGTTCGCGAAGGGCATTGCCGCTTTATGATCTCTGATAGATGTCAGGTCCACTTCCGTCAGACATTCAGCCGGTCGAGAACGAGACGCGCGATCGGGTCATCACCGGCCTGGTCACGCTGATCCCCTTCGTCGCGATCGGCGTCGCCGGCTGGCAGGTCTGGGATCAGGCGCTGCACTGGCGCGAGGTCTTCCTGTTCCTCGGGCTCTATCTGCTCACGGGGCTGGGGATCACCGTGGGCTTCCACCGCCACCTGACCCACCGCAGCTTCAAGACGCACCCGTGGCTGCACGGGCTGCTGGCGATCCTCGGCTCGGCTGCGATCGAGGGGCCGGTGGTCTCCTGGGTCGCCGACCACCGCAAGCACCACGCCTTCTCCGACGAGGAGGGTGACCCCCACAGCCCGCACGTCGACCACGGTGGCGGCCTGCGCGGCGCCCTTCGCGGCCTCTTTCACGCCCACATGGGCTGGCTCTTCATCCACACCCAGCGCGGCAGCAAGGAGCGCTTCGCGGCCGACCTGCTGGAGGACCCGGTGATCAGCTGGGTCGATCGCACCTTCATCTACTGGGCGATCCTCGGCCTGTTGATTCCATTCGCCCTCGGCTGGGTGGTCGGTGGCACCTTCGCCGCCGCCCTCACCGGCCTGCTGTGGGGCGGGCTGGTCAGGGTCTTCGTCCTGCATCACTTCACCTACAGCATCAACTCGCTCTGCCACGTCTTCGGTCGGCGCGACTACGAGACGGGCGACCAGTCGCACAATCTCGCCTTGATCGCGCTTCCCACCCTTGGCGAGGCCTGGCACAACAACCACCACGCCTTCCCGACCTCGGCGGTCCACGGCCTCGGCCGCTGGCAGTTCGACCCCTCCGCCGTGGTTATCAACACCCTCGAGCGCCTTGGCTTGATCTGGGACGTCGTTCGCGTCTCCCCCGAGCGTCAAGCCGCCAAGGCGGCCTAGGGCGCAGCGCTCGATTCGTACCAGTCGATCCACTGCCCGCAGGCGCCGCGAAGCGCCATCGTGCGGCGTGGCTCGGCTTGGACCGCAACGAGCTCGCCCAGGTAGGCGTTGCCGTCATAGCCGGTGAAGCTCTGCAGGGCGGTGGGCTCAGCCGTTTCGATCGTGAACTCCACAGGGCCGCCCCCGCTGATGTAGCGGCCCGCCGGCCAACGCTGGCCATCGTTGGCGAGGCTGATCGTGTTCGGACGCTGACCGTCCAGGGCCGGCTTCAGCGATTCGCCGAATCGCGGCGCCGAGAGCGTGAGGTCGAACGGGGAGAAGTACTGGAGCGAGAGGTCCCAGCGGCCCGCGGGCAGGTCGAGCGTCTGGGAGGTCTGCTCTCCCGCCTTCAGCACCGCCCCCTCGTCCCAGTGTGACTTGCGACCGATGACCGGCGCCGGGAAGGCCGCGGCGCGCCCCGGACTGGAGAGCAGGATGCGAATCTCGGGCGAGGCGCAGTCGGCCAATGCCGCCGGGGCGGTGCCCTCCAACAGCACGTGGCGGTCGGGGGGCGTGGCCCCGGTCCGCTTCCACAGCGCGTATGACGGGGTTGTGGCGACGGGGCGGAAGTTGGGCGGCGCCCCGCTGTTCCAGGTGGCCCGGCCGGTGATCACGTAGGGGAAGCGGTCGAGTGTCGTCTGCGAAAAGGAGTCGAAGTCGATTGGGCTGTAGGCGTCGCCCGTATCGAAGGGCTTCTCTGGGTTCTGCGACACCTCCGAGTCGGGGAACTCCACCAGCGGCACGTGGGTGTCGGCGCCGAGCAGCTCATAGGCGGCGTAGCGGTCCTGCCCTGCGTAGAGGACCGGCTGGCCGTGCAGGACCGGCAGGAAGGCGCGCAGCTCGGCGCCATGACCGCCAGGGCCGACCGGGGCCTCGCGCAACACCAGGAAGCTCGAGTAGAGCGACCCGCCGACGAAGGCGACGGCAAGGGCGGTCCAGCCGAGGCGACGCAGGGGCCCCCAGGCCGGCTCGCGCCGCGACGCCTGCCCCAGGCGCTCCTCCGTTGGAACCCGACTGAGCTCGGCCAAAAGCGGCCGCACCGCCAGCAGCATCGCCAGCGGGGCCGCGATCATCAGCGCCTTTGCCCGCGAGTAGTCGCCGCTGAAGGGCAGCGAGGCGAGGTAGAGCACTACGCAGGCGCCCAGCGCGATTGGCACCGCAAGGTCGCCTCGCCGGACCCACCATGCGACTCCGACCAGCAGGGCGAGCGCTGCGACCGTGCCTGCCAGTCCGGTCAGCTGCGCGCCGCCGACCGCGCCCAGCCGGTAGTTCGAAGTGGGCCAGATGCCCAGCGCCTCGATCGGGGAGACCGGCCCGTAGGTGTTGCTTCCGGCCACCTTGTTGAAGCCGTGCACGAAGCCAAACGGCCCGACGAGGGTGAGCACCACGGCGAGGCCCGCGATCGCCGCGATCGCCGCGAGGGTCGCCGGCCTGGCGAGGAAGCGCAGCAGCGCACGCGGCGCGAGCGCCCGCCGCACCGTGGGCAGGGTGATGCTCCACAGGGCGACGATCGCGATGGGCCAGGCCAGCCCGGCGAAGCTGTAGGAGAAGAAGATGCCGCCCGCGAGGGCGAGCGGGGGCAGGGCGAAGCGAACTCTGTCCCAAAGGCCGTCAGGCAGCCGTCCCGGGTCCCGCAGGCCCACCGCGAAGGCGAGCACGAAGAGCGCCTCGGCGGTTTCCTTGAAGGCGGCCTGGGCGAAGTAGGAAGCGGCCAGGTAGGAGGCGGCGACGAGAGTCGCGGCGAGGGCGCGCCGTCCCGCGGCGAGGTCTCGCAGCGCGGCGAGCGCGGTCAAGGCGGTGAGCACGCCGATCGCGAGGATCTGCCCGAGGAAAGCCTGTCCCAACCCGACCCCCGGCACGGCGGCGACGGCGACGCCGAGCCCGTGCGGGCCCAGCGGATAGCCGGTGTCGGGGGCGGGGCCGAAGCCGCTGCGCAGCCACTCGGCCCAGGCGAGGTGAAGGCCGAGGTCGTTGTTGAAGCCGACCCCCAAGAGCCCCCAGCGCCCGCTCACCATGAATGGGATCGAGAGGACCGCGACGACGACGATCGCGACCGGGAGGCCGCGGCGCAGGGCGTCGCCGGCGCCGTAGGGGCGGCGCGCGGCTACAACCGCCGCGGCGACGAGCAATGCGACCAGTCCCACCGTCGCCGTCGTGCCGTGGCCGGGCGCGCGCGCCAGGGCGCCGGTGACGGTGAGGATCGCGCCGAGCCCGACCGCCGGTTCCAGCCAACTCCAGGAGCTGCGCTCCGCAAAGGAGAGCAGGGCGCGCCCGACCAGTAACGAGGCGGCGCAGATCAGCGCCGCCGAGGCGTAGGTCCCGATCATCAGAGGGCGGAAACTATGGCAGCGGACAGCCGGGTGCGCTGCCGCTCAGTACTTCTCGGCCGCCCGCTCCAGCGTCGCGCGCAGGTTCTCCCCACGCATCGGCATCTCGTGCCCGGCGCAGACGATCGCCGGCTCCAGCGCGGCAAGCCGGCGGACCGACTCCTTCGCCTTCTGGTGATCCCAGGCCCATGCCGGGTGGGGCACGCTCGCCTCGCCCTCGGGCAGCGCTTTCAACCGCGCCGAGTCGACGAAGTAGACGACGTCGCTGACGATCGCCAGCCGGTCGCTCTCCCGCCATAGTCCGATCAGCCCCGGCGCGTGCCCGGAAAAGCGGATCACCTGGAAGCCCGCCACCTCCTCGCCCTCCGAGACGGTGCCGGCGATCTTCACGGCGCCACCGTCCCAGTGCCGCAGCAGGAAGGGGTAGATCCAGCGCACCGGCGCCACCGGCAGCATCGAGAGGTCCATGTAAGGGGCGATCGAATCGTCGCTCTCGGCGTCGGCGACGTCGTCGGGATGGCAGTAGACCGGCGCGCCCATATAAGGGGCCGTCCCGCGGTGGTCGGCGTGGGCGTGCCCGAGCACTACGCGCTTCAGCCCGCCGAGCCGTTCCGCCGCCGCCTTTGCGGCCTTTCTCATCGACTTGGTCCCGGCGTCGAACTGGACGACGCCGTCGCCGTCCTCGAGGAAGTAGATGTTCATCGCCCGGCGGAAGTCTCCGCGCAGCAGCCAAACCCCGTCGGCGATCTTCTCCTCCTTCATCCCGGCCCGAGTTTAGTCTTGCGCCGATGCCGATGACGTGGAAAGTCGGGATGGCCGTGCTTGTCCTCTGTTTGCTCGCCTCGATGGCGATTGCGATCGTTCGTCTGTCGACGACGCCGACGGAGATCCTCGGCGACGGGTTCCGCGGCCTCCCGGCCCGCGAGGCGCAGCGTTAGTATCAGCCCGGTTCAGCGACCGAGCAGAGGAGGCGGGGCGTGTTCACTCGCATCGTGGTTGGAACCGACGGGTCTGAAACCGCCGCCGAGGCAGTGCGCCAGGCCGCCGACCTCGCCAGGCTGGCGAGCGCCCAGCTCAGCATCGTCAGCGCCTATGCGCCCGTCCCGCAACGGCGGGTAGAGGGGGAGCAGCAGGACGTGCCGGCCGACGTCCAGCATCAGATCGGTCCGCGCGAAGACGTCAACCTCATCCTCGAAGGGGCTGCCGTCGAGGCCAGGAAGGCGGGGGTGGAGGTCCAGACTCATCCGATTGAGGCCGACCCCGCCGACGCCATCCTCAATGTCGCCGAGGAAATGGGCGCCGACCTGATCGTGGTCGGCAACAAGGGCATGACCGGGGCCCGCCGCTTCCTGCTCGGCAGCGTTCCCAACAACGTCTCCCATCACGCGCCTTGCAGCGTGATCATCGTTCGCACTACCTGAGCGACGGGTCGGTCGCTTTCCGGAGGTCGATCAGGCCGGCGCCCTGCAGCGTTTTCGGCTGGGCGAGGCTGCGGGCGCTGACCCGAAGCCGCTGAGCCACCGCAGCGACCCTTCCACGCTTCTTCATCGCCGGGGGGAAGACGCCGGCGGCCAGCACCATCGCCGCGCCGGCGGACACGTGGGCCGCCGCCATCGAGGTGCCGACGTAGTTGCTCGGGATGCCGAAACGCCGGGTGCTCCCTGCCCTCAGGGTCACCTGGTAGATCGGCCTCGCCGCCACCGATGCGCAGCCGCCGAGCGGCGGGCCCCCGCCCGGGGCGACGACGTCGATGTCCTTGCCGGCCAGCGAGTAGCCGCCGAGGCACCCTCCCTCTGTGCTCCCGCCGACGCCGATCACATGTGGGCCTGTGGCGGGCGGCGACACGCAGGTCTCCGACCCCAGGTTGCCGACCGAGGCCACCGTCACCGCGCCCCTGGCACGGGCGAGGTCCAGGGCGCTGTCGACGTCCGGCACAGCTTTGCCGCAGCCGAAGTTGAAGCTCATGTTGATCACGTCGGCGCCGTGGGTCGCGGCGAAGCGGATGCCCCTGGCGATGTCGTCGGCCTCGCCGCGGCCGTGCCGGTCGAGGACGCGGACGGGCATCAGCTTCGCGCGGTAGGCGAGGCCGGTGAGCCCGATTCCGTTGTCGGTCTTCTCGGCGATCGTCCCAGCCACGTGGGTGCCGTGGCCGTTCTGGTCGAGCGGGACCGGATCGTCGGCGACGAAGTCATATCCCTTGACGAACTGCCCGGAGCCGAAGTCCGGGCTGCGCCGAAAGCGGCTGTCCTTGGCGCGGTAGGCGACGCCCGTGTCGAGCACCGCGACGGTGACTCCGGCGGCGCCCGGGTTGCCGACGGCGGCGAGGTTCCTCCAGGCGCCCACCGCGTCGATGCCGCCGGCCGAGGTGGGCAGCTCCGGCGTCCCCGGTCCCTCCCAGGGCAGGAAGTTCCACTGCCTCGAGACCCAACCGCCGGGCAGGCCGAGCGCGGCGGGCAGGGCACCCGGATCGTTGGGGACGCCCGAGGCGAAGACGGCGGCCTTCGCCGAGGCGGTGGCGATGTAGTTGGGCACCGCATAGTCGACCCGCGGGCTACGCCGCAACGCCCCCGTGGCTTCCCGCACCCCGACGCGTTCTGGAAGCTCCACCGCCCGACCGAATCGCTGTCCGTCGAACTTGACGATCACCTGGCCCGGGACGAAGTCCGCGCCGCCCGCGGTCGTCCTGCCAGGCGAGGACTCCGCACCCATGGCAAGCGTGGCCAACATGCACGCGGCGATCTGGATCTGGAGGCGGCGTCTCATTTCTGGCTCGTCGGAATCCCTGCATTCGACGAGCAATCACCTAACACCGGCTCGCCAGCGAAGTTGTCGGTCGCACATACTCTCGGATGAATGGAGAGCAGCGGTTTCACATCAGAGCACGAGCGGCCGATGCGCCTGGCGATCGAGCGGGCCCGGCAGGCCGAGGCTAATGGAGATGTGCCGATCGGCGCGGCGATCGTCCGCGACGGGGAGCCGATCGCCGTGGCCGGCAACGAGCGTGAGCTGCGGCGCGACCCCACGGCCCACGCCGAGATGCTGGCGATCCGTGCCGCCGCCGAGGCGTTGGGCGGCTGGCGCCTCCCCGAAACGACGCTCTACGTGACGCTGGAGCCATGCGCCATGTGCGCCGGGGCGATCGTCCTGGCTCGCATCCCGGAGGTCGTCTTCGGCGCCTACGACCCCAGGGCCGGCGCCGCCGGCAGCGTCTTCGACGTGCTCGCCGAGCCCGCCCTCAACCACCGGCCTCAGGTGACCGGGGGCATGCTGGCGGACGAGTGCGCAACGCTGCTTGAGGACTTCTTTGCGGCACGTCGCTGAACGGAGAGGGTGGGATTCGAACCCACGAGACGGGTTAACCCCGCCCACGCGATTTCCAATCGCGCTCCTTAAGCCACTCGGACACCTCTCCGGGGTCCTCGGAAGCGTAGCCAGTCTCCAGCGGGATGACGATCGCTTCGCGCCTGGCGTCCGCACGCTTGGTGCGGGACGGTGCCTGCCCCACCGGCTTTGCAGCGCGAAATGCAGCGCGGCTAGGATGCGGAAGGCCGTTTGGCTCTGGAGGGGTGCCGGAGTGGTTGAACGGGGCAGTCTCGAAAACTGTTGACCGTCGTAAGGCGGTTCGTGGGTTCGAATCCCACCCCCTCCGCTGAGTAGCCCTTATTAGAACCCCGGCCCGAAGAAGCAGGCTTGCGGCATTCCGTCCGCAGCCGCCGGGGCGTGCCGGCCGCAGTCAGGAGCCGCGCCTCATTTCGTAGCTCGCCCTCGATCTCCTCGTCGGGGTGAACGCGGAAGCAGTCAAAGAGCGCTTGGTTCCAGAAGCGGCGATTGAGGTCGGTCGCTTCCCGATAGGCGTCGGTCATGCGCTGCGCGGCATCGAGCATCCGGTTGAAGGCCTCCGCGACCTTGTTCACGTCTGCTTCGGCGCGATCCAGTTCGCTCCGAGCGGCATCCATTTCGCTCGAAATCTTGTCCTGCTCGGACTTCAACAAATCGGCTGGGAGCGAGTCCGCGTAGAAGGCCTCAAGGAGCTTGCCGCGTTTGGCCTCAAGCGATTTGAGGCGGGCACGGTGGCGGCGGACCTCGCCTGCATTCAGCTTCTTCATCCCGGCGAGCGATTCGGTGACGGCATCGCGCACGTCGTCGAGGTGCAGCACCCAATCCGCTTCGGTCGTTCCCTCGCCAAGCTGGCGCACCTTGACCTTCGCGTACTCGGCGGTCACCTTCTCCTCGACCTCATGCGCCGGGAGGTAGGGCAGCTTGCAGCCGGTCTTCTTGATGCGGCCGAGACAGGCGAAGTAGTCGTAGACGCGGCCGGTCTTGCTGCGGCCCTTGACGAAGGTCAGCCGTTCCCCGCAGTGGCAGCGCAGGCTCCCCTTCAAGAAGTGCCGGTGCTTGCGGTCCCGCTCGCCCGAATTGTCGTGGGCGTCGAGGATGCGCTGCACGCGGTCGAAGGTGTCCTTGTCGATCAGCGGCTCGTGGCGGCCCTCATGCTCGACCCCGCCGTAGGGGACGATGCCGATGTAGAACTTGGACCGCAGCATCCGTGCGATCCCGCTGCGCGAAAGCGGTCGGCCGGGCTGCTTGCGGGTCGGCCGGGTGCGGAGGCCGCGCCGCTTGAGCGCCGCGTGCATCGTGTCGAGCGTGTAGGCGCCGGAGGAAAACGCGGTGAACGCCCAGCTGATGTGCGGGCCTCGCTCGGAGTCGATCGCCACAGTGCGTATTTCGCGGCCGTCGACCACTTCGCCGACGTTGAGGTAGCCGATCCGTACGTACCCCGGCATCCCGCCGAGCTTGGCCTTCCCATGCAGGCCCTTCTTGACCTCGGCCGAGAGGTTCAGCGAGTAGTACTCCGCGATGGAGGCGAGGATGCCGTGAGTCAGGCGACCCGAGGGCGTCCCGTCGATGCTCTCGGTGGCCGACACCAACTCGGCCCCCGACTCCATGATCTCGAACAACATATTGGCGTCGTCGCGACGGTTGCGGGCGAAGCGATCGACCTTGTGGACGATGACGTAGGTGGGTGCTTTGCCGGAGCGCAGCCGGGCGAGCAGCTTCTTGAGCGCGGGGCGGTTCGCGTTCGTCGCGGTCTCGGCGGGGTCGATGAACTCCTCTGTCACCTCGGCTTCAAGTTGAGCCGCCTTGCGATGGCCGTCGGCCCGCTGCGCCTCGATGGAGTAGCCCTCCTCCGAGAAGGCGCGGCCGACCTGCCCTTGGCTGGAAACGCGAAGGTAGAGCCAGGCGGTCGGCTTCATGTCGGCACCTCCTTCGCCTGAGCACGGTCAGCCACGACGGCCCCCTGGATTCGGTTTCTTGCGAAGTCGGTTGAAGTGGCGCTCAAGCTCTTTCCGGGCTGAGGCCGAAAGCTCGTCGCCGTATTTCGCTTCCAGATACGGGCCGAAGTTGGGAAGGCCGTCGGAGGGGACGTAGCCCGCCAGGGCGAAGAGATCCTCAACGTCGAGGTTGAGGGCACGGGCGATCCGCTGCAACTTCTCGGGGTCGGGACGCCCGAACTCGCCGCGCTCCAGGCGCATGATCGTGGTCCGGGTTCCGCCCGCCGCATTGCCCAGGGTTTCGAGGGAAAGGCCCTGGCGCGCCCGCTCGCGGGCGATGAGCTTGCCAAGGGCTTTGAGATTGCTGGGCATGGCGACATTGTCTCGCTTTTGTTTCGTATGCGCAACAAGCCGAGCATTGAGCACATCGGGCAGGTTTTCGGTGTCAGAAAAGAGGGCGGGCGACCTGGACGAGTCCGTGATGGTGTCCAGGTCGCCCGCATGGTGGTTAGGAGGTCAGCGCCTCGATCTTGGTTTCGATCTCGGCCTTCCGGTCCGCAGCGCTCTCCTTGAGTGCCGCGAAGCTGCGGGGTTTCCTCGCCACGGCCGATATATGCAGTCCTGGAGCGTCTCCCAGAGCCGCCGACCGGTTCCCAACCCTTTCGGGGGTCTTTGACGATGACATCCGGCTGGATCAGGATGTATTCGGCACCAAGCTGAGGACACTCGCTGCCGTGAACGAGAAAGCACGGGCTGGTTTCAGCCGTGCGACCGAAGCGCAGTTCAATCGGATGCTTGAAGTCGGGCTTGATTTCGACTCTAGCCCCACCTTCGTCATTGGGAGTAAGCATCAGCTCAAACTCGATGCGCTGTCGCTCTGGATCGCCTTCGATTACCTCGAATTCAACCGTCTCCGGTGCTACAACGTGTTCATCTACAGGCTCGCGCGACTCATTGCTCATGTACCTCCTATGCGTGTAAAGCCGCTCAGTGTGCGCCTATGTGAACGTACTGTCAAGTGCTGCGTAGCTCGCGTCGGTCGGCCCCGTCAGGCTTTTGCCGCACACCGTTGCGGTTCCGCTCCCTTGACGACCCCTTTGCTCATCGTCATCGCCACGTTGTTCTTATAAGGATGGATCGTCAAAGGTACTCCAGGCTCAGCCGAGGGAGAACGAAGGGGTATTTCAATAGCCGCCTTCGGCGACGCTAGCTGCGGACGATCTGCGAGACCCGCTGGTGGCTCATCCTGAGGACCCGGGCAATGTCGGCCATCGGCAGCCCGTCCTTGTATGCCGCCCGGATCGCCTGGTCGCGGTCGGTCCGCAGACGTTCGACGTCCTGCTCCAGTTCCCGTTCACGGCGGGCGTAGTCCTCGGCGAACGCCGTAAGGCGGGCGCGGGTCTCAGGCGCTTGGCGCTTGGGGCGGGAGATCAGAACATCGTGCGTCCCATTTCTGCTAATCGGTTAGCATGAACGGCGGTTTCAGCGGTTCGGACAAGGAGAAGGGATGCAAGAAGCCATTTCAGTCAAGGCAGGGTTGGGCAGGGCGAGGGCAATCACGAGACGGCAGGGCACGGTCGCCCTGTCCGTCCTCGTCCTGCTTGGCATCGGCGGGATCGCCTCGACAACCGCGCAGGCCAACGACACGCGGGCCGAAGCGAGCGGGCCGATTCTCAACGGAACCGTCTACCAGGGCACGATCGGCACGGTTAATGACGTCGACTGGTGGGTCTTCTACACCGGCGCAACCACCCAGCTCGACGTGGCGCTGCTGGGCCTCGGCCCAGACGATTGCTTTGGCCCCTACATGAACCTCACCGACAGCGACGGCGGGATCATCGAGCAAAGCTACAACGTCAACCGCAACGAGACCGAGCACATCCTCTACACGGTCGGAGCCGGAACGTTCTACGTCGAGGTCCGTCCCTACAACGTCGCCCCCTGCGCCGGCCCAGAAGCGGTGTACCGGCTGGGGATCGGCTCCTCTCCCGCGCTCCTAAGCGCACCGCCCTACATCCCGCCGCCAGCCCCGCCGGTCGCCACCTCGCCAAGCACTGGCTATCCCTCCCGCGGTACTTCCCCACGGCGGTCGCGGGCCTGCCAGCAGGCGCAGCGCCGTGTGCGGACGCTCAAGCGGAAGCTCCGGCAGGCGAACCGGCCTCCGGTGCGACGCGGGCACGCCCGGCAACGCATCCGACGGCAGCGAGCCCAGCTGCAGGCGAACCTCCGCCGGGCCCGCTCCCAGGTGCGGACCCGATGCTGAGGTCGACGGCGGTCAAGACGGACAAGCGGCGTGGAATGGCAAGTAGCGGCGAATCGATCAAGGAGAGCAATACATGGACCTGCTGATAGCGGTACTGCTGCTCGGCGCGGTGGCAGCGAGCATCTACTTCATCGCGGAATCGCGTGGCGGGGTTGAATCGGCGACGGTTGGCCGCGACCCGGCCGAGATCATCTCGCTGGCCTTAGCGCAGGTACCGGGCGGAACCGCGTCGCTGCGCTCGTCGTGGATGCCCGCCGGGCATACCGATCGCTCGGCCAGCTTCGTCTATAAGCGCCGGCCGTCGATCCTGCTCGCGTTCGTCCTGCTCTGGTTCTTCATCGTGCCGGGCATCCTCTATCTCGTCTTCGGGGGTAAGAGCCAGACACTCCAGGTCGACGTGCTCGGGGCCGAGGGCGGCATGACCACGGTGCAGGTCGCCGCCTCGGGCGCTCTGACAAGGCGACGGGGGCGCCGCTTCCTCAGTCAGGTGCAGGACCGCGCGCTGGCGACAACTGCATCGCCCGCTCCCCTCCCGACGGGGGCGGGGGAATGAGTCCCGCTCGCGCCGGGATCATCGCGGCGCTCCTCGCCATCGCGGCGACGCTCGGCGCCTGCAGCAGCGACGCGGACGAGCAAGCCGCGACACGACCGGTGGACGAACCGGCTGCGGCATCCACGCCGCCTCCACCGCCCCCGCCTCCCGAGCCCGATGTCTACGCGGTCATCGCCAACATCAACCCGTTTGGTGACGCCTGCGCGGGATCGAAATTCGAGCATGTCGCCGAAGAGCTAGCCGAATGGATGCACGAAGCCGGGCTTCCCGCGACGATCCGCCCGTCCGGCGAATACCTCGACTACCGCAGCGGCGGATACTGCGTGGAGGCGGGGCGGTCAAAGTCCCGGCGCAAGGCAGAAGCGCTGGTACATCGACTCGAAAACACGGCGACGACGACCGGGGCATTTCCAGCCCAGATACTCGTCGTGGAGTGAGGGCCGGGGCGGGCGAGGAGCTTGCGAGCTTGAGCACCAACCCTTGTCGCTTCGCCCGGACGAGTTCTATGCGGCGACGCGGCCGCTCGGCCTCCTGTCGATGGTGGGACCTGTGAGCTGCTCGGGATCGAAGCGCACCTGCTCTTGGGGCCATCGCTAGACCGATGCCGGGGCCGGTCAGGAATCGCCTGCTTGCCTCGACTTCCGTCCCAGACGTAGGCTAGAAGGACCATGGCTACCAACGACGAGCCCAGCTTTCCGGCGCTAAGCGGTAGCCAACGCTTCTCTATAGAGCGGCCAACTGTGTCCGCACGCCTCTAGGCGCCAAGCTCGCGCAGTCAGTGGCTTCCATCAAGGATCTGAGGTTGCTCCAGAGGGCTAGACGAAATGCCGCAGCGTCGATAGCGAAAAGATGGGCAAGCGTCTTCTCGACGTTTCCAAGAGCGCCGGGACGGGCTTTAGCGCCGCTTCTCTTATCCCCGAAGGGATGATCGGTCTCGGTAAACAATCGATCCAATGGGATGTGCTGGACATTCGCCTCTTTCTGAAGCATCGCCGCGTTCACGGAAAAGAAGCAGCCCATCTCGACGGCACGTCGCGTCTGTTCTCTATTCCCGAGCCACCAATGAAGAACTGCCCCCTTGATGGGGCGTGCTTCTAGCTCCTCCAGAACCTCCTGGGTCGCGGCATAGCTATGGATACTGGCGATACGAGGTGACTTCTGGAGGGTGGACAGGACGGCTCGCAGCGTTGCCTTCTGACGCTCCATAGGAACGCGGGATCGGCCATCAAGGCCAATCTCGCTCACGAAGGCAGTCCTGGCGATCAACTGAGCAAAATGCGAGACGTCGAATTCCGCCTGAGCCTTGGCAAGCGCCGGGTGGCAGCCAACTCCCCAAACAGTTCGGCTGTCGCGTCGCTTTAGCGCTAGCTTGGCTTCGTCCAGCGAGCGCGTCGCCGCGAAGACCACAGCCCGAAGGTCGAGTAGGTCGGAGGGCGAGATTCGCGGATCGATATGCGCATGAAGATCGAGCGAGAGCAGCCGCGTCATGCGAAAAGCTCTCCAAGCTCGCGGGAGCCTCTTTGACAAAGGTCGAGGGCATCGGCCGCGCTGTAGCTGCTCGGCAGACTTAGCGCGATTACGTCGCGTGACTTCACCCCCCGAGCGACGAAGCGCCTCACGGCTTCCTCGATGGAGTTCTTGTCGAGCCACGCCTGCAATTTGGCGTTGCCGGCAGCCTCGATGTATTGGGTTTCATCGGGTACCTCAGCTGCTGCGAAAGCGGCTCGCCTAACAACGCAGCCGAAGCAGACTCCGCAGGGAGTTGACGGCGAAACTTTGAAAGCACGTTGTCCGGTGCGCGAGCATGAATTGGTTGTGCTCAGAAAGCCGGTTGCCGCTGAGGTGCCGATTAGGTCCGCCACTCGGCGGAACATCTCTCCCTTCGTGTTACCGGAGAATGGGTTCGTGATCTCTCCATGCGCTCCGACGCTGTTGAGCAAGGACGAGAGGTCCCCCAAGAAGGCCGGGTGGGTCGTCCGAGTCGAAAGGCTCCCAAGCCGCTCCATGCCCAAGGGCGGATTGAGTGAGGCGAAGCCATTCTCCGGAATCCACAGCGGAACCTGATGGACCGACGCAACGGCTAGACCCAACGCCAGAAAGAGGAGCGAGCGGGATCGGGTGCTTTGCTCGTCTGCGAATTCCACCCCGTCAAGACGCTTCCCCCGTCGTCCAATATGGAACTGGAAGTGTTGCTGTTCCTCTCCTGGCACGAGTTGGGCGATGGAATCGGCAATGCTTCGCTGCAAGGGTCCCAGCACGCCGCTATTGAAGTGGGACACCAACGCCTGCCGTTCGCCATCGTTCAGCTCGGACCGAGACAGCAAAGCACCGACTGCTGAGTCAGCGCCTCCGCTTAGAAGGACTACCCGGGCAGGCGCCGGGGGCGCTTCGTCAACGGCCATTTCCGTTGGGGCGTTGTCCTCAACGAACTCGAAGGTCCAATCGTCACCCGTCAGGAGATTTACGACCGCCTCCAACTCGGAAGCCGAAGCTTCCCATTGGGAGAGAGCGCGGACGGGGACGGTGACCTTGATCGAGCGCCGGTTCCAATTCGACCCGCCACTCTGTCGAGGCACCGAGCGATCGGCAGCGTAGACCGCTACCGCTATGCGCACGAAGTCAACGTTGGGTTCGGCAACCTCCCCGACCCGCCCAAGGCTGGGACCGAGGTGCCCGAGGTTCGCGAGGGAAGCCTTGATCGTGGAATCTTTGTCCGCCAACCAGCAAAGGCCGCCCTTAGCCGTTTGCTCGTTAACGGTACTCGGCTCAGCAAACTGCAGCTGGAACTCCCGCATCAATCCGCCTCCATGATTTCGCGGAGCGTTTCGATCCCTGACTGTATTGCCGCAGCAAACTCGTCCTCGGTCGTACCGTCTATGGAAAGTGGCACACGTGCAGCAAGAGCCTCCGCCGCCTCGCGAACCTCGCTCTCCAGAAGGTCTCCGTTGGCGTGACGGCTGGCCTCATCTGCAGTCTCGACAAGAGCAGCATCAGCAATGATGATCGCGATGGTGTGCCTCACGATCTCCTCTGGGGCGGGCGAGTTGTCTCCGTCTTCACCAATCACCCATTCAGCTACCTCTGCAGCCACAAGCCGCTGCTCGTGGTCCTCAATCGTGCTGTCGGTGCGGGCTCCACAGGCGGCCTCGACAATTTGCCGCACCACCTCAATCGGATCGTCAAGAGCGGCGAGTTCTGCGTAATCAAGTCCAAACTGAGCGAGGGTGTCGACGTCCGCCAAGCGGAACGCTCGCGCTGCTGCTGCAGCGCGACCAGCAGTCCTTGCCGATCCTCCTACTGAGCGGGTTGGTCCGCCCCCGCTACGACCGCCGCCCGATGATCCCGACCCCCCGCCTCCACCGCCTCCGGTGGGGCCATCACTGCGAGCCCCGCTCGCAGAGCCAGGCCGCATCAACGGCACCACGTTAAGAAGGGTGTCGGGATTAAGTCGCGGGGTGTCCTGGCCGGGGTCCTCGCCAGGGGGAGGAGTCGGGACCTCGTTCAGCCAGTCCTCGACCCCTTCCCTGAGGTCTCTGCCAGCTTGTCCACCGCCCCCCGAGTACGCGCCGACCGTGCCCATTACGTTTTGTCTCGCTTTTGCTCGGTGCTCTCGATGGCCTTCTTAACCTGACTGCGTATCGCCCCGCCCTTCCATTTCTCAAGCACCTCATAAAGCTCGGCGGGATCGTCGGGGGCAAACAGGAGGGGTGTCGCTGGTCGCAGCTCCTCTGGGGGCAGCATAAGTAGGGCTTGGCGGGCGGGAGCGACAGAGTTCGGATGGGCACGGGCAAGGCGGAGAATCCCCGTGACACCGGCAACCTGTTTGGTTGGCTGATCCCGGATGGTACGCCCGAGGTGGAGGATGAGTTCGTCTGACTCGGTGCCGGGCAGCGAAGCCAGGTCCTCGTCAGTTACCGCACGCCGATCGGCTTTGGAAGATGACTGGAGATTCGCGGCGATATCCCGCAACCGCTCTGGAAGGGCCTTGTCCAAGAGTGGGGTTCCGGCAAAGGATGCAGCCAGGTAAAGGTAGGGAGACAAGTCGATCCCTGCGAGCGCGGGGGGAAGCTTTGCCCATCGCAGCATTCCCTCAGAGAAGGTCGGCTCGGATGAGCCCTCCGCACTCTCATCCTTGCCTTGGTCGTCATCCGCAGAATCTGGCGTGTCCTCGGCCGGGTTCTCGTCGTCGTCGGCGGACGCCGCTTGATCGCTCGCTCGGCCAGCTGCCTCCTCGAGTTGTTCCAGACGATCCCTGAGAGAGCCCTGCGCAAGCCAATCAAGCAGCAGCTTGAAGTCGTCGGCAAGAAGCTTCTCAAGGAGCATCAGCTTCGCCACAACGGCCGTTTCAAGGTCGATTCCCCGGCGAGCAGCAACCGCCTGACGAACCCGCACATCGTTCAGGAAGCGCTTGATGCGACGGGGGTTCCCCCGGAGCTTCTCGTAGAGGATGGGGGTAAGACGGCTTGCAAGGGCAAGGGGTTCTGCGGCGTCGATCTCGTCCGCGATGGTCAAGTCGTCAAGGTTGCCGCCACTTCGCCGGAGCTCGGCGCAGCCCTCGATCAGCGGCTGCACAGCCTCCCGGTCCAGATTCTGTTGGAGTTGCAGAAGGAGGATGAACGCCTGGGTGTCGAATCGGCTGAGCCCCGGTATCGGAAACGTCGTCTGAACGATCTTGTGGAGGTAAAGCTTCGCGGGCTCCTCGCCCTCCTGCTCAGACGAAGACCGGCTGCTAAAGCGCGTTGCGATGGCGTCTGCCACACGATCCTCGTCCGCCGCGATCACGAACGACATCTTTGGAACTGACAGAAAGAGGCGAATTGCCTCCAAGGTCTCGATCACGGTTTCTGGAAGGCACCGATCGAGATCGTCAACCAACACGGCGACAGCCACTACGTGCGCGAGAGCCTCGGAGTTGACGAGCTTTTGGAATTCGTCGCGAAACGCCTCAAGGCCCCGATCCTCAACATCTTTTCCATCGTCTGATTTGGGCTTCACGAGCCCAACCACCTCGTCAACTGAGGGAATCTGAAGCGCGAGAGAAGTCTTAGCGGCAAGCTTGATCGCCTTGGCCCAGTCCACCCTCTTGGCCAGTCGCCCCAACATTTCTTTGGCGGTTTTCTTGGCCTCCTCGGTGCCGCTCTGAGATTCCTCGATCTCTTTTGCCAGCGCCGTCAGCACCTCGCTAATCAAACTCTCCTTAGCGCCAGTGTTGGGGTCATAGCGCCAGGGATCGGTTTTGATGACGAGAACCTTCGCCGACTCCTCAGCCCGCGCCGCTAGCTCGGTCTCCACCAATCCAAGAACAGTGGTCTTGCCACTTCCCCAAGGTCCTGAGAGTCCTAGCGCAACCGGATCGAGGGCCTGATCGAGGAGCGCGTCAGCAATCGTCGCAGCCACCGCGTCAAAGGAAAGAAGATCCGTCTGCGCGGGGTCGTCGGACCAAAGGGCGGGGGCTGATGAGCTGTTAGCCATCGGCTTCCGATCCAATCCACTGTGTCTTGATGAACATTAGCTCCAGTATCTACCTGGTCTTCAGAGCGGTCTAGGAGACCTTGCCGCCACGGTTAAGCCAATACTTACGATGAACGAGGCGGCGGCGACTTTACCCTGTATGCGATCTGCGCAAGACAGTAAATCTCATAGTGTGGCCGCTCCCGATCTCGCTCTACCGGGGGCCGTCGTCTGAAAAGTCGCCCCGACCAACGATCACGACGCCCGGCCAGTGGATGGCGACCTTAGGGCCTAGCCCCATAGGGAGGATTCCCACCCCCGTCGAGGAAACCTCAGCC
>CAZHZI010000022.1:0-21595 GCA_964536955.1 uncultured Conexibacteraceae bacterium
GAGGCCCGCGCGATGTCCGGCAAGGGGCGCCTGACCCTGACCGGGTCGCTCGGCGACGTGATGAAGGAGTCCGCCCAGGCGGCGCTCTCCTACGTGCGCGGGCACTGGAGGGAACTGGCGGCCGACCTCGAGGAGGACTGGTTCGCCACGCACGACATCCACATCCACGTGCCGGCCGGCGCCGTTCCCAAGGATGGACCGTCAGCGGGGGTGGCGATGACCGTCGCGCTCGCCTCCCTGATCGACAACCGCCCCGTTCGCAATGACGTGGCGATGACGGGCGAGGTGACGCTGACCGGCCAGGTGCTGCCGATCGGCGGGCTGAAGGAAAAGTCCCTGGCCGCGCAGCGGGCGGGAATCAAGCGCGTGATCGTGCCGCAGCGCAACGAGGGAGACGTAGCCGAGATTCCCGAGCACGAGCGCAGCGGGCTGGAGTTCGTCTACGTGGACAAGGTGTCCAAGGCGATCGACGCGGCGCTCGCCTAAGAACGATGGAAGCCGCCGAAGCGCTGGGCAGAGGCAACCTGTCGAACCTCGCCGAGGCGATACGCGAGGGGGTGCGGGCTCGATCGCGTGTGTTTTGGATCGTCGCCGGCCTAACCGTTCTCGCCGCCGGACTGCGCTTTGCGACGCTTGGCCTGCAGGCCTACCACCACGACGAGATCGTCACGGCGAGCCGCGTTCTTCGCGGCGACTTCTTGCACGCGATGGACGCGGTCGGGTTCAGCGAGTCGGCGCCGCCGCTCTACTACGCGCTGGCCTGGTTCTGGACGCAGCTGACCGGGACGGGCGAGTTCGGGTTGCGCTCGGTGTCGGCGCTGGCGGGTGTCGCCACCGTCCCCGTCGCCTTCCTGCTTGGCGCCGAGTTGCGCGGTCGGCCCGCCGGCATCGCCGCCGCGGCGCTGGTCGCCGTCAACCCGATGCTGGTTTGGTACTCCCAGGAGGCGCGCGGCTACGCGCTGCTGGTCCTGCTGACGGCGGTTTCGGCGCTTTACTTCGTCCGGGCGCTGAAAGGCGGAGGTCGCCGCAACTTCACCGTTTGGGGCATCGCATCGGGACTCGCCCTTGCGACCCACTACTTCGCCCTCTTTCCGATCGCCGCGGAGGCGATCTGGTTGCTGCACCGCCGCCGCAGGGACGCGGCCAGGGGGATCGCCATCGTGGTCGCGTTCGGCCTGCTGCTGGCGCCGCTTGCGATCCACCAGATGCTGCTCGGCCACGCCGAGTGGATCGGCAGCCACACCCTCGGTCACCGGCTTTGGGAGATGGGGGTCACCTTCGCGGTGGGCGAGCTCGGCGACATCATCGCCCGCCCGGAGCGGCCGCTGCTCGCGCTCGTTCCCGCCGCACTCGTCCTGGCGACGATGGCGTTGCTGGCGGCGCGAGGCAGCCGGGGGGAGCGCCGCCCCGCCGGCCGAATGCTGGCGCTGGCCGCCGCCACGGTCGCGATTCCTGTTTTGCTGGGCCTGCTCTTCTCCAGCAGGGACTACGTGCTCGCGCGCAACCTGCTGCCGGCCCTGGTCCCGCTGCTGGTCGCGGTGGCGATCGCCCTCACCCTGGGCCGAGCGCGCCGGGCCGGCATCGTCATCGGCGCCGTGCTGGTCGCCTACTCGCTCGGCTTCACCATCTGGGCCAGCTTCTCGCCGGCCCTTCAGCGCCCGGACTGGGACGCGGTCGCCGCTGAGCTGGGCGAGCCGAGCACCCCGCGAGCGATGGTTACCTGGACGCTCGGGGAAGCCTCCCTGCGGTACTACCTCTCGACCGGCTCCTTCCAGGTGACCGCCGCCGACGGGTACCACTGGCTGGTCGGCGAAGTGGACTTCATCTCCGACGGCCCAGCCCCGCCGGTCGCCGCTCGGCGCCTGCTCCCGGGCTTCCGCCAAACCGGTTACGAGCGGGTCGGCCGCCTCTATGTGAGGCGCTACGAAACCCCGGGGCCGGGGCTGGCGCCACTGCGATTGCGCTCGGCGCGGACCGCTCCGCTGAACTTCCGGACGAACGGCGTATTGCTCGATGGAATAGGCCCGGAGTAGCGCTTTGCGCTCCCGGGTATATCCTCAGCGACAAACCGCCGACCAGCGAGGGAGTTGAGGCATGGCCAAGACCAAACGGGGGACCCAGACTGCCGACCGCGCCGCCGACCTTTACGCGACCGCGCGCCAGAATCCCTATGTGCAGCGCCTGATGGAGGACGACGATCTGCGTGACAGCCTGCGCAAGGCCTTCGAGCGGGCACGCGGCGCCTACGGGCGGGCAGCCGGCAACGGCAAGGGCCCTGTCAAGGCGATGACGAGCGACAAGAAGGTCCAGAAGGACCTTCGAGCCGCCGCCGAGAGCCTGCGCGAGGCCTCCGAGCAGCTGCGGGCGCCGAAGCGCAGGAAGCGCCGGCTCAGCCGTCTCATCCTCGTCGGCCTGGTCGCCGCCGCCGTCACCCTCGTGCTCAGCGAGGACGCTCGTAAGACCGTCCTTGACACTCTCTTCGGCGCCGAAGAGGACTTCGAGTACACGAGCACCACGAGCATCAACGGCTCCTGATCGCGCCGCCCGCCTGGCGCGCCGCCCGCCTCTCTATTTAGACTGGCCGGCGTGGAGGCTGCGACAAAAGAACGCGAGCTGAGCGGCGAGAAGGCGCAGCGCATCGTCGACGCGATGCGCGAGAGCGTCGCCAAGCGCGGCGCGGCCGGCTCGACTTTCGAGCAGGTGGCTGCTGAGGCAGGCGTCAGTCGCGGCCTCTTGCACTACTACTTCGGGACCAAGGAGCGACTCCTGGTCGAGGTGGTGCGCCGCGACGCGGAGATTCGCGTTGCCCGGCTCGACGAGCGGCTCGCAAAGGCGAAGAGCGTCGACGACGTGCTCGACGTGCTGTTGGCCAGCCTCACCGACATGATCGAGAATGAGCCAGCCTTCTTCCTCCTGCTCTACGAGCTGTTCAGCGCCGGGCGGCGCAACCCCGACATCCAGCGCGAGGTCGGTCAGCTCTTCCAGCGCACCCGCTCCCACGTCGGCGAGGTGCTGAAGGCGAAGGAGCGCGAGGGTGTGCTCAACCTTCGCTACGACGCCGAGGCGGTCGTCTCCTACCTCTTCGCGGTCGGCGACGGGTTCGCCCTCCAGACTTTGTCGGACCCCGAGCGAGACATCAGCGGCGCCCTCGCGGCGGGCGCGGCCTCGGCGCGCTTTCTGCTCGTCACCGAGTAACGCGCCCCCATTTCGCTCAGCGTGACCGTCCTCACGCTTGTCCCTTCTCTGTAGAAGTTGATCGCTCAAGTCGTCCCTCGATTCGACAGCGGATAGGCTTCTGGCGTGGCCGAAATAGTCCAAATCGCTCAAGAGGCCGACCGACGGGGAATGCTCGAAGATCGGACCTGGAAAGGGGCGGTCATCGTCGGCCCGGCAGTTCTGGCACCACTTGATCACGTCACATTCGCGAATAGCTCGTTTGACGGCGACCCAGAAAGCCTGTTCATTAACCTCGAAGACGGCCGCAAATACATCGGCCTCATTGGACTGAAAAACGTGACGTTCGATGACTGCGAGTTTCGGAATATCGGCATAGCGGGGACCGCCGACAGCATCGAAGCGTTCCGCACCGGGCTTAACGGATAAGACTGCTCCGCGCCGGATGCGCCTCAAGCGGGACGCTTGGCTCGGTTGAGGGTTTCCGCGTCAGGTGAACTCTCACCTCGTCGCAGTCCTCGGCTACGACCTGGCGGGATTCGTCGATTGAGTCCGCGAATATCGAGAGGCTTTTTGCCCGCTTGATGGTGATCCCGAGATCGTCCGGGGCCAGGAAGAACGCCGTTGCGGCGGCCGCCGCAAAGACCAAAGCGAACGCATATGGGATTGCGTACGTGATCACCTTGTGAGATGCGCCGCCCAGGCTAAGGCCCAGGCCCGAACTCGCGCAGAAAAGAGCGAGCGACCCGAACAGGCTAGGTAGTTTCCGGATGACCTTAGTTCGCGACACGATTCGATCCTAAGCCCGCTTTCGCTGCAAGTCCCAATCGGACTCTGTGCGGTTGGGGGGACTATCTGACGCGCTTCGCCTCCGATCAAGTTCTTCCCTTCCGTCAAGTTGACTTGACAACGTCCCCGCTGTCAAGTAGCCTTTACACAATGCCTCCCGCAAACCGACACGAACCGCGTCGAGCGAAGTCCTCGCAATCGGACTACTCGGTCACGGAGTTCCTGGCCGACTTCCCCGACGACGCCGCTTGCCTTGAGCATCTGTGGCGCTCGCGCTACTCGGCGGACGGAGAACACGCCGAATGCCCCAAGTGCGAGCGGGAGCGCGTCTTCAAGCGATACGAGACCAAGCAGGGCCGACAGTCTTGGACCTGCACCGGCTGCGGCCATCACGTCCATCCCACGGCGGGAACGATCTTCCACAAGTCGTCAACGTCGCTGCGGCTCTGGTTCCACGCGATGTACCTGATGACAAGCACTCGCTGCGGCATATCTGCCAAGCAGCTAGAGCGGGAGCTTGGGGTGCATTACAAGACCGCCTGGCGCATGTTCAACAAGATTCGGAACGAGCTGATGAACGACGTTGGCGACGAGCAGCTATCTGGCGACGTGGAGATTGACGAGACCTCCTGGGGCGGGAAGCCTCGCGGCCACAAGATGAACAAACAAGAAGCTGCCGTGTGGCGCGAGCGGAGCAAGACGACGATCCTCGGGATGGTCGAGCGCGAAGGCAAGGTGCGCCTGCGCGTCATCCCTTCCCGCAGGGGGCCGGCTCTTAGTCGAGAGGTTCGATCCCACGTCAATCCCGCTGCCTTCGTCATCACGGACGACTGGCAGGCGTATAAGCCGCTCAAGGACGAGTTCCTGTCTCACCGGGTCATCAATCACTCGGCGGGCGTCTACGTCCACGGAGACATTCACACGAACACGATTGAGGGCTTCTTCGGCAACCTCAAGACCGGGATGCGCGGCACCTACAAGCACGTGTCCGACCGCTGGATTCAGTCCTACTTAGACGAGTACGCCTACCGCTACAACGAACGGTTTAGGGGCCAGCGGTCGATGTTCCACAACCTCTTGGAGAGGGCCGCAAGGTGAGCGAGGAAAAGGCGATCGAGCGCATTCACCGGGCCGTGCAGGCGCGGGAGTTTGCGGCCGCGCAGCGTCGCAAAGCGACGGAGGAACTGCGGCAGGCGATCCGCGAAGCCCAGAAAGAAGGCGTCCCGGTTACTCGGATCGCTTCGGAGGCTGGTCTTTCTCGTCAGGCCGTCTACGACCTGCTGGCGGAGCAACCTTCCGCATAGCGTCATAGAAGTCGCCTTTGGTCGGGACTGGAATCTCTAGTCCCTTCCTCGTTTTCTGCTTGCGGTTTGCCATATCCGAGAGGGTACTGCCGACATGCCTTGTCTTTTCTGCCAGCGGGGGTTCAGCGATGATCCTGGACGGGGGCGCACCCGAGAGCATGTTTTCGCCGAATGGATGGTCCCGTACCTGAAAAGCCCAGAGGGGCCGGGAACTCAGGTTCGCTGGAACACGACACGGGACGATCCCCGCTACAACGAGACCAGCTATCAGGCGTACCCGGCACAGCAGGCCGTTCAGGGCGTCTGCCAGGAATGCAACAGCGGTTGGCTCAGCCGCATCCAAACCGATGTGAAACCGGCCCTCCTCGGGCTACTGCAAAGCACCCGACGGCGAACCTTGAGCGAGGCCACGCAAGCCGCACTGAGTCGATGGGCGTTTCGAGCCGTCTTGGTCGTCGGCGCAAAGGCCGGGGAAGCGCAGGTACCGGCGAAGCACTTGCACGACTTTTACGAGTCCCGGGTTCCGCCCGACTCAAGCCGAATCTGGATGACCCCTACCGGCCACCGGCGGTACACCTACCTCGACCATCGAATCCTCAAGATCCGGAAGGACCCCGCCGACGAGCCGCCACCCAGCGCAAACGGTTTCGCAACACTCGTCAGCGTCGGCCACGTCGCTTTCTATGTCCTGAGCTGGACCGACACAAAGCCTCGCGGCGGTATCAGCAGCCTCTTCAATTCTTTCGAGGACGCCTTGGTCACGGTCCATCCGAGCCGGGGTCCGGTGATCTGGCCGCCGCGTATGACCCTCACGCACGAAGGGCTCGACAAACTCGCCAACGTGATCGGTGTCTGGGATAAATGACGGCCTCAATGCGGGCCTCCGTTTCTACAGAGAAGGGACAAGCGTGACCGTCCTCACAGACGGCCGGCTGGCCGTCCGAGAGGCTGGCCAACCGGCCAATGCGTGAATTCATGATCCAGCTGGCAGGATTTCTGGGGCGCCGCCGCCGCTGGGTCCTCGGAGCTTGGATCGCGATCCTCGTCCTGGCGCTTCCCTTCGCCGCTCGCCAGACCGAGCACCTCACCGGCGGCGGCTTCGACGTGCCGGGGAGCCAATCCAAGGCGGTCAGCGACTCGCTGGAGCGGGACTTCGGCGCCAGCGCCGACGGGATCGCGGTGCTGCTGAAAGCCGAGCCGGGAGCAACTGCGTCGCAGCGAACCGCGGCGATCGATCGAGTTCGCCGGGAGGTGGTCGCAGTCGAGGAGGTGACGCTCACTCCCGCGGCCGTCCGCCAGGGGGAGGCCCAGCTGTTGCGCAGCGGCACGGCGATGTTGCCCCTGCGCAGCAACCTGAGCTCCGACACGCTGATCGACTCCGCCGCGACGTTGCGCACCGGGCTCGATCCCGGCGCCGCCGAGGACGGCGTCACCGCCTACCTGGCCGGACAGCCGACCATCTGGGCAGGCATGCAGGAGCTCTCCAAGCGCGACTTGGCCAAGGCCGAGGGGAGCGGCTTTCCGATCGTCGCGATGATCCTGCTTGTCGTTTTCGGCTCGCTCGCCGCCGCGGCGCTACCCCTGGCCCTCGGATTTGTCAGCGTCATGGTCACCGGCGCGCTCATCTACTTCCTTTCCCTGCAGATGGAAACCTCTGTCTTCGTCACCAACATGGCCTCGATGATCGGGATCGGGGTGGCGATCGACTATTCGCTCTTCATCCTCGCCCGCTACCGCGAGGAGCGCCAGGCCGGTCGCAGCCAGGAGGACGCCCGTGCCGAGGCGCTGTCGACCTCGGGCCTGGCGGTCACCTTCTCCGGACTTGCCGTGATCGTTTCCCTGGCGGGGCTCTGGATGGTCGACAACCAGGCGCTGCGCTCGATGGCCCTCGGCGCGATGACCGTCGTGGGGGTCTCGATTTTGACGGCCACCACCCTGCTGCCCGTGCTGATCGCGATGCTTGGCGACCGCGTCCTACCCGGGGGCATCGTGGCCCGCGCGTTGGCGTTTGTTCGCCGGCCGTTCAAAGGTAAAGCCGCCGCCCCCGGACGCGGGAGGGAGGACCCATCCCTATCTGACTCGTTGGACCCTCGCGGGAGCGGAGCAGGCGGTGGTTTGTTCTGGGATCGGTGGACCAGGCGGGTCATGGCCCGGCCCTGGCTCGCCGTGGTCGGAGTTACGGGCTTCTTGCTGTTCCTCGCCTCTCCGTTGCTCTCGCTAGAGACGGGCACGGAGGCACTCGAGCAGTTCCCCAAGGACAGCGATGTCCGGATCGGCAACGAGCTGGCTTCCCAGCAACTCGGTGGCGGCACCGATCCGATTCAGATCGTCGCCTCCTTCAGCGGTCCCGAGGCGGTCGCGCCGGCGAACCGGGATGCAGTCGTCGCTTTCGCCCAAGAGGTTCGCTCGACGCCGGGTGTCAGTTCGGTCGCCTCTCCCGCTTTTGCCGACGGCGAGGCGCTGATCCAGGCGACGCCCAGCGCTCCGAGCGAGTCCGACGCCGCGGTCGCGGTGGTCGACCGGCTGCGGGACGACGTCGTCCCGGCAGCCGACTTGAGCAGCGCGGCCACGGTCAGCGTCGGCGGCGAGACCGCGCGCACCCATGATCTGCGCGCTCAGATCAGTGACTCGATGTGGAAGATCTTCGCCTTCATCCTCGGCCTCAGCTTCATCGTCTTGATGGTGATGCTGCGCTCCCTGCTGCTGCCACTGAAGGCCGTGATCATGAACTTGCTCTCGATCGGCGCCGCCTTCGGCGTCCTCGTCGCCGTCTTCCAGTGGGGTTGGCTCGACGGCGTGCTCGGCTTCGACAGCCTGGGTGCGCTGGACACGATCAACGTGCCGCTGATCCTGGCGATCGTCTTCGGCCTCTCGATGGACTACGAGGTCTTTCTGCTCTCGCGGATTCGCGAGCGCTACATGGCGCATGGCGACAACAGCCGCGCCGTCGCCGAAGGTCTCTCCTCGAGCGCCCGCACGATCTCCTCGGCGGCGCTGATCATGACCGCTGTCTTCGCCGTCTTCATCCTCACCGGCGTGCCTTCGATCAAGGAGCTTGGGCTGGGCTGCGCGGTGGCGATCGCGCTCGACGCGACGCTGGTGCGTCTGGTCCTCGTCCCCGCGGCGATGGTCCTGATGGGCAAGTGGAACTGGTGGATGCCGTCCTGGCTGGACCGAGTGCTGCCGGACTTCAGCTTCGAGGGCGGCGGCCGGGCAGAGCCCGAGCCCGAGCTGACCTGAATAGTCTGCCCCGCATGAGTGACGATGTCGCCTTCGCGGGGGCGGCGAGGCAGGCTGAGATGGTGCAGGCGGGGGAGGCATCCCCGACCGAGCTGGTGCGCCTCCACCTCGATCGGATCGAGCGCCTCGACCCACAGCTCAACTCTTTCCGGGTGGTCCTAGCCGAGCGGGCGCTGCTCGAGGCCGAACAGGCCGAGGCACGGCTTAGAGGGGGCGATGAGCGCCCGCTGCTCGGCGTGCCGATCGCCCTGAAGGACTCGACCGACCTGGCGGGCGAGCTGACAACCCACGGCACAGACGGCTTCACCGACCCCGCCTCGGCGGACTCGGAGATGGTGCGACGCCTGCGCGAGGCTGGTGCGATCGTGGTCGGCAAGACGCTGCTGCCCGAGCTGGCGATCTGCGGCTTCACGGAGTCCTCGACCTGGGGCGTCACCCGCAATCCCTGGGATCCCCAGCGCAGCCCCGGCGGTTCCAGCGGCGGCAGCGCCGCAGCCGTCGCCGCAGGCCTGGTGCCCATCGCGTCGGCCTCCGACGGCGCCGGCTCGATCCGCATTCCGGCCGCTTCCTGTGGCATCTTCGGGCTGAAGCCGCAGCGGGGCAGGGTCTCGCTGGCGCCTGACCTCGACAACTGGAACGGGCTTTCGGTCAATGGCTGCGTCAGCCGCTCGGTGATCGACTCCGCGCTTTGGCTGGACGTCGTCGCCGGCGGCTCCAGGGAGCCGGGCGCGCCACCTGCGCCGAAACAGCCGTTCGTCGAGTCGGCGAGGCAAAAGCCCGGCAAGCTGCGGGTCGCTTTCTCCACCGCGCCGCCGCGGGCCGTCGCCCCGCCCACGGTCTCGGATGTGGTCCGGGGGGCCGTTACGGACACGGCGGAGTTGCTGCGTTCGCTCGGCCACGAGACCGCTCAGCATGATCCCGAGTGGGGGACGATCAGCAACAACATGGTGCCGCGATACCTGCGCGGCATCGCCGACGACTTCGCCCGCGTGCCCCGGCACGAGCGCCTCGACCGGCGGACACGGGGGTTGGCGAGGATGGGCAGGACGATTCCCGATGGCGTCTTCGAGATGGCGCGTCGCGGCGAGCAGGACGACGCGGCCCGCCTGAACGCGATCTTCGACTCCTCCGACGTCCTGATGACCCCGGTGATGGGCGGGACCGCGATCCCGGTCCGCCGCTGGGAGGGCAGGGGGGCGCTGTGGACGCTGCTCGGGATGAGCCGTGTCTATCCCTACTGCGTCCCCTGGAACCACCTCGGCAACCCGGCGATGTCCGTCCCGGCGGGATTTGCCGCCGACGGCATGCCGCTCGCCGTCCAGATCATCGGCCGCCCGGGCGATGAGGCAACGCTGCTTTCGCTCGCCGCCCAGCTGGAAGCCGAGCGTCCGTGGGCGGACAAAACCCCACCCCTTTCCTAACCCGCCATCCCCCGGGACGCGGGAGCGAGGGGCCATCCATATCTGACTCTTTGGCCCCTCGCGGGAGCAGAGGAGATGGCGGAATTATTTCGGCGGAAAGACCTTGCGCATCCGCGCCAGCTCGCGTAGAGAGCCGCGGGGCCGGATGCGGCGACGCAGCATCATCTTCAGCGGGTTGCCGTCGGGCTTGGTGGAGGCGACCCAGTCGGCCCAGCTCGTCTCCAGGGTGACGTCGGGGTTCGGCGCTTCGCCCGGCGCCGCCCGAGTCGAACCGTTGTCGATCACGAGGTGCCACGGGTCGGCGTCGCTGAACCGCCACTGGTAGACCAGCCTGGAGCCGTTGGCGGCTTTGGCGTTGGCCGAGCGGGCGACCACGTCGAAGTAGAGGCTCTGGACCTCCGCAGAGGAATCGGGACCGGCGCCGTTCGGCTGCCCGGTCACACCCGCCATCACCAGCTTGACCTGCCTTTTGGCGACCTCCTCCTCCGGCATCTCGGGGTCGAAGGGGAAGACGCCCGGGGGCATTTCCTCCACTGGGTAGCCGATCGTCCGCCAGCGCCCGCGGATCAGTTTCAGCCCGAACGCGTAGATGTCCTCGAGGGTGAAGCCGTAGCACTCGGTGTACTCACGGTCCCGATTGGGCGGGGTGAAGACGGCTACCGAGTAGGGCATCACCTCGCGCAGCAGCTCGGTCACCGCCGCCTTGCACTCGTCGGACTCGGCCAGCAGCTCGGAGAGCACCTTGACGCCGAAGCCGATGTGACGCTGCTCGTCGCGGGAGACGTTCGTCATCCCCGAGCTGAAGCCGGGCATCGTCTCCTCGGCGGCGAAGAAATCCTCGATGAAGTGCTGACCGGGTTGGGCGAGCGTGCCTTCGACGATCAGGTGGTAGAGGGCGATCGCCTGCGCGTACTTGGGTTTGGAGCGGTCCTTGCGCAACTCCTCCGCCATCCGGTCGAGGCGGTCGAAGACGCCGAGGTAGCCCCAGTTGAGCTGCGGGAGGGTAGAGGCCAGCGTTGCCTCGATCGACTCGCCGCTGACGCCGATCACCTCCTTGAAGAAGCGGTGGAAGAAGACCGAGTGGCGCACCTCGTCGACCTGCTGGGTGGCGAGGAAGTAGGCCTGCTCCTCGGTCGGGGCGGCCGTGATGTAGGGGGCGAGGGTGTCGGCGACACGGTCCTCGCCGTAGAAGAACATCGAGTAGATCCACATCGCCGAGCGGCGCTGGACGTCGCTGAGGGTCCCCCAGCCGTTGCGGTCCTCGGAGAAGTCGATGTCGTAGGCGCTCCAGTTGCCCTGTTCCCAACGGCGGTAGAGGTCCGTGTAGGTGATGTCCTGCATGACGCTCTGGGCTGCGACGCTCATCTCTCTCCTTCGGTGTACCGGTGACAGCTGTGAACGGGAGGTTACCGCCCGTCTGGCCGGACAGCCAGGGCGTCGCCGGTGGTTGTGTCGATCACACGGCGGCGGGCGGGTCGATCTCCCGCTTGAGGATCTTGCCGGTCGGGCCCTTGGGCAGCTCGTCGAGAAACCAGACGACGCGCGGGTACTTGTAGGCGGCGATGCGCTCCTTGACGTAGGCGCTGACCTCCTCGGCCGGCAATTCCTCGTTGTCGTGCAGGACGATCGCAGCGCCGATCTCCTCTCCCCACTCGTCGTGGGGAACGCCGACGACCGTCGCCTCGCGGATCTTCGGGTGCTCATAGAGCACCTCCTCGACCTCGCGCGGGTAGACGTTGTAGCCGCCGCGGATGATCAGGTCCTTCTTGCGGTCGACGATGTAGAAGTAGCCGTCCTCGTCGATGCGGGCGATGTCGCCGCTGTGGAACCAGCCGCTGCGCATCGCCTCTTCCGTCGCCTCGGGGCGCTGCCAGTACCCCTTCATGATGTTGTGGCCGCGGATCACGATCTCACCGACCTCGCCCTGGGGAACCGGTTGGTCGCTCTCGTCGACGACCTGCATCTCCACCCCCTCGATCGGGGTCCCGATCGAGCCCGGCTTGCGCTCTTTGCCTGGGTGATTGGAGCACGCGACGGGTGAGGTCTCCGAGAGGCCGTAGCCCTCCAGGACGATCGTGTCGAAGGCCTCCTCGAACCCGCGCAGCACTTCCACCGGCATCGAGGCGCCGCCGGTGATGCAGCTGCGCAGCGTCGAGGTGTCGAACTGCTCGCGGTCGGGGTGGTGCAGGAGCGCCCCGTACATCGTCGGCACCCCCTGAAAGTGGGTGACCTCGTCTCGCTGAATCGTCTCCAGGGCCTCGCCCGGATCGAATCGGGGCAGCATCGTCAGGCACGCGCCCATCCGCAGCGAGCCGTTCATGCTCACCGTCTGCCCGAAGGAATGGAAGAGGGGCAGCGCGCCCAGCACGACGTCCCCCTCGCGCACCTCGGTCATCGTCTCGCCGGAGATCTGCCCGTTGCGGGCGAGGTTGAGGTGGGTCAGCTCGGCGCCCTTCGGCTGGCCGGTCGTGCCCGAGGTGTAGAGGATCACCGCCGTGTCGTCCTCGGCTGTGTCGGCGAGACCGGGAGTGGGCTCGAGTCCCTCGAGCGCTAGGGCGAAGGACGTCGGCTCGACCTCGACCAGCTCGGCGTCGGCGTCGGCGGCGCCGTCCCGCGCTTCATCGGCGAAGCCGTGCCAGGCGAGCAACAGGGTCGCCCCCGAGTCCTCCAGGTAGAAGGCGATCTCGCGCCTCTTCAGCAGCACGTTCATCGGCACGACGACCCCCGCCGCCCGCAGCACGCCGTAGTAGGAGATCGGAAACTCGGGAACGTTGGGAAGCATGATCCCGACCCGGCCACCCGGCTCCTGCCCATTTTCTCGGAGCAGCGTCGCCACTCGAGCGCTGCGGTCGTCCAGCTCGGCATAGGTCAGCTCGACATCGGCGAGCCGGATCGCCGGGCTGTCCGGAACCCGCTCGGCGCTGGCCGTGAGTATCGACGCCAGGTTCAATCCCATCTCCCGCGCGGCATTCTATGTACTTATTCGGGCTCGAGAGCCGGGATGGTCGGCAGGGGCTCGGGCGCGACTGCCGCGTTTCGGCGGCTCATCGCCCAGGCGAAGCCGCCGCCGGTGAAGAGCATGAACGAGGCGTAGACGGCCGCCGGGATGGTCACCTCGGTTGCCAGCGAGGCGCCGACGGCGATTGCGAGCGCCGCGTTGTGGATACCGAGCTCCAATGAGATCGCGGTCGCCTGGCGGTCATCGAGTCGGGCGAGCTTTGAGATCGCGAAGCTGATCGACATCGCGGTGACGTTCAGCGCCAGCGCGGCGGCGCCCACCTCGGTCGCGTTCTCGGCGACGGTGTCGTGCTCGCTGGCGATCGCGCCGAGGATGACGAGCCCAAAGAGGGTCAGCGAGACGTTTCGCACTGTCGGGTAGACGGCGTCGACGCGCTGTGGGTACCGCTGGCGCAGGCCCATCCCGATCGCCACCGGGACGATGGTGATCGCGAAAACGCGGGCGACGATCCCCAGCATGCTGGCGTCGCCAACCTCGCTCGCCCCGAAGAAGCCGGCGGAGAGGGTGATGAAGAGCGGCACGGTGACGATCGCGCCGACGCTGCTTATCGCCGTCATCGTGACCGACAGCGCTGTGTCCCCACGCGAGAGGTGGGTGAGCATGTTGGCCATCATTCCCCCGGGCGAGGCGCCGAGCAGCACGAGCCCGACGGCCAGCTCCGGCGAAAGGCCGAAGGCCTGCGCCAGCGCCAGCGCCAGCAGCGGCGAGATCAGGGCCAAGTTGAGCATTCCGATCGCGACCCCGCGCGGGGCCACGAGCACCCGCCGGAAGTCGGCGGGTGTCAGTGTCATCCCCAGGCTGCACATGATCACAGCGATCGCCGCGGGCAGCACCGCCGAGGTCAGCATCGGACTGTCCATCCGCCGAGGACTCTAGCCCTGGATTGCTTGACGAGCCGGGTCTAGGATCAGTGCAGTCGATCGAGAGGAGAGCCAATGCTCTGTGCGTTGACGGTCCGCAAGTTGAAGCCAGGCGCGATGGAGGACTTCAAAGCCGCCTTCATGCCCGCAGGCGACATGGAAGCACCATCCGGTTGGAAGCGCTTCTACGCCCTCCGCGGCGTCGCCGACGAGAACGAGCTGATCACTTTCGGCTTCTTCGACGGCACCCTGGAGGAGTTGCGCGCAAGCCAGCAGGACAGCACCGAATACGATGAGCGGCGCGCCGGATCCGACCAGTTTGTCGAGTCCGTCGGCGCCGACGGCATCTACGAGATAGTCGACGAGCGCTCGATGGAGTAGTCAATCCGTTCGTATCTGTTCGGCCTGTCGACGCCCCTTTGAGGGTCGGTGAGGAGCACGTCGTGATCGCTTGGCCGATCGCCGTAGACGGCCGCAAGCGGCCGCTCGACCGGGCTTTCGGCCGCGGACGTCGACCGCGCGCTGACCCATGATCGCTCGCTGTTGATCACCTGGCTGAACCGCGGCCACGCTGCACCTGGTCCGCAGTGAGGACTACCCGCTGATCGCATCCCACCGCCGAGGCTCCTCGGCCCATTCGACCCGGTTCTCCACGGTTGGGTGTCCCGCGAGGCAATCCTCGGCCAGCACAAGCACCTGGTCACCGTCAACGGCCTCTTTCGCGCCTTCGCCATGGTCGACGCCCGGGCGGTCGCCACCTGGAAGGTTTCCAACGGGGAGGTCGAACTCGAGCCACTGGGTCCCATCGATGCGGACGCCGCCGCCGCACTGGAAACCGACGCCCGCGATGTCGCCAGGTTCCTGGCAGGCGATCGATAGGCGTTTCGGGTATCAACGATGAGTTTGTGCCAAGTTGCAGTCTCTAGGAGTAAGCGCAAACCGCGAGAGCGCCGGCCGTCCGGCGCGGATGGGACAGACATGGGACAGCCAGTAGTCCACTTCGAGGTGGTCGGCAAAGACGGGGACAAGCTGAAGAGCTACTACTCGGAGCTGTTCGAGTGGGAGATCGACTCAAACAACCCGATGAGCTACGGGATCGTGCAGCGCGAGGGGAACGTCACCGACGAGGGCGTCGGGATCGGCGGTGGCGTCGGCGTCGGGCCGGCGGGCTACGAAGGCCACGTCACGTTTTACATCGAGGTGCCGGACGTCGAGGCCGCGCTCGCAAAGGCGGAGAGTCTCGGAGGCACGCGGGTCATGGGGCCCGACGAGGTGATGGAGGGCTTGGTGCTCGGCCAGTTCACAGACCCCGAAGGCCACCTGATCGGCCTCGTCAAGACAGGCTCCTAGGCAGGCGCTAGTCCAGCTTCGGGGTGCGCCAGGCTTGGCCCAGGCGGGACACGAGGTCTTCCGCCAGGCCGGCGATCGGGACGCGGATCTGCTCGAGGGAGTCCCGGTCGCGAAGGGTGACCGTGTCGTCTTCCATGCTCTGGTGGTCGACCGTGACGCCCCACGGGGTGCCGATCTCGTCCTGCCTGCGGTAGCGCTTGCCGATCGAGCCGCCCTCGTCGAACTCGGCGGTAAGCCTGCCCCGTAGCTCGTTGAAGATCTCGCGCGCTTTCTCCGCCATTCCCTCCTTGGAGACGAGTGGGAGGACCGCGACCTTGACCGGGGCGAGGCGAGGGTGGAGCCGGAGCACGGTGCGCTGCCTCCCCTCGACCTCCTCGACGTCGTAGGAATCGACCAGGAACGCGAGGGTGGCGCGGTCGGCCCCGGCTGCCGGCTCGATCACGTGTGGGACGTAGCGCTCTTTGGTCTGCTGGTCGAAGTACTCGAGCTTCTCGCCACTGAATTTGGCGTGCTGGGTGAGGTCGAAGTCGCCGCGGTTGGCGATTCCCTCCAGCTCCGACCAGCCGATCGGGAACAGGTATTCGACGTCGCTGGTTCCGGACGAGTAGTGCGAGAGCTCGTCGGCGTCGTGCGGTCGCACCCGCAGGAAGTCGGGTCGGATCCCGAGCTCGGTGTACCAAACCTCTCGCTCCTCGATCCAGGTCCGGTACCAGCGCTCCGCCTCGGCGGGCGGCACGAAGAACTCCATCTCCATCTGCTCGAACTCGCGGGTGCGGAAGATGAAGTTGCCGGGGGTGATCTCGTTGCGGAACGACTTTCCGATCTGGGCGATGCCGAACGGTGGCTTCTTGCGGGCGAAGCCGAGCACGTTCTTGAAGTTGATGAAGATCCCCTGTGCGGTCTCCGGCCGCAGGTAGACCTCCGACCCCTCACCGGCGAGGGGTCCGATGTGGGTCTCGAACATCAGGTTGAACTGGCGCGGCTCCGACAGCTCGCCGTCGCACTCGGGGCAGCGCAGCTCGGCGTCCGGATCGCCACCCGCTTCGGCAACCCCTTCGCGCAGGTGATCCTCCCGCCAGCGCTTCTTGCACTTGCCCAGGCACTGCACGAGCGGGTCGGTGAAGCCCTCCAGGTGCCCCGACGCCTCCCAGACCCGGGGGTGCTGCAGGATCGCCGAGTCGATCGCGACGATGTCGTCGCGCTCCTGCAGCATCGCCCGCCACCACTCGGCTTTGACGTTGTTCTTCAGCAGCACCCCGTAGTGGCCGTAGTCGTAGGTCGAGCCGAGCCCGCCGTAGATCTCCGAGGAGGGAAAGACGAAGCCGCGCCGCTTGCAGAGTGCGACGATCTCGTCCATCGAAACCTCTGTGGGACGCGTTTCCTCGGGGGCGGCTGCCATGCCGGAACCGTATCGGCTGCGATAATCCCGCCCGCTGTGCCCATCTACGAGTACAAGTGCGCCAACGGCCACGTCTTCGACGTGATCCAAAAGATGAGCGACGAGTCGTTGACCGAATGCCAGGAATGCGGCGCCTCCGCCGAGCGCGTCCTGCACCCGGTCGCCGTCCACTTCAAGGGCTCGGGCTTCTACAACACCGACTACGGCAAGAAGAAAACCGGGGTGAACGACTCCTCCGATGGCCCGAGTGAGTCCACGTCCTCCGACTCGACCTCTTCCGACTCCAAGAAGAGCGACTCCAAGACGAGCGACTCTAAGGTCAGCGACTCCAAGGCCAAGGCTTCCTCGGCCAGCACCGACTGAGCTCTCCCGCCTAGCCGTTCAACAGCTTCTTCACCGCGCGCCGTCGCTCTGACTCCGGGACCTCGATGCTGCCGTCCGGACCCGGCCCGCAGCCTGAGTTCGCTCCCAAGCAGAGAACGTCGGCCGCCGAGTCGCCGCCGATTCCGGCGGCAAGCACCAGCTGCGGCATCGTCAGGAAGCCCATGTCGCTGACGAACGCCTTCGGCGCGTCCCAGCCGATGATCGGCCCCTTGGCGAAGTTGTAGGGAAGGCGGAGGGGGTCGGTGAGGCGGTCCTTTACGCCACCGATCACCGCCTGCTGGGCCTCGGCGCGGTCGAAGTCGCTGTAGCCGAGGGTGTAGGCGCTGCGCCCCGGGCCGGGGCAGGGGTTGGGCTTGCGGATGCGGGCGTAGGTCAGCGCCTGCTCGCCGTTCAGCGTCGCCTCCCCCTGGCCGAGCCGCAGCGTGAAGCCCCCCTGCCCGCCGCCGGCCCCGCCGGAGACATCTGCGCAAAGCTTGTGGGGGACGTCGACCGTGACCCCGCCGACCGCGTCGATCAGCTCCTGGAAGCCGGTGAAGTCGACGATCGCGACATGGTCTATCTCGGTCCCGAGGAAGTCCCCGACGGCCTCGATCTCCGCCGCCGCGCCGCCGAAGGAGTAGGCGGCGTTGATCTTCCCCGGGCTCTGATCGGGAATCTCGGCGTAGACGTCGCGGGGGATCGAGAGTTTGCGGAAGGCGCCGCCCCCGGCGCGGATCAGCATCAGCGTGTCGGCTCGGAACTGGCCGGGGGAGCAGCCGTCGTGCGGGGCGTCGCCATGCGCTTGCTGCTCGTAGCACTCCTCCGACGAGGCGGCGCCAGGCTCCTTGGTGTCGGGGGGACGGGCGTCGGTGCCAATCACCAGGATGGTCTGGGGGCTGAACAGCAGGAGTGGATCGCCGTGCAACGCCGACTTGGCGTCGCCGGAGAGCTTGAAGGCCTGCAGCTGGGCGGAGACCGCAAAGGCCAGGAAGCTCAGCAGGATCCAGCCCAGCGCCGCCATCCCGACCCATTTGAGGGCGCGCTTGACGGTCCAGCGGCGCGACTGCTTGGGACGTTCCCGGCCGGGGCGCTCTCCCCGCTCGGGCCGCTTGGGGGGTCGCCGACGCAGCTCTCGCAGGCTGGAGAGATCGGGTGTCCGCAACCGGGACAGGAGGCCCTTCCGGGACCGGTAGACCTTGTAGTCCGGCGGCCCCGGGGGCTGCTGCTCGCCATCGCTTGGCATAAAGGGCTAGAAATCATGCCGATGCCAGCGGTCGTCTGCCTCCACGTCCCCAATCCGTGACCGAGACGATCGGCATCGACCTGGGCGGGACGAAGGCCCTGGCCGGGGTCCTCGACGAGGATCGCAACGTTCTCTGGGAGGACCGGGAGGCCTCGACGGGGCAGGGCGAGGACGAGCTGCTGGAGTTGCTGGTGCAGGAGGTGAAGGAGGCGCGGGAGGCCCGTGCCGAGGTGGTCGCGGTCGGACTCGGCATCCCCGCGACGATCGATCACGCGCGCGGTGTCGCCGTCTCCGCGGTCAACCTGCCGATCGTCGACCTGCCAATTCGCGACGCCGTCGCCGAGCGCACCGGCCTGCCGGTCTTCGTGGACAACGACGCCAACGTCGCGGCGCTGGCTGAATACCTCTTCGGCGCGGCGCGCGGCTCCCGCAACGCGGTGATGCTGACGATCGGCACAGGGATCGGCGGCGGCCTCATCCTCGACGGCGAGATCTATCGTGGCTCGACTGGCGCCGGCGCCGAGCTCGGCCACACGGTGATCGACCTCGACGGCCCGCCCTGCCAGGGCAATTGCCCTGGCCGCGGCTGCATAGAGACGCTCGCCTCCGGGACCGCCCTGGGTCGCGAGGGTCGCGCTGCCGCCGAGCGAGAGCCCGACTCCGTCCTTGGAAGGCTGGTCGCGGAGGGGAGCGAAGTCGACGGCAAGGCCGTTACCGAGGCCGCGCTTGCAGGCGACGCGACCTCGATCGCGCTCTTTGACCTGATCGGCTCCCGTCTCGGCGCCGCCCTCGCCAGCTTCGCCAACGTCTTCGACCCGGACACGCTCGTGGTCGGCGGGGGCGTGATGGCCGGTGGCGACCTGTTGCTCGAGCCGGCGCGCCGCGAGCTTCGCGAGCGGGCGCTGCCGCCGATGAACCGCACACCGGTGGTCGCTGCCGAGCTTGGCCAGGACGCCGGGATGATCGGGGCGGCCGCGATGGCGAGGATCGAGTTGGAGCGGGAAGGGGGCTGATGCCCGGGAAGCTGATCGTCTGCCCGACCCCGATCGGCAACCTTGACGACGTCTCGGCGCGAGTCCGCAGCGCGCTCGTCGCCGCCGACTTCATCGCCTGCGAGGACACCCGCCGCACCGGCCTGCTGCTCGACCGGCTCGGCATTCGCCCGGCACCGCGGCTGGTCTCCAACCACGAGGGCAACGAGGCGGCGCGGGCGACTGAGCTGGCGCAGCGGATCGAGCGCGGCGACACCGTCGCCCTCGTCTCCGACGCCGGCATGCCGGCGATCTCCGACCCCGGCTTTCGGCTGATCCGCCGTTGCATCGAGCGCAGCCTCGAGGTGACGGTGCTGCCGGGCCCTTCGGTCGTGCCGGTGGCGCTGGTCGCGTCCGGGCTGCCGACCGATCGTTGGCGCTTCGAGGGCTTCCTGCCGAAGCGCGCCGGGGAGATGGAGCGGGTGCTGCGCTCGGCGGAGACCGTGGTCGCCTTCGAGTCCCCGCGCCGGGTCGGCGACTCGCTGGCGGCGCTCGCCGCGATCGCTCCGGATCGCCCGGCCGCGGTCTGTCGCGAGCTGACCAAGATGCACGAAGAGGTGGCTCGCGGCACGCTCGGCGAGCTGGCCCGGCGCTTCAAGGGCGATGTCAAGGGTGAGATCGTCTTGGTGATCGGCCCGGCCAAATCCGACGAGCACGATCAGGACATCGGCTTCGCGGTCGACGCGCTGCGCCATCTGGTCCAGTCCGGCGCTCGGCCCCGCGCCGCGGCCAGCGTCGTCGCGGCGCTTACCGGCACGCGGGCCAACGACCTCTACCGGGCGCTGACCGGGCGGGAAGCCCGCCGCTAGCCTGGCCCCCTCGTGTCGTACTACGTCACAACTCCGATCTATTACGTCAACGCCGAGCCGCACCTCGGCCACGCCTACTCGACGATGGCCGCCGACGTGCTCGCCCGCCACATGCGCCAGCGTGGCGAGGACGTCTTCTTCCTTACCGGGACCGACGAGCATGGCGAGCCGATCGAAACGGCAGCCGAGCGGGAGGGAATCGGCCCCCAGGAGCTGGCCGACCGCAACGCCGAGAAGTTCCGCGAGCTGATGCCGATCATCGGCGCGACCAACGATTTCTTCATTCGCACCTCCGACCCGCGCCACAAAGACAAGGTCGCCGAGATCATGCAGCGCGTCTATGACAACGGCTGGGTGACGAAAGGGGTCTATGAGGGCTGGTACTGCCCGCGCTGCGCCGACTTCAAGACCGAACGCGAGCTCGGCCCCGGCAATACCTGCCCAATCCACGAGCTCCCTCTCGAGCAGGAGCGGGAGGAGAACTGGTTCTTCCGCCTCTCCGCCTTCCAGGAGCGGCTGGAGGCCCTCTACGAGGAGCGGCCGGACTTCGTCGTGCCCGAGTTCCGCCGTAACGAGGCGGTCTCGTTCATCAAGGGGGGGCTGGAGGACGTCTCGCTCTCGCGGCCGAAGTTGAAGTGGGGGATGCGGCTGCCATGGGACCAGGAGCAACGCATGTACGTGTGGTTCGACGCGCTGCTCAACTACGTCACGGCGCTGACGTTCGCCCGCGAGGGCGAGGATCTGACCGACCGCTACTGGCCCGCCGAGCTGCACGTGATGGCGAAGGACATCCTCAAGTTCCACGCGGTGATCTGGCCGGCGCTCCTTTGGGCGGCGGACTTGGAGCCGCCAAAGCGGATGGCGATCCACGGCTACCTGCTGATGGGCGAGAAAAAGATGTCGAAGTCGCTCGGCAATGTGCTCGATCCGTTCGCCGTGATCGAGCGCTTCGGCGCCGACGCGCTGCGCTTCTACTGCTTCCGCGAGGTCAGCTTCGGCCAGGACGGGTCGATCTCCACGGCGGGCTTCGAGGCTCGCTATGAAACCGAGCTCGCCAACGACTACGGCAACTTGGCCAGTCGCGTGCTGGCGATGGTCGATCGATTCCGGGCGGGAGTGGTGCCGCAGGCGGCAGTCGATGCCGTGCTGGCCGAGGATTTCGAGGGCGCCGTCGGGCGTTTCAGCGAGCTGCTCGACCGCGCCGAGCTGACCCAGGCGCTGGAGGAGGCGTGGAAGCTGGTGCGCCGCCTCAACCGCTACGTCGAGGAGACGAAGCCGTGGGAGCTGGCGAAGGACGAAGCCGACCCCGAGCGCCTCGACGAGGTCCTCTACAACCTGGTCGAGGGGCTACGAGTGACGACTTTGCTGCTCGTCCCCTACCTGCCCGAGACGAGTGAGCTTCTGCTGGCGGCGCTCGGGGAGGAGGCGCGGACCCTGGCTGAGCTGGGGTCCCGGCAAGGCGGCCAGAGAGTCGAACGCGTGCCGCCGCTGTTTCCCAAGACCGAAGACCGGCTCCGTTCGGAGACCGAGGCGGGCTCCTAGATGACGTGCCTCACCACGTTCCGAACGCCATGAAGTAGGTCCGGGCCCGCC
>CAZHZI010000023.1:0-21405 GCA_964536955.1 uncultured Conexibacteraceae bacterium
GCGAGCGAGCGCTCGATCGCGCACCGGTCGCAGAGCATCAGCATGATCCCCTGCTCATCGGCAACCTCGGCGAGGCGCTCGCCGAGCGGATCGCCTGCGCGCAGCACGTAGGTGTTGTCGTCGAAAAAAAACATCCCGACGACCTCCACCCCATGGTCTCCCTGCTCGAGCTGCGGCAGGATCATCTTGCCGAGCTTGTAGCTCGCCGTGTGCCCGGAGGTGGAGAAGATGTAGGCGACCTTCACGCCCCGCAGCCTAGCTTCCACGCCGCGTCTCGCCGCGGCCAGAGCGCCGGCGGCGAGGTGGTTGGGTATGCGCGGCACCAAATTGGCTTGGACCTCGCAGGGCTGGCGAGCGAGCTCTCCCGGGGCAACGCCTGGGGCAACACGAGGTCTGAGTAAAGGTCGACTCAGGGCCTTCGCTGGGAGCGCTGACCGCGACCGCCGTTACGATCGAGAGCAGCGAAACCGAGCTTCCCAAGAAGGCGCTGATCAAGACCACCGCGAGACAGAAGACCCATTTGGGGGCGGACGATCCCCGCATCGCCCGCGCCATCTTCACGCTGCGCGAAACGGCTGGCTACCTAGATGTGCCGAAGTCGAACATCCAGCGCTGGGCTCGGCCGCCGGATGCCAAGCACCCGTTGATCACCTGCTTTCCCCCGCACGGCCGGGAGGCGACCGTGCCATTCATCGGCTTCGCCGAGGCCTTCGTGCTGTCGAGCTTCAGGCGAGCCGGGGTGCCGCTTCAACGGATTCGCCCCGCGGTCGAGGTGCTGGAAAAGGAGATCGGCGTGGATCACGCCCTCGCCTCCAAGCGCCTCTACACCGACGGAGCCGAGGTGCTCTTCGATTATGCGGAAAAGCACGGCGAGCGCGAGCTAAGGGATCTCGTCGTCGTTCGCACCCAGCAGCGCCAGTTCTCCGCTGTCGTCAAGGGCTATCTGAAACGCATCGAGTACGGGGATGACGGCTGGGCCGACTCTGTGCAGCTGCCCACCTACGGCAATGCCAAGGTCGTCGTCGATCCCAAGGTCGCGTTCGGCCTGCCTTTGGTGGTCCACGGCGGTGCTCGTGTCGAGGATCTGGTCGACCGCTTCCAGGCTGGCGACTCCGTTGCGGACATCGCAGCCGACTTCAGCGTCCCCCCCGACGAGGTCGAGGACGTGATCCGGCTTGCAACCCGGACGGCAGCCTGATCGCGTGAGACAGGGACGCCGCGTCAGATAGTCCGCGGCGATGTCCCGTCCGAAAGAACAGAGCCCTGAGTTCTTCGTCGACCGCAGCCTCGGCAAGAGCATCGTTGCCGAGCGCGACGCTCTGACCGAAGCAGCCGTTCGCGTCTTCTGCCTAACGAACCGTCACCTGCGGGGGACCGAGCAGACGGAGCGGTTCATCTCGAACCGCCACCGTATCCGTCGTCAGGCTCGCAAGTCAGGTCCATACATCTACGGCGTTTACGAGAAAGGCCTCAAGCGTCTGTGGCCTTGATTGTCCGTCTCGAGACATCGCAAATCTCAACCTGTCCGTAACCCGAATTCGCGCGGGCGCGCGAAGGGGTATAGCTTGGTCCGAAGAATCCGCTCCGGTCGCCCTGGGAAGGGCGCCGACCACGAAAGGATCACATATGAGGGGTCTGGGCCGCGCCATCTTCGTCGCCATCCTGCTCTTAATCGCGGGCACGCTCAACGTCATCTACGGCTTCGCTGCGGTCAGCGATGCGAACTTCTTCGTCAACGAAACCCGCTACGTGTTCGCGAGTCTGCATGCGTGGGGATGGATCACGGTGATTCTGGGAATCATCCAGCTGTTCGCAGGCTTCTCGCTTTTCCGCGGCGGCTCCTCCGGGATCGTGATCGGCATCGTCGCCGCCTCGCTGGGCGCGATCGGATCACTGCTGTCGATTGGCGGCGCCTATCCCTTCTGGTCGCTGGGAATCTTCGCGCTGTGCGTGATCTGCATCCATGGCCTCGCCGTCTACGGAGAGGACCAGCCCGAGCAGCGGGCCTAAGCGCCCGCGAGGAGCCCGGCCATGCGGCCGGGCTCCTCGCATCCCGCCCCCTGGGGTGACGGGTGCCGGGGGCTGCAGGCATGAGGCTTACTTGCCGGCTCCCCAGCAGTGTCGTGTCAGGTCCTCCCCGTCGCCACCGCGTAGCCTCTGCCGAAAGCACGAGCCGAACAGGAGATAGGCCATGATCAGCAAGCTGGACTTCGTCGGTGTCCCATCGCAGGACGCTGAGCGCTCACGCGCTTTCTATGTCGAGACGCTGGAGTTGCGGCCCGACGATCACTCCCGGTTCGAGTTCTGGGTTGGCGAGACTTGCTTCGGCATTTGGGAGCCGAAGAAATTCGGCATGGAGTTCGAGCCGCAGCACAACGCCCACCCCGCCCTGCACGTCGACGACGTTGCCGAGGCGCGGACGGAGCTCGAGAAGAAGGGAGTCGAGTTCGCGGGGGAGACGATGGACACCGGCGTCTGTCACATGGCGTTCTTCCGCGATCCCGACGGCAACGACCTGATGCTGCACAGCCGCTACGCGCCGACCGACAACGGTTAGGGCGGAGAATCGCAGGCAGTGCCGAGGGATGCCGGTTTGGTGGTTCGCCTTGTTCGGTGGCTCCATCTCCGCGCTGCCGATCGCTCTCTCAGCGGTTGCAGGACGACTATTCGACCGCAGGCGGAAACCCCCAGCGGCCAAGTGAGGGCTCGTGACCCCAAAGGTCGACTTCGCACCCGCCGCGTGCTCACCTCCGGCGGTTGACGGCCCCCGGCCGCTCGGTTAGGTTCAGTTCACCCGAGCCTGGAGGTCTTCACCGTGAGCATCCTTCTCCGTTTTGTCCCTGCATCGTTGACCGCCGAGCAATACGACGAGTCTGTCCGAAGGCTTGAAGGGGCTGGCGCCTGGCCTCCCGACGGGCTCGACTACCACCTCTGCTTCGGTACCGAGGGCAACCTTCGCGTCAGCGAGATCTGGGACTCCAAAGAGCAGCTCGACGCGTTTGGCGAGCATCTCATGCCAGTGTTGGCCGAGGTGGGGATAGAGCCGGGCCAGCCGGAGCTGATCGAAATTCACAACATCGTCAGGCGCTAGTAGGCCATCTAGTCTGCCTGGCAGTCATCGGCTCAAGTCGATCGCCAGACTCAGGAGGCACGAGGCAAAGGTGAGGTTTCAAATCTCGATGTCGGTGGACGGCTTCATCGCCGGGCCCAATCCGAGTGAGGAGCATCCACTGGGCAAGGGCGGCACGCAGCTGCATGCGTGGGCGCTCAAGCTCGCGGCTTGGCGCGAGCCGCATGGACAGGAGGGCGGCGAGGTCAATGCCAGCACCGAGGTCGTCGAGGAGTCGCTCGACAACGTCGGCGCGACCGTGATTGGCCGCAACATGTTCGGCGGCGGCCCTGGGCCGTGGGGAGAGGATCCCTGGGACGGCTGGTGGGGAGACAACCCGCCCTTTCATACACCGGTCTTCGTACTCACACATCATGAACGCGAGCCGCTGGAGAAGCAGGGCGGCACAACGTTCACCTTCGTCACCGACGGCATAGAGGCGGCGCTCGAGCAGGCCAAGCAGGCTGGGGGCGGCAAGGACGTCGCGCTCGGCGGCGGCGCAAACGTCGCTCAGCAGTACCTGGCCGCGGGCCTGATTAACGAGCTGCAGCTCAACGTCGTCCCGGTTCTGCTTGGTGACGGCACCCGACTCTTCGACAACCTCGCGGGTGTCGACGTCAACCTGGAGCCCATCCGTGTCGTCGAAGCGCCCGATGTCACCCACCTCACGTACGTCGTGAACTGAAGCGCCGCGTGGCGTGGTAGTGGCAGAGTGCCGCTTAAAAGATCAACGTCGCGATCCCGAAGCGGCTGCGTCAGCCGATCGTGCCGGCCGCGGCAAGCGCCAGCACGGCCACGCCCAGGACGATGCGGTAGATGACGAAGACCCCCAGGGTGTGGGTGCTGAGGTAGCGAAGCAGCCAGGCGATTGCCACATAGCCGGAGATGAAAGCGACGAGTGTGGCGATCAGGGTCGCCTCGACGGAGGCACTGCCATCCTCGCCGACCTTGCGAAGCTCAAAGAGGCCACTCAGCACCACGGCCGGCACCGAGAGAAGGAAGGAGTAGCGGGCGGCGGCAACTCGGTCGAAGCCACGCAGCAAGCCGGCGGAGATGGTGGCCCCCGAGCGTGAAATGCCCGGAATGAGGGCCAGCGCCTGCGCGATGCCAACGAACAGGCCGTCGCGACCATTCATCTCCGTCAACGCCCGCTGCTGTGTTCCGAGCCTCTCCGCGAGGAGCATCACGAAGGAGAAGAGGATGAGCGCCGAGCTGATCACGTACAGGCTGCGCGCGCTCGACTCGATCTGGTTGCTGAAGGCGAAGCCGGCGATGGAGATGGGAATCGTGCCGAGGACGATGAACCAGCCGAGCTTTGCGTCGTTGCTGCTCTGGCGAAAGGGGACCCGCAGCTCTCCTACCCATGCGACCGCTATGCGCCAGAGGTCGGCTCGGAAGTAGATGAGGACGGCGGCCATCGTTCCAAGCTGGATGACCGCGGTGAACCCAGCGCCCGGATCGGGCCAGCCGAGGAGCGCAGGCACGATGCGCAGGTGCCCGCTGGAGGAGATGGGCAAGAACTCGGTCAGCCCTTGGACGAGGCCGAGGACGATTGCCTCAAGGACGTTCATGGCCCGCTGACGATGGAGATAGTCAAGGTGCTGGTGTAAGTGCCGGTGAAGCTGTTTTGCGGGACCGAAACGCTCACGGTCGGAGTGACCGTGAATACGCCGCGGCCCGTCGCGGCGGCGGCGTTGTAGAACTTGACTGCGGTCGGCGGGCCGGGGTCGGCGGGAACGGCCACCGGATAGGTGACGGAATTGGTTGGGTTCGTGCATAGGCCGCCATTGGCGCAGGCGCTCGTCGCCGCTGTGATGGCCGAAGCGCCTGCTGGCAGCGTGCGGCTGCCGCTGGTGAATCGGGTCGATGTCACCGTGAGGTTCCAGCCAAGCCCCGCGCCTGCCCCTGTGCGCGTGTCGTGCACGGCCAGCGGGACGGTGTACGTTTTCACCTGATCGCCGCTGTTGAGGTTGGCTGAGAACGTCGGCGCCGCCGAGGTCGACACCGACAAGGTGGCCTGCGTGGCATCGCGCAGCGCAGTGGTCTGCGCAATCCAAGGCGAAGTGGAGATCGCCGGCGTCGCGGTTTTTGCCGAACCGGCGCCGGCGGCCGCCTGGACGAAGTCCGCGGCTTCGCTGGTGGTGGAGCTCGACGAGCTGTTATAGCGCTCTGTGGTGGAGGCGTCGGCGGTGACGGTCGTGCTCGTGGCGAAGGAAACCGCAGCGATGACCTGGTCGTTCGCAGCCGAGCTTGTGACGCTCGCGGCGACGGCGTTGCCGCTGGCTCCGGACGCGGTCGCGGTGGCGTCGATCGGAGCCGTCTGATTGACACCGCTGTAATCGGCGATACCCCCGGATGCAGCCCGGCTGGTCCCGAGGTTCCATGAGTAGCTGGCGGGCTCGCTTGCTCCGACCACTTTGTAAAAGGTGACCTGGCGCAGCGCGGTTCCCTGAGTGGTGTTTTTGACCGACGTCCAGCCACTCGGCGTGCCGATCGCCCCCGTGCCCGTGGCGGCCACCGTTGCGAGCATCACATCGCCCTGAAGAGCCGCCGCCGGTTTGTTGATCGCCAGGGTCGTGGCTCCCGCCGCGTTGTTTGCGCTGGTCGCATCCACGAAGCCGATCGCCGCCTTGGCCACCCCCGGGACGAGGGCCAGCTGAAGCGCGATTGCCCCGGCGAGGGCTGCCGCGGTGCGGCTAGACGACGCCACGGCTTCGCAGGAAGAAGAAGCCGGCGGTGGCCAGGGAAAGCACGGAGACCGCGGCCAGCAGGTAGAGAGGGGCGTCGTTTGAGGAATCGGTCGGCGTGGCGCGGGCGGCCTGCGTGCCGAAGGCCTGCTCCGCCTGAGCGGCGGTGATCGTGAAGGGGAACGTGCGAGTCAGGCTGCGGCCGCGGTAGCGAATGGTGATCTTCCCCCGATAGCGACCCGGGGGCAGCGCCTTTCCTCGGATATAGACGGGGAAGTCGATATGGGTCTTGGGCACGAAGGTGTCGAGGTTGAATCTCCTGGACCACCCGGCCGCCTTGGTCGGTGATCTCAATGGATCCCCTGCCCTTGAGCAGAATGTTGCCGGCGTTGCCTATTCCCAGCAAGACAGCCTGGTGTCCCGGCTGGTCGCCGACCTTGATTCCGGTCAGCGTCATCTTTGTGCGTCGCTTGCCGGGGAGATTTAGCTGAACGGCGATCACATTCAGCTCCTGAATCCTCACCTTGAAGGTGTTGCCCTCGTCTGGGGCGGTCCGCCTGGAGGCGCGCTTCGATCGTTGCGCGACGATGCCCCCAGGTGCTGACCGGCCGCAGCCCCCCTCGGCACCCGGACCGTGAAGGGCACTACCTGAGACTGGCCGGGGCTGAGTCGGACGGTGGTCTTCGCCAGCCGAATCCAAACCCCCACGCCTCGCCGGGGCTCTTGGCGGGACCGGTAGACCACACCGCTGGTTTGCCCTGTGGTCGCGTCAACGGCGTAGAGGCTGGTGCGACCGGCCTTGGTGCCGACGTTGATCACCCGCACCTTGCCCTTGATCTTGGCATTGGGGCGGCCAGAGAGGACGAAATAGCCGAGCTTGGCCGGCGAGGCGGGCTCCAGGGCGAACGTCGGGCCGGCCGCCATCGCCGCGCCCGTGTTTCCCGCCGAGAGCGCCAGCACCGCCGTGGACACAACCGCTATCCAGGCCGATGGACGGCTGCTTGGGCGTCGTGCCGCCGCGAAGTTCGTGAGCGCCGCCAAGACGGCGACAGCTTAGGGTCCGGAGACGACGGAGATCGTCAGCGTGCTGGTGTAGGTGCCGGCGAAGCTGCTTTGGGGAACGAAAACGGCGATCGTTGGCGTGTTCGTGAATTTCCCCATACCGGTGCTGGCGGCGGCGTTGAAGAATTTGACCGCGGTTGGGGGGTCGCAGCCGCCGGCACGGCGACCGGGTAGGTGATCGCGTTGGTTGGGTTGGTGCAGGTGCCTCCGGTGCACGCCGAGGTGACGCCGGTGAGCGTGGACGCGTTCGTCGCCAGGGTGTCCGGCGTCGCGCCACCGGTCGAGAACTGCGTCGAGGTAATCGTCGCGTTCCAGCCGGCGCCCGTGCCGCGCGTGTCCTGAATGGTCAACGGCACCGTGTATGTGGGCGTTGAATCGCCGGCGTTCAGGTTCGCCGAGAATGTCGGAGCCGCGCTGGTCGTGAGACTCAGCGTGCTGCCGGTGAGCGTCCCCGTCGCCGTGGCAGTCGCCCCGAGGGCGGTCGCGGGGAAAGAGCAGAGCGCAGCCCCCACAATGCAAAGAACAAGGGCACAGGGGTCCTCCCGCCATCCTCGCCCGACAATCTGCGGTGGAGGGGTGGGTGACCTATCGCTGGTGCGGGAAGGACGCATACGAGAAGTCCCCACCGGGTAGGGATCGTTTATGACCGGAAGAACCGATTTCACCGAGCAGGAATGGGAGACGGTGCTGCAGGGGCCGACGAGTGCCGGGTTGATCGTCTCGACGGCACAGCGGGGCGGCTCGTTCCGCGAGTCCTTTTCGCTGGCCAAGGCCTACGCCGAGGCGCGAACCACCGCGGGAGCATCCGACCTTTTGGACGAGATCGCCCAAGCCAAGCCGAAGGTCGACCGCGCCCGCTCGGGGTCGGTCGATGAGCTGAAAGAGCACCATCTGGATGTCTTGCGGCGCGCGGTTTCGCTGCTCGAGGCCAAGGCGTCACCGGAGGAGATCGAGGACTACAGGCGGTTCACGTTGAGCCTCGCCGAGCGGGTGGCGAACGCCAAGGAGGAGGACGGCCAGCCGATCAGCGACGCCGAGCGGACTGCGATCGACGAAATCTCCGCGGTGCTTGGCGGCGAAAGCTCCGGCTAAGTGCCCCCACGCTTCTCGGGCCGCCGCAGCCGCCTTCTCCCTGTATAGGGTTGCAGCAGGTTTATCGGTTTTTCCGTCCCAGACCGAGGAGGGCGCATGAGTGCGAAGCAGCTTCTACCGCTGAGTGGCGTTGTCGCCGTGGTCTTGATCCTTGCCGCGTTCGTGGTCGGGGGCGAGACTCCCGATGCCGACGCGTCGGTGAAAGAGGTCGTCTCCTACTACAGCGACCACGACACCGACCTTCAGATCTCCGGGGGCCTGCTCGGGCTCGGCGCATTCTTCTTCCTCGTCTTCTCGACCACGCTTGCCGGGGCGCTGCGCCGCGCTCAGGACGAGAGCGGGGTGGCTTCGGCGCTCAGTTTTGCTGGAGGAATCGTGTTTGCGGTTGGCGTGACAATTTTTGCCGGCTTGGGCTTCACGGCTGCGGATGCGGTCGGCGACGTCCAGCCGACGGTCGTCCAGACGCTCAATGCGCTCGGCTCAGACATGTTCTTCACGGTTGCCGTCGGGACGGGCGCGTTTCTAATTGGCGCCGGGCTCGCGACGCTGAAGTCGGATGTGCTGCCGCGCTGGCTCGGCTGGGCGGCGGTCGTGATCGGAATCATTGCCATCACGCCGGCAGGCTTCGTCGGCTTCCTCGCCCTCGGCATATGGACCCTGATCGCCAGCATCATCCTGTCGATGCGGGCCGGTACCGTCCCCCGGGCCTGACTGGCTCAGCGTGGATGCAGCGAGCCCGCTCCCGAACCCACCTCATCGCTTCGATGCGTCCCAGGGCCCGCGCAATATCGGCCCCAACGAGGGAAAGTACGTCGATCTCGGTCCGCTCGGAGTCAGGTTCCTGATCTGGACCGAGGAGGCCGGAGGCGGCGTCTCGCTGGTGGAGCATCCGATCCCGCCCCGCTCGCTGTGCGCGCCCCTTCATCGGCACTCGCGTGAGGACGAGTACAGCTTCGTGCTGGAGGGCCGGATGGGCGCCCAGCTCGGTGACGATGTGATCTATGCCGAGGTGGGCGACCTCGCCTTCAAGCCCCGAGACCAGTGGCACACCTTCTGGAACGCCGGCGACGGACCGTGTCGGATCCTCGAGATCATCTCGCCGGGCGGCTTCGAGCACTTCTTCCGTGAGCTGGCGGAGGCTGGCGAGCCCACGCCCGAGCTGATGGCCGAGCTCTCGGAGCGCTACGGGATCGAGTTCGAGGTCGAGAGCGTGCCGCGGCTCTGTGCCGAGCACGGCCTCACCCATCCCCTCTATGAGGGCTAGGGCGATGGGTGTGGCACTTAGCCTGATTCTCGGCTAGCGATTCGTAACCGGGCGGCTGCGCCCTCGGGTCACAGCCCGGAAACAAATCGGTCCCCTGTGTGTTGTTGCATGTCGGGAGCAAGGCCTCGAGCCCATGCGCGCACTCTCGCCCACCAGCCCCCAGCCCTTCGCCCTCGCGCCCAGCCCCTCGCTCGAGAGTGTCAGGCTGACCTTGGCCGACGGCGCCCGGACCACCCTTCGGGTCGCCCGCTTCGACCGCTCCCGCTTCAGCGCCCGGGTGGTCGCGATTGAGCCGCGCTCCACCCTGCTTCGCTGGTGTGCCCAGAACGGGGCCGAGCACGCCATGATCGGCGGCTTCTACATGAGGCCCGAAGGTCGCCCTTGGGGGACCTTCGCATCGGCGGCCGCGCCCATCCGACCCTGCCCTTCGATCCCCCCTGGGGCGCCCTTCGATCCTGTCTGCACGCGGACAACGGCAACGTCTCGTTGGCCCCACGGCAGGAGTTTCCCGCTGAGCCTCGGGGGGATCTTCTCCAGGCTGGGCCGATGCTGGTCGCCGGTGGCCGCTCGCTTATTCGCCTGGAGCGGGATCCTGAGGGGTTCTCGGCCGGCTCGCGCCAATTCGACTCCGACCTCACCGTCGGCCGCTACCCGCGGGCCGCTTTCGGCCTCGGCGATGGGGAGTTGATCGCCGTCGTCAGCGAAGGCCGCGCCAACCACGAGGCCGGGCTCACCCTGGCCGAGCTTGCGGAGGCGATGATCGGTCTCGGCGCCAGCGAGGCGATCAACGTCGACGGAGGCGGCTCGGCTTCGCTGGTGATCGGCAGCCGCCTCTGCAACACGCCACGCGAGGAGCACGGCATGGAGATCGTCGGCGGCCGCAAGATCGCCACGGCGCTGCACTTCGCCGCGCTCTAGGTGGTGCCGTCCCCGCACCAGTAGCCTCGCCGTGGATGCGCTCCATCCCCACCAACCTCTTGATGGGCGTCTATTTCTACCCGCGAGGTGGGTCCGCGCATGTATGCAGGGCGATCGGGCAGGAGTTCGAGCGCAATGGCTTCGAGGTCACCGTGCTGTCCGGCTCCCGTTCCGATCTCGGTGAGCATGCCCTGGCGCAGAGCTTCTACTCGGGGCTCGACCTGCGAGCGGTCGACTTCACGCCCGCGCTGCGCAGCGACGATCCGCTCCACTTCGATGGCCCCGCCGGAACCGCGCCGATGCACGGCTCCTACGAGGATCGCCCCGATGCCGAGGACCCGGTCCTGGCCACGCTCGATGACGACGCCTTCGAGTTCCAGGTCGAGGCATGGACACGGGCATTGCGGCAGCACGACGCCGACGCTGCCGACCTCCTCTACCTGCACCATCTGACCCCGCTCAACGAGGCGGCAGCCCGGGCCTTTCCCGAAACCCCGGTGCTCGGCCATGTCCACGGCACCGAACTGCTGATGCTGGAGCGGATCTCCTCCGGTCCCCCGGCGAGCTGGACCCACGCCGAGACCTGGGCCGAGCGGATCTGCGACTGGGCGGAGCGCTGTGAGCGGATCGTCGTCAGCAGTCCCGAGGGATTGAAGCGCGCCAGCGCCGCGCTTGACCTCGACCCGGACCGCTTCGTCTGCGTTCCCAACGGCTTCGACCCCAGCTTCTCCCCGCGCGAGATCGACCGCCCCGCCCACTGGCGCCACCACTTGGTCGACCGCCCGCAGGGATGGAGGCCCGGATCGGCGCCCGGTGGAGTCGCTTACGAGGAGGCTGACCTGGAGGCGCTCGGCGGGACGGTGCTGCTGTACTCGGGGCGCTTCACCGAGGTCAAGCGCCTGCCGCTGCTGATCGAGGCCTACGCCCGGGCCCGTCCTCGCTTTCGCGACCGCACCGCCCTGGTCCTACTCGGCGGCTACCCCGGCGAGTGGGAGGGAGAGCATCCGATCGAGACGATTGAGCGCCTCGCGCTCCCAGACGTCTTCCTCGCCGGCTGGCACTCTCACGAGGCGCTGCCGGACTTTCTCAACGCCGCCGATCTTCTCGTCCACGCCTCGGTCAAAGAGCAGTTCGGCCAGGTGCTGGTGGAGGCGATGGCCTGCGGGCTGCCTGCGATCGCTGTCGATCGCGACGGCCCAGCCACCATCGTCGACGACCCCGACACGGGCTGGCTGGTTTCCCCCGATGACATCGAGGCCCTCGCCGACGCGATGGTGGAGGCCGTCAACGACGCCCCCGCCCGCCGCCTCCGCGGCCAGCGCGCCCGAGGCGAGGTGGCTGGCCGCTATGGGTGGCGCCAGATTGGCCTGGACCTCGCAGAGCTGGCGGGTGAGTCCTCCGGCGTCCCGGGCTAGGCGACACGCCGTAGGCCGGCGCGCTCTTTCACGAATAGGACTCAACTCCGGAGGGAGAGCACTTCCTCCAGGTGATCGAGGAGGACATCCACTATCTGTGGGTCGAAGTGGGTTCCTTTTCCCCTTTTGATCACTGCGACCGCCTCGGCTACCGGTAGCGCGGGCCGGTAACAGCGGTTGCTGAGCAGCGCATCGAAGACATCGGCGAGCGCGGCGATCCGTCCTTCGAGTGGAATCTCCTCGCCAACCAAACCCTGCGGATAGCCGTTGCCGTCGTAGCGCTCGTGGTGGGTGAGGGCGATGGTGGCGGCGATGCGCAATAGCTCGCTCTCGGAGTTCGCAAGAATTCCATGGCCAATTACCGTGTGGCGCTCCATCTCCTTGCGCTCTTCATCGGTCAGGGGGCCTGGCTTGCGGAGAATCTCATCCGGGGTGCCGATCTTCCCGACGTCATGCATCGGAGCCGCGGCACGCAACAGCTGAATGCGGTCGGGGTCGAGCTGTAGGTGACCTGCAAGGAAGGAGGCGATCACCGCCATCCGGTCGACGTGCTCTCCGGTGGAGGTGTCGTGAGACTCGATCGCTTTGGAAAGATGCTCGACCGTCTCCAGTTGAGACAATCGCAGCTCGTCAATCGCCTGCAGTTGGGCGGCCGACAACTCGTCACGCAACCGAACTGCCTCCTCCTGGGCAGTGATATCGATGGAGATGCCACAAACGGCGATGATCTGTTCCTGCTCGTCGATGAGGGGAAACTTGACCGTCTTAAACGCCCTCTCGGTGCCTCCGATGACCCTGGTCTCCTCGGCGTTGTAAGTCGACCCTTCGTCGAAGATTCGGCGGTCGACTTCACCTACGGTTTCCACGGCCTCAGGAGACATGATCGCCTCGTCGGTCTGGCCGACCAGCCGACCGCGCTCCAGCCCCGCGAGCTCGTCGGCTTTGGCATTTGCCACGGCATAGCGATGGGAGGTGTCCTTGGCGTAGATGGGAATTGGCGCCATGTCGATGATCGTCTGGAATCGCTCCTCAAGGTTGAGGCGACGTGCCCTTCGTGCAATCTCCAGTTCCCGCCATCGCAGTGCGTTCATCGTCGTGATCAGCAGCTGTCCGGGCCAGAACGGCTCCACCAGATAGCCGTGTACACCGAAGGCAAAAGCCTTTTTCGCGACCGCGGGGTCGTCCTCCTTCGTGACCAGGACGACAGCGGTGGCGGGGTGTTCCTCGATGATCTCCTCCGCCAAATCCAACCCCGACTCGCCCGCCACGTGGATGTCGCAGAGGGCGAGGTGGAAGGGCACGGCAGCGAGCCTTTCGCGTGCCTGCTCGACGTTGCTCGCAAACTCGCATTCGTATAGCTCTCCCAGCGCCCGGTCGATCACGCCCAGCATCTCAGGCCGATCGTCCGTCACCAGGATGCGAGCTGTGGCGGACTCCGTGGCCAGACCATCCCTGTCGACAAGGGCGATCTGACCCTCGTCATCCAGCCCGGAGTTCGTTTTGGATGCGGCATCGAGCGGTCGCTCGAACGAAGTTGGTCTGGCTGAATCTCCTGCAGTGGTCACCGGCTTTACCCCCTTGTGACCGATTACCCAAACTCTGTTGACTGTACACTCCTTTCGCACACGCAGGGCATTGTGGACCTTTATCGAGCTGTAGCCGAACAGTCCTATCAGCGCGATTTTGCAGCGCGCGGATCGGAGCTGGAGTGCTGTCGGTTTCACTCCGGCAGCTGTTCCGGGGATTCCTCGTAGCTCCAGGTCGGAGAGACGAGTGGCCGGCAATAGGTGAACGTGCTTCCGCCACCAACGGCGACGGGGTCGGCCCGCGCTTCGTAGGCGCCGCCGGCCTGGGCGATCGTCCAAGCGCCGGACGCATCGGTGAAGTTCCAGCCCACGAACACCGGATCGGAGCTGACTTCATAGAGCGAGATCATCCGGTTCGGCTCGCACCCGTCGACGCTCGAGCTGAGGACTCCACGGAAAGCGCCGTTGCTGGGCCCGCCCGAGAGCGTCGCGTCGTCCGCGGTGGCATCGGCGCTGGCCGCCTGGCACAGCCGCTTGCCGAAGCTCTTCGAGGCGACTGCGACCCGAACCGCGGAGATGCCCCCCGGAATCTCATCCAACGGGATCGAAAAGTGCCCGTCCCGAGTGCTGGTTGTGGCGAAAAAGACCACGCCGCTGTCGCGTTCGGCAAGGCTCACGGAGCGCTTGCGCAGACAGCGCTTAACGGAACTGCTCAACTCTGCATCGACCGTCCCGGGGCCCACCTCAAAGGTGATTCCAGTCGGCGACCGCTTGATCTTTTTCGCGTCCGCGATCGCGGGAACGGCCAACACGCAGCACAACGCCACCGACACCAGTTGCACGAACACCTTCATGAGGCCTCCTGGGCTGGGGATCGATCGAGCCTAGCCGATCTCGCCCGGGCGGCCAGGTGACTTTGAACTAGGCGGTCGCTGGGTTCACCGTGGGGTTCTCCCTCGCAGATCTTGCGGTGTGGGTCCTCTTGGTTGGCCTGGCGAACGGCTTCGATGTCGCCGTGAAAGTCGCCCTTGCCGGTCGGGTCGGTGTACTGGCCGGTGACGAACGGCGTTGCTGCAAGGGCCAGCGCGCCGATCGCATCCAACCCGAGGGCTTAGGTCAAACGACTCGATCCGCTGACCGTCCGTGGCAGGGGGCAGGACGAAAGGGGCCGGCTGGCCCGCCGGGAAGGGGTCTGAGAGAGTCTCCGGCGGCGCGTTGCGTCAAGGACAGAGAGAGAGTCGATGGGATTCATCACACCCGCTCCGCCCCCCTTTGACGTGGAGGAGTGGCAGGGCCGCCCGCACCTCGAGCGCATCAAGCCGCTCGTGCAGGACTGGGCCGAGAACGGGTTCGGGACTCCCTACGCGGTCTACCTGCTCTACATCGTCAAGCTCGTCGCCTACGCCGGCGGCGGCCTGCTGCTGATCTCCGCCACGACGGAAGGGCTGGGCGGCCTTGGCGACTTGGGCAGCTGGTGGACGGAGCCGATCGTCTTCCAGAAGGCGGTTGTGTGGACGATGCTGTGGGAGGTTCTCGGTCTCGGTGCCGGCTCGCTGCCGCTGACGCTGCGCTTCTCGCCGATGATCGGGGGGCTGCTGTACTGGCTGCGCCCCGGGACGACACGCCTTCCGCCGTGGCCCGGCAGGGTGCCGCTCACGCGCGGGACCAGGCGCACGCTGTTCGACGTTGCGCTGTACGCCGGACTTCTCGCGTCGGCGGTGTACCTGCTCGCCTCCGACGGCGTCTCGGCCGATGGCGTCTCGGCCGGCCGCCTGAACCCGGTGGCGGTCGGGGTGTTGCTGGCATTCCTGGCCCTGCTGGGGCTGCGCGACAAGGTGCCGTTTTTGGCCGCCCGGGCAGAGATCTACGGCAACCTGATGCTCCTCTTTCTCTTCCCCATCCACAACATGGTCGTCGCCGCGCAGATCGTCTTCGTCTGCATCTGGTGGGGCGCCGCGGCGTCGAAGCTGAACCGCCACTTTCCGTTCGTCGTCACGGTGATGATCAGCAACACGCCGTGGAATCGCTGGCGGTCGGCCAAGCGCCGGCTCTATCGGAAGCATCCCGAAGATTTGCGGCCCTCGTCTATCGGAGCCTTGGCGGCGCATCTGGGCACCGTGACGGAGTTCACGCTCCCCTTCCTCCTGCTCGTCTCCAAGGGCGGGACGCTCGGGACCATCGCCGCGGCCGGGATGATCATCTTCCACCTCCACATCCTCTCGACGTTCCCGCTGGCCGTGCCGCTGGAGTGGAACGTCTTCATGATCTTCGGCATCCTCTTCCTCTTCGGCCACTACGGCTCGGTGCCGCTCTCGACCCTCGACGACCCACTGCTGATTGCGATCCTGGCCGTCACCTGCGTCGGGATCCCGGTGCTCGGCAACTTGCGCCCCGACCTGATCTCCTTCCTGCCGGCGATGCGCTACTACGCGGGCAACTGGGCGACGAGCCAGTGGCTGTTCCGCAAGGACAGCGGCGCCGAGGGGAAGCTCGACCGCCAGATCGTCAAGGCGGCGCCCGTGGTGGTCGAGCAGCTGACGAAGTTCTACGGCCGCGAGATGGCGGAGCTGCTGCTGTGTAAAGGCCTCGCCTTCCGCTCGATGCACTCGCACGGTCGCGCCATCAACGGCCTGCTGCCCCACGCTGTCGACGACGTCGAGCGCTACCACGTGCGCGAGGGAGAGCTGATCGCCGGCGTCGTGCTCGGCTACAACTTCGGCGATGGCCATTTCCACGACCACCGGCTGCTCGAGGCGATCCAAGAGCGTTGCCACTTCGAGGAGGGCGAGGTGCGGGTGATCACGCTCGAGTCGCAGCCCGCCCACATGCAGCGCCAGCGCTACCGCATCTTCGACGCCGCGGCCGGCCTCGTCGAGGAGGGGTGGGTGAACGTTGCGGACATGGTCGAGCGGCAACCGTGGCTGGACGGGCGACCGTTCCCGACGCAGTCGATTGCGGCCTCGGGGAGCGGCGGCACGCCGACGCTCGTCCCATGAGCGACGCGATCGTCGTCGGCGCGGGGCCCAACGGCCTGGCGTGCGCCGCCACGCTGGCCACCCGCGGGGTGGCGGTGACGGTGCTCGAGGCGGCTCCGACGATCGGCGGCGGGGCGCGGACGAGCGAGCTGACCCTTCCGGGGCTGCTCCACGACGACTGCTCGGCCGTGCACTCGATGTCGGTCGGGGCGCCGGCGCTGACTTCGCTCGGGCTCGAGCGCCACGGCCTCGAGTGGGCCTGGCCCGAGGTCGACCTGGCCCACCCCCTTGACGACGGCAGCGCCGGGGCGATGCTGCGATCGATCGACGACACCGCTGCGGGCCTCGGACCCGCAGGGCCCGCTTGGAAGCGGGTGTTCGGTCCCTCCTCGAAGGCTTTCGACGCCCTCTGCGAGGACATCCTGCGGCCCGTGCTGCACGTCCCGCGCCACCCACTCGGCCTGGCCCGCTTCGGCCTGCGGGCGGCTGCGCCCGCAACCGCGCTCGCCCGCGCCTTCCGCACCCCGCAGGCTCGGGCCCTGTTCGGCGGCGTTGCGGCCCACGGGTTCAGTCCTCTGTCGCGCCCGATGAGCTCCGCCGTCGGCATGGCCCTCATCTGCGCCTGCCATCGCTTCGGCTGGCCCGTCGCCCGCGGCGGGTCGCGCTCGATCGCCGACGCGCTGGCCGCGGTGGTGCTGGAAAACGGCGGCAGGATCGAAACCGGACGGCCCGTTCGCTCGCTCGACGAGCTTCCCGCTGCCGACGCCGTGGTGCTCGATCTCGCCCCGGGCGCCGTCGCCGAGATCGCCGGCGAGCGGCTCCCTTCCGGGGTGGCCCGGGCCTACCGCCGCTACAAGCACGGCCCCGGCGCGTTCAAGGTCGACCTCGCCGTCGAGGGCGGCGTTCCATGGGCCGACACCGCTTCGCGAAAAGCGGGGACCGTCCACGCGATCGGCTCCTTCGAGGAGATCGTCTTCGCCGAGCGCGAGATCAACCGCGGGCGGATGCCCGAGCGGCCGTTCGTCCTCGTCGGCCAGCAGTACCTCGCGGACCCGACGCGCTCACGCGGCGACGTCCATCCGGTTTGGGCATACGCGCACGTGCCCCACGCCTACGACGGCGACGGCGCCGAAGCGCTGCTCGATCAGATCGAGCGGTTCGCTCCCGGCCTGCGCGAGCGGATCGTCGGGCGTCACGTTCGCTCGCCCCGTGAGCTCGCCGCCCACAACCCGAACTACGTCGGCGGCGACATCGTCACCGGCGCCAACACGCCGTTTCAGACGGTGATCCGACCGCGCCTGGCTCTCGACCCGTACAGCACGGGCATCCCCGGTGTCTTCATCTGCTCCGCCGCCACTCCGCCGGGAGCGGGGGCGCATGGGATGAACGGCTACAACGCCGCGCAGGCGGTGCTCAAGCGGTTCGGGGCATAGCGCCCTCGGCGAGAGCCTGATTCCCGGGGACCCGGCCCAAGCCTTCACGCCGCTGTTTCCAGGGCGACGGTCACGGGTAGGCCAAGAGCGATGATCGAACGAGCCGAGGAGACGCCGGAGCCCCGCGACCCGGAACGCGATCCCGAGGCGACCGATCCTGACGAGGCGCGGGTCGAAGAGGAGGCTGACGCAGCTGCCGCGGAGGCGGCTCGGATCGGCGGCCGCAGTGGAATGGAGGACATGGACGAGGAGGAGCGCCCCGTCCGGGAGCACGGAGGCGGCGAGGCGGAAGGCTTCGAGCAGGCCGAGGACTTACTCGAAGGGCAGGCGAGCCACCGGGACGCCTCGGTCGAGCCGCTGGCCGACGCTGCGGAGGAGGAAGAGGATCCCGCAGTCCACGGGGAGCCCGACGAGCTCGAGTCCACCGAAACCGATGTCGACACCCAGGGGACGCCCGGCGACCTCGATCACTCGGCCGATGAGGACGAAGACGAGGACAAATAGGAACGCGCAGCGGTCTGGGCCGGACGCCGCCTACCAGACGGCGTCGTGTTCCTCCATCACCCCAAGGCCCTCGGCCAGCTCGACTCCGCCGAGCGATCCGGCGAAGGCGCCGAACAGATGGCGGTAACTGGAACGGAAGACCAGCACGTTGTCCTTGCGCGCCCGCTCGGACTCGGCGGCGAAGCTGAGCAGCGAACCGTCTGAGAACTCGACTCCCGCCATTCCCCGGAAGGACACCGGCTGGGGCTCGGTCGGCTCGCCATCCACCCAGATCGCCCGCTCGCTCCTCTCGGCAGGGTCGTTGATCCCCTCCACCAGGTTCCAGGCGACGGGGCGGCCGTCCACCGCTCGCCCCACCCCGGCCGACCAGCGCCAGCTCGTGTGTCGCTTGTGGTAGCCGGCGGATTGGTCGTCGACGCCGCGTGCGTCGACGACCCAACGCCTTCCTTCCATCTCGATCGTCCCGGTGACCGGGATCCCGGCCCGCTTTCGCGTCCAGCCCCAACCGTCGCCGCTGGGGCAGATCGCCTCAACCGGCGCGGAATCTCCAAGGCGCAGACGCGCTCGCAGTTGACCTGAGTTGACCTCGATGTCGGCGCCGTCCATCACGACCTCCGAGCCGCCGGGCCGCATCCTCGTGTGGGCGTAGGCGTGGCGACCGTCGCGGTCCCAAAGCGCCCAGAAGCACTGGCTGAGCGGGCCGACCTGGGCCTGGGCGGCGCAGAGCATCACCTCGTGGCCGTATACCCCGACGTAGCGCCAGCGCTTGCGGGTCTGGCCGTGGCGGCGCCATGGCATGCGGTCTGGAGGGAGCGGAAGGTCCGGGCGATCGGCGCCGGCTCCGCGCCAGGGAAGCCGCTGGTCGGGACCCATCGGGTGAAGCTACCAGGGCCCACCGAGCCGCTCGACTACGGTTTGCGCCTCGTGAGCGAGAAGGCCCTCCACATCGAAGACCTGGTCAAGCGCTACCCGACGGGCGTCGAGGCGCTCCGCGGCGTCTCCATCGACATCGAGCCGGGGGAGATCTACGGGCTGCTGGGGCCGAACGGGGCCGGCAAGTCGACGCTGATCCACTGCACGACCGGGCTCGCCCAGCCGACGACGGGGGCGATCCAGGTGTTCGGGCACGACGCGATCGGCAACTATGGCGAGGCCCGCCAGGCCGTGGGGCTGGCGCCGCAGGAGCTGAACCTCGACTGGTTCCTCACCGTCGAGGAGACGCTCGACTTCCACGGTGGCTACTTCGGCATGCCCAAGCGGGAGCGCCGCGAACGCGCCAAGGAGCTGCTGGAGACGTTCTCTCTGACGGAAAAGCGGGACGAGCGCACCCGGACCCTGTCGGGCGGGATGAAGCGGCGGCTGATCCTGGCCCGCGCCCTGATGCACCGCCCGCGCCTGCTGATCCTCGACGAGCCGACCGCGGGCGTCGACATCGAGCTGCGGCTGGAGCTTTGGCACTACGTGCAGCGCATCAACCAGGAGGGGACGACGATCCTGCTGACGACGCACTACCTGGAAGAGGCCGAGCAGCTCTGCAACAAGATCGCCTTCATCGCCGAGGGCCAGATCGCCGCCCAGGGGACCAGCGCCGAATTGGCGGGCCGCTACGACGTCCCCAACCTCGAGGACGCCTACCTGGCGCTGGTCGGGCGCAAGGAGCTTTCGCGATCGCAGGTGGAGGAGCTGATCTCATGAGCGCCGCCCAGATCCGCCTCTTCACGCTCTGGCGGCGCGAGGTCAGCCGCTTCATGAAGATCAAGAAGCAGACGATCGGCGCGCCGCTGCTGGAGACGTTCCTCTACATCTCCGTCTTCGGCGCCGCGCTGGGCTCGCGGATCGACGAGCTGCACGGGATCGACTACGTCGTCTTCGTGATTCCCGGCCTGATCATGATGGCCTGGTCGATCAACGCCTTCGCCAACAACTCCTCCTCGATCCTCCAGCAGAAGTTCCAGGGGGCGATCCAGGACCAGCTCTCCTCGCCCGCCTCGCCGCTGGAGCTGCTGCTCGCCTTTTCGCTCGGCGGCTTCATGCGAGGCCTCGCCGTCTCGGCGCTCACCTTCATCGCCGCGTCGTTCCTGGTCGACCTCCCGGTCGAGCACATCCTCGTCCTGATCCCCTCGCTCTTCCTGGTCGGCTTCTTCTTCTCGCAGCTGGGAGTCCTCGTCGGAGTCCGGGCGGAGCAGTTCGACGACGTCGCCCTCGCCCAGACCTTCGTCCTCCAGCCGCTGATCTTCCTCGGCGGCGTCTTCTACTCCGCCTCGCTGCTGCCAGAGCCGTTCCAGACCCTGACCCACTTCAACCCCGTCTATTACATGATCAACCTCGTCCGCTACGGCTTTCTCGGCTACTCCGAGGCCAGCATTCCGCTCTCGCTGCTCGCCCTCACCGCCGCGACGCTCGCCCTCTTCACGGTCAACCTGCGCCTCTTCGGACGGGGATACCGGCTGCGCGCGTAGTCCCCGATCGTTCAGCTGTTCCTTTTCCCTGTATGTCGAGGAAAAGGAACAACTGAACGGCGGCTACTCGCTTAACTTGCGTTTACCCTGCGGCCGCGGCCCGGCCCGGGACCGCTAGAGGGCGACATGCCGTTCGGCGCCCTGCATCGCAGCGCCAGGCGCGCACCGCGCTGGACAACGTGCGACCCTCCCGTGCCCGCAGTGGCGTCGCCCGCACCCTCAGCAAAGCCGAGCTCGAGGAATGGCTGGAGCGAATCGCGCGCAACCGCGGAGAGGAGGAGCTGCTCCGAATCCGCGACGAGGCTCTCGACGCCGAGGAGTCGACCCCCCCGATGGTTTGATGCCTAGTCGGCTGTGGGAACGCCGCCGGCGACGATGTTGACGAAGTTCTCCAGGTGCCGGGTGGTCCAGCACTCGAAGGCTCCGTCGCAATGCCGCTCGTAGGCGGCCATCACCGAGTCGCCGTAGTTCCAGTAGAGCCTCGGCTCGGGGTTGAGCCAGAAGAGACGGCCCGCGCGCTCGGCGATCTGCGCAAAGACCTCGGGATGCGGCTCGCGGCCATTGGTGCGCGCGTCGCCTAGGACGATCACGGTCGAGCGTGGGTCGAGGTCGTCAGAGATCTCGGTGAGAAACTCGAGCCAGACCCGGCCGTAGTCGGTGTAGCCGGAGACGTCGGCGACGCCGCCCTCGCTGGAGATCCGCTGCGAGATGACCCGGAAGTCCCGCTCGTGCTCGAAGACCTCGGTCACCTCGGAGATCCGCTCGATGAAGACGAAGCTGCGCAGTTTTCGGAAGGAGTCGTGCAGGGCGTGCAGGACGGAGAGGAAGAAGACGCTGGCCGAGGTGACCGAGGTGGAGACGTCGCAGAGGACGTAGATCTCCGGCCGCCGCGGGCGCTTCGGCCGGTAGCGCAGGTAGATCGGCACGCCGCCGGTCTGCAGCGAGGCGCGCAGCGTGCGCC
>CAZHZI010000024.1:0-21268 GCA_964536955.1 uncultured Conexibacteraceae bacterium
CGCCACCCGCTCCAATTACGACACACAGGTCGCGTCGGCCGCGGCGACTGGAACGAGGCGGGAGACCAGCGTCGCGGTGAGGGCGGAGCGGCCGGCGATCGGACGCAGCGCGCGCAGCACCCGGTCGGGGTCCACGCAGGACGAGTAGACGGCGAAGGCGACCATCGCGACCGCGGCGCGCAGGCCGATCACGGCGCCGGCGGCGATCGCCTCGGCGGTGACGTCCGCCTGCCCCATCAACGGCCACTCGCCGAGGCGGGCCAGGACGGTCTCGCCGCGGCTGACGACCAGCGCGTTGACGGCGACGATCAGCGCAGCCAGGGTGAGGCCCATCCGCAGCGCGGCCCGGACGGCGTCGCGAGCGCCGGCGATCCGGCCGGCGAGAATCGCCCCGGCGCCGGCGGCGGCAAGGACCAGTGGATTTGAGTAGAGGAACGCGGCGGCGACCAGCGCGCTGAGGTAGACGACCGCCGCTCCCGGCGATGCCGCCTGGAGGAGGCCCGGCCGTGGCGTGTAGGCAAACGGCGATCTCATCGGCTCGGCAGCGGGGTCTCCTCCCCGCCCTCCGTCGCAACTGCGTAATGGTCGCGCAGATCGGCGGCGTCGAGCAGGGCGGCGGCGGCGCGCGTGCCTGCGGCGCTCGGGCCGGTCACGACCCACGTCGGCGGAGCGTCGTAGCGGCGGGTCGCCGCGACCAGGCCGGCGCTCCGCCCAAAGGAACTCGCTGCCTCGCCCTGCTGATCGAATCCCTGAAGCCAAAAGACCTTTCCGCGACGGACGAAGTCGGCGAACACGCCGCTCGTCTGCGGGCCGTCCTCGATCTGCGCCGCGGCCGGGTCCTCCCGCACCCGCGCCCAGGGGCCGACCAGGACCCGGATCGCGCCGGCGGGCGAGCCGGTCGAGACCGGCGCTCCGGCCTTCTCGAGTCTGCTCTGCACCACCTCGCACGCCTCCCCCCCGCCCCTGCACTCGATCCTCACCGCTCGCCGCTCGCCGTCATAGCCATCGACGAAAGGTTGAGGCCAGGAGCCGACCACGGCCGGCACCCGCAAGGCCGCCGACCAGTCGCGGTAGTCCCACCAGATCCGCTCGCCGCCGCGCAGTGGATAGTCGGCGGCGCCCACTGTCGATTCCACTCCATTCACGTAGAAGAGCCAGTCGAAGGCGCCACCGCCGCGCCGCGCCGCCTCGATCCCCTCGATCGACTGCACGAAGCCGCCGCCGTAGCGCGTCCCTATCTCGGCGTCGCGATCGAGCACTCGCATCACCGTGTCCGACTCGGTCACATCGCCGACCGATTGGTTGAGGACCGGGGTGGCGCCGTAGTCCCGTGTCACCGTCAGGTCGACGTCATCGAGGCCCGCCCCCGGGCCGAGGCCGCAGCCGGCGGCCGCGAGCGCCACCGAGAGCAGCGCGATCGCGACCGCCGTGCCGCGGCAATGGCTCATTTACCGGAGCTGCCGGGACACTTGCCCCCCACGCACACCGCCTCGGTGTTGGACGGGATGTTTTTGCCGTGGCGGGCGATCAGCCGGGCGGGCTTGCTCAGCACGATCGTGGCGCGGCCGTCCCCCGCGGTGGGACCGGTTGCGCCGGTCACCTTCACGCCGGCGGCGGGCTTCTTCCTTCCCTTGTCGTCGTAGGAGAAGACGCGAACCTCGAACGGCACGCCCGCCTTCGCCGTGTCCGGCGCGCTCAGCGCCAGCTCGTCCGGGTAGGGGAACGACGGCGCCAGGTACCAGAGCACGTCGTCTCCGGCGTGCAGCTTCACCATCTCGCCGCCGATGTTCGGGTTCTTGTGGTTCACCTTCAGGTACCAGGAGCCCATGCCGTGAGCCACGTTTCCTCCGACCCCGCAGAGCGCCAGGCCGAAGTCGAAGTGGTCTGAGATCTGCACCGGCTTCAGCGCCGCCGTGAACTTGGCCGCCTGAATGAGCACGCCGAGCGCGGTCGGGCCTTCAATCGTCACCGACTTGCCGCTGCCGCCGGACCCCGTGCCGAAGCAGTCGGCCTGCGGACTGGTCTTGATCGACGCGGTGCCGGCGCCGAACGAATCCTCGGCGAGGATCTTGCCGGCGCTGTTCACCACCCGCAGGTTGGCCAGCGGTCCCTTGGCAAACGCCGACGTGGCGGTCGACAGGGCGAATACGAGAGCCAGCGCGCACGCGGCGGCCAGCCGGAATGAGATGAGTGTGGGCATTGAAGCCACCCTTTCCTCGAGGGTTGTCATGGCTGGCCGGGGACAGGTCTCCTGGCTTCCGGGGTGGTGGGCCGCACCTTCCCGGGGGATCGGTGTCACCCCCAGTGGCTGACGCACATGGCGCCCGCGGCTTCCTTTCCCGGTCACAGTGGCGGGACCGCGCCGGTTTCTCACCGGACTTCCCTTGACCACCGACCGTATGTAGCGGGCGAGTCTACCCGTCGGTGCGGCAGCTAGGGGCGCGTTGCCTTGGAAGAGCGATGCCGACCGCGTGATCCGCCCCCTACGACGCAGCGGAAGCGGAACCACTAAATATTCGTTTATCAGTCTGATTTCTCAAAGTAAACTCCCCGCTCGGTCTCCGCCGGGCCCGCCCGACACTCGATGAGAGGAAGAAACGAATGAGGCAGGGGATGCACCGACCGTCGCCGGCACTGATCGTCTCGCTGATCGCGCTGTTCGTCGCGATGAGCGGCACCGTGTACGCGGCCGGCAAGATCAACGGGAAGTCGATCAAGGTGAAATCGCTGCCGGGGAACCGTCTGAAGCCGGGCTCGGTCCCCGCCAACCGGCTTGCGCCCGGCGTCCTCCCCGGCCTCTCCGCGCACGCTCCCGGCGTCGTCACCGGTCTGGAGGTCGACGAGCTGAGCCTCGGCCAGGTGCCGAATGCGGCCCACGCCGACTTCGCCGACACGGCGCAGAGCGCCGTCGACGCCCAGACGGCGCTGAACGCCGTCAACGCGGTCAACGCGAGCAAGATCAACGGCTACGAGGCCGGGTGCCTGCCGGGCACGGAGCTCTTCGCGGGGGCGTGCTGGCAGACGTCCGCGAACGCCACCGCGCTTCCGGCGCCGGCGGCGGCGCAGTCCTGCACGGCCCAGGGTGGAGAGCTCCCTGAAGCGCTCCAGCTTGCCGCGTACTCTCAGACGGCGACACTCGATGCGGGGAATGAGTGGTCGAGCGATATCACGAACGTCTCTGGCCCCAATCTTTACGGTGTCATAACTGTGTCGGCGACCGGAGAAATCAGCCACATGCTTGCGACCATCTTGAAGAAATATCGCTGCGTACTCCCGCTCCTCCACTGAGAAACCGCAGCTAAGTCGTGGCTGGGCTCCGACTGTCCCCTACGCCTCCCTGCCAAGCGGCCGCAGCGCTTCCACGACTTCGTCGTCGGTGACCTGGGAGAAGTCGCGGTACCACTGGCCGACGCCGTAGAGGAGCGGCGGCATCGTCAGGCAAACCACCTCGTCGGCCTCCGCGCGCAGGCCCTCCATCGAGTCGCGAGCGCAGACCGGCACCGCCAGGATCGTCCGGCCCGGGCGGCATCGACGCACGGCCCGCAGCGCCGCGGTGTCGGTGACGCCGGTCGCGACCCCGTCGTCGACGACGATCACCGTTCGTCCTTCCAGGTCGAGGAGCGGGCGGTTGCCCCGATAGGCGGCAACGCGGCGGCGCAGCTCTTCTGTCTCGCGGGCGATCAGCGCGTCGATCGTCGGCCGGTTCAGCCCCAGCCCCGCCACTGCCTCGGCGTCGATCACGCGGGTGCCATCCTCGGCGACCGCCCCAATCCCGTACTCCGGGTTGTGGGGGGCGCCGAGCTTGCGGACGGCGACCACCTCAAGCGGCGCGTCCAGCGCCATCGCGATTTCGCGCGCCACCGGCACGCCCCCGCGCGGCAGCGCCACCACGACGAGGTCCTCGCCCGCCAGCGGCATCAACCGCTCGGCAAGCCGCCGGCCCGCGTCGCCCCGGTCGGCGAAGCGGGACTGGCCGGGCAATCTCCACCAGGTTGATTCTGCAACCACTACGGCGGGGGCCCAGCGGAGGACGCGGCGGCCGACACGGCGGCCAGCCTAGGTTTCGACCATGCCGCGCTCGAGCGCGTACTGAACCAGCTCCGCCCGGCTCGATACCCGCAGCTTCTGCTGGATGTGGGCGCGGTGGCTCTCCACGGTGCGAACGCTGAGGTAGAGGCGGCCGGCGATCTCTGCATTGGTGTGCCCGAGCGCGATCAGCCGCAACACCTCGCGCTCGCGCTCGCTCAACTCCTCGCCGCGCTTGGACTCCGGCTCGGCGGCCAGCCGAGCGCCGAGCGCCGGCTGCAGGTAAGTGTCTCCGACGGCGGCGCTGCGCACCGCCTGCACCAGCTCGGCGTCCGCGGCCTCCTTCAGCACATAGCCGCGCACCCCGGCTTGCAGCGCCGTACGGGCAAAGGCCGGTTCGTTTTGCATGGTGAGCACGACAATTTCGGTGTCTGGCGAGGCCGCCTGAATGTCCGGGATCGCCTCCAGGCTGGAGCGCCCGGGCATGTTGAGGTCCAGAATCAGCACGGTTGGTTTGTGCCCGCGCACATAGCGCACCGCGGTCTCGGTGTCGCCGGCCTCGGCGACGACCTCGAAGTCGGCCTCCGCCTCAAGCAGCATCCGCAGCGCGCTGCGCACAACCGTGTGGTCGTCGGCGAGGACGATCGTCGTCTGCTCGCCGCCCCCCGCGTCACGTTCGGCGGGCATCGCGACGAGGTTAGCGGAGCCCTTTTTTGAGCCGGCAGAGAAGTTCATCCCCCGTCCATCTAAACCCACGCGGTTCGTCACGCCATCCGTGTTTTTCCGCGAGTTTTTAACTCAGTCAAACTTGAGCGGCGAGCACATAGGTCTAGCATGGGACATTCGATGTGCTCCGAGGTGAGCTGAGGTGGGACAGGTGCTGTATGACAGTGGAGCCCTGGACGAGCACCGTCTCCGCCAGCTCATCGAGGTGGGCCGCAGCCTGGTGGCGGAGTTGGACCCAGAGGTCGTTCTGGGGCGGGTATTGGAGGTCGCCTGCGAACTGACCGGCGCCCGCTATGCCGCCCTGGGAGTACTGGATGACGACCGGCACGAGCTCGATCGCTTCATCACCCACGGCATCGACGAGGAAACCCGGGAGGCGATCGGCGAATTGCCCCGCGGACGCGGCGTCCTCGGCCTGCTGATCGAACAGCCGCGTCCCCTGCGGCTCGCCAACGTCGGGGATCACCCTCGCTCCTATGGCTTTCCCCCCGGCCATCCGCCGATGACCGGCTTTCTGGGCGTTCCGATCGTGATCCGCGGCCGCGCCTGGGGGAACCTCTACCTCACCGAGAAGGCAGGGGGCGACTTCGACGAGGCCGACGAGCAGTCGGCGCTGATCCTCGCCGAGTGGACGGGGATCGCGGTCGACAACGCCCGTCTCTACCGCAGCGTCGAGGAGCAGCGCGACAGCCTCAAGCGCGCGGTGCGAAGGCTCGAGGCGACGACGGAGATTGCCCGCGCGGTCGGCGGCGAGACCGATCTCGACCGGATCCTGGAGACGATCGTAAAGCGCGGCAGAGCGCTGATCGAGGCACGGTCGCTGCTGATCCTGCTGGAGGATCGCGGCGAGCTGCGAATGGCCGCCGCGGCCGGCGAGCTCGACCGCGACGCGGAGCTGCGCATCCCGATCGAGGGCTCGGCCCCGGGCCAGGCGCTTAAATCGCGCCGTGCCAACCGGCTGGCCAACCTCGGTCCCAACCTGCTCTCCCGCCCGAGCAAGCAGGGGGCCGGGGTCGCCGCCCTGCTGGTGCCGTTGATCTTTCGCGGACACTCGCTCGGAGTGCTCGTCGCGCTCGACTCCCTGGGCAGGAGCATGGGCTTCACCGACGATGACGAGCGGGTCCTCGGCTCCTTCGCGGCGAGCGCCGCAACAGCGGTCGCCACAGCTCAGTCGGTGGCCGAAGACAGGATGCGGGACAGCATCGAAGCGGCGGAGCGTGAGCGGGGCCGCTGGGCCCGCGAGCTCCACGACGAGGCGCTGCAAAGCATGGCCGGCCTGCGGGTGCTGCTCTCCACTGCCCGGCGCGGCGGCGAGAGCGAGGAGACCGACCGGTTGCTCTGCCAGGCGATCGAACGGGTCGACCACACCATCGCCGAGATGCGACGGCTGATCGCCGACCTGCGGCCGGCGACGCTCGACGAACTGGGTCTGGTGCCCGCGCTGGAGGCTCTTGTGGAGCGCCTGACCTGGGGCAAGGTGCTCGACATCGGGCTCGACGTCAACCTCGCCTTCGAGACCGATCGCAGGTCTACGCGCCTGGTCAGTCAGATCGAGGACACGGTCTACCGGCTGGTCCAGGAGGCGCTCAACAACACCGCGCGCCACGCGGGGACCGAGCGCGCATGGGTGGAGCTGAGCGAGACCGGCGAGGCAATCCGGGTGCAGATCCGCGACGACGGGCGGGGCTTCGACCCCGGCGCCGAGACCGACGGGTTCGGCCTGCTCGGCATGCGAGAGCGGGTGACGCTGGCCGGCGGCACGCTGCGGGTCGAAAGCGCCCCGGGCAAGGGGACGACGGTGACGGCCGTGTTGGCGGCCCGGCACCGCGACGAGGTCGAGGGAGCCGATCCCGCCCGCCGAGGCGAAGCCGGAGGCAGGGCCGCCGAAAGCCGCTGACCGACTCCCGTGACGTTCACTTTATTCTCAGTTCATGCGAATGCTTTCGCACAGGGGGCGGGCGGGAATCGTGTGTCTGATCGCACTCGCCTGTATGTCCGCGGCCGGTTCCAGCGCCGCGAACGAGCCGATGCGGGTCCACGAGCCACATGCCGCCACGGCGAGCGCCATCGCGACAGCAGCCCACATCGCTCGGGTGACCCGTTACTGGACCCCGGCGCGGATGCGCAGCGCCCGGCCCCTGGATGGAAGAGGCGGCGGCGGCGCTCCGCTGGCGACCGCCAGCTACATGGGCGTCCCCACCCCCACCATTCCCCCCTACGCGGTCAATGGCCGCGTCTTCGTCCGGCAGGCCGGGCAGAGGGGTTACTGCTCGGGGACGGCGATCAACAGCCCCAGCCGGCAACTGGTGCTTACCGCGGGGCACTGCGTCAACTCGGGCCCGGTGGACGGGACGAGGCACAGCTTCTGGTCCAGGTACCTCGAGTTCGTTCCCGCCTACAGCAGCGGGGCCGCCCCTTTCGGGGTCTTCGTCGCCCAGCGCAGGTCCGTCTACGCCCTCAGCCCGTGGACCACACGGGGCAATCCGACTTTCGACATGGGCGCCTTCCTGGTCTATCCCAATGCCGCGGCGCAGAATCTCGCCGACGCCGTCGGCGGCGGCGTCACGATCGCCCTCGACCAGAGCCGCAACCAGCAGTTTCAGACGTTCGGCTACCCCGGCCGGATCGAGCTCCTGCAGCAATGTGACTCCCCCTACGTCGGAGACGACCGCGCCACATACCCCCTTGGTGGCAAACCGACGTTGGCGATCCGCTGCCGCTGGACCCCGGGGGCCAGCGGCGGGGGTTGGTTGATCGCCGGCGGCACGGCGATCAACGGCCTCACCAGCTACGGCCGGCTGCGCGACCGCATCCACACCTTCAGCCCCTATTTTTCCAGCGGCAGCGTCGGGACGCTGGTCGCGGGCTTTTAGAAGCTTCTTAGGAGGGCGCCGAGAGGCGCTCTCGGTAGTAGCGGTAGTCGCGCCGATCGGGCCGGAGGTTCGAGGCGAGCGCAAGATGGTGACGCGCTCGACCCGTCTGGCCGATCTTGGTGAGCGCCCGACCGAGGCAGAAATGAGCGTAGTCGTTGACGTGATGCGTCTCGACCACCGCCTCGAATTCCGCCGCGGCGTCCGCGAACCGCCCAGAGCGGTAGTAGGCGCGGCCCAGGGCCTCCCGGACGGACGACTTTTCCGGCGCCCGCCGCGCAGCCTCCGCGAGTGGCTCCGTCGCCTGCTCGAAGGAGCCGTCTTCGAGCAGCTCGATCCCACGCCGGTAGAGCGTGTAGGTGGAGTCCTCGTGAGCCTCGGAGGGCATGGCCTCAAGTGTAGAAACCGCGACAGGCGGGCCGGCCATGCGAGGAGGCCTCGCTGCCAAAGCGAAACTCGTGCGCCCGGGCGTGGCGTCAGGATACGGCGCCTCGTGACCGCCTCCGGGCCCCATGACTCGCTTTCCTCGATCTTCCTGCGCTTCCTGAAGTTCGGCGCTCTCGCCTGGGGCGGTCCGGCGGCGCAGATCGCGATGATCAAGCACGAGTGCGTGGACGAGGAGGGCTGGGTCGCGGAGGAGACGTTCAAGAAGACCCTCGCCGTCTATCAGGTGCTCCCCGGCCCCGAGGCCCACGAGCTCTGCGTCTACTTCGGGCGGCTGCGAGGCGGCAAGCTCGGCGGCTTCCTCGCGGGCCTGGGTTTCATGCTGCCGGGGTTCGTCCTCATGCTCGGCCTCTCGATTCTGTACGTCGAGGCGAACCTCGCCGACCATCTCGACGAGCTTTTCTACGGACTGACCGCGGCGGTGGGGGCGCTCGTTGCCAGGGCGCTGGTACGGCTCGGCGGCTCCTTCGTCACGGATGTGCCGCTGGCGATCATCGCCGTCGCGGCTTTCGCGCTCACCGTGTTCGCCTCCGCGAGCTTCATCCTCGTGCTCGCAGGCGCCGGCCTGGCCTATGAGCTCTGGACCAACGGCCGGCGCTGGAGCGGCCGCGCCGCCTCCCTCTTCCCGGTCCCCGCCGTCCTCATCGCATTTGCTCTCGGCACGATCACCCTCTCGCTCACCGCATCGATCTTCTTCGAGGGGCTGAAGGCCGGGCTGCTGACCTTCGGCGGCGCCTTCACGGTGATCCCCTTCCTGCAGGAAAGCGCCGTCGACGGGCAGCACTGGCTCACCGACAGCCAGTTCGTGGACGGCCTGGCGATAAGCGGAGTGCTGCCCGCGCCGCTGATCATCTTCTCCACCTTCGTCGGCTACCTGGCGGGTGGCCTGGCCGGCGGCCTGGCGATGACGCTGGGCATCTTCCTGCCCGCCTTCGTCTTCCCGATCTTCTTTCACCGCCACCTCGCCAACCTCGCCGAGAATCCCCGGGTCAGGCCCTTCCTGCTCGGCGTCGCGGCCGCGGTGGTCGGCCTGATCGCAGCGGTGACGGTCGCGATCGTGGATACGAGCGTGGTCGACGTGCCGACCGCGATCCTCGCGCTGGGGGCTTTTCTCGCCCTCAGCCGTTGGCACTCGAAGCTGACCGTGCTCTACGTGGTGCTTGGCTGCGGCGCGATCGGCGCAGTGCTGCAGCAGCTCTAGCGCTTGACGACGCGGAAGCGGAAGAGCGCCGGCGTTCGATCGACGTTCCCGCTCCCGTCGATGGCGGCGATGCGAACCGCATGCGAGCCGGGGCCCACCCGGTAGGCCCGCGGCGAGGCACAGGCCGTGAAAGGCCGGCGATCCAGCTTGCAACGGAAGCTGGCGTCACCCTCGCTTGCGTTGAACCTGAAGACGACCCTGACCGTTCCCACGGCTGCCTTCAGGAGCTTGCGAGGGTGGGCGGCGATCCTCGTTTTCGGCGGCCTGGTGTCGAGGGGGATGACTGGTGGAGGGGGCGGACCGGTCACCTCGGGAGGAGTCGGCGTCGGGTCGGGAGCCGGCGTCGGATCAGGCGGCACCGTGACGCGGAAGCTGTTCGGATCGGCCTCGCGCACGTTCTCACAGCCCGCAGGCGCGGCGTCGTCGAACTCTGGATGGTCGATCAACGCCGTGTCGATGTCCTCGCCGCAGTCGATGGTGGGTCGGAATCGCCGGAGTTGGCGAGGATCGTGTCTTTGCCGGCGCCGCTGAAGAACGTGTCGGCTCCGGCCCAGCCAAGCAGCTGGTTGGGACCGGGCCCGCCGTAAAGGACGTCGGCCGAGGACGTGCCCTCGAGGTCCTCGATCTCCTGCAGCGAGCCGAGCGAGCCGCCGACGCATTCCGGCGCGCCCCCCACTCCCGGCCGACCGGTGTCTCCCACGCCGATCCGGGCGGCGATCCCCGCTTTGTACTTCGCCCAGGACGCGTTGTCGCGGCCAAGGCCACCGGTCAGCACGTCGCCGTCGCAGACCGAGTTGGAGAGGAAGAGGTCGTTGCCGTCCCCACCGCTGAGCTGGTCGGCGCCACCATTGTTGAGCAGAGCGTCGTCGCCCCCGGAGGCACTCAACGTGTCGTCCCCGTCCGCGTCCGGGCCGTCGGCGAGCACGTCTTCGCTGAGCGCGCCCCCGGCGAGCGTGTCGCCGCCCTCACCGCCGGCGACGACCACGGAAGTCAGGGTGGGAAAGACGGGCGCCTGCAGGTCATCGTCGCCGTCCATCCCGGCGAGCACAATCGAGTCGAGCGGCTTGGCGAGGGTGCAGGTCGCCTGGGTCGCGGTGGGGATATCGCAGCCGCCATCGGCCGACGCGCTCTGGTCGAACGAGCCGGTCGATCCGGGCCCGAGGTCGAATGTGACCGTCGCGGGCGGACCGGGCGCGTAGGTCGCCGTGACCTCGTCGATTGCGTTGCTTCCACTCAGGTAGAGCTGGGAATGACCGGGCTCCTCGGGTGCCATGAAGCCGACGCTCACTTTTGTCGGGTCGCGGAGAACGACGCCACCGGTGTTCTGGGCGGGCTCGCAACTGGCGCCGGCGGTCGGGTCTTTGCAGTAGTCGTTTCCGGCGCCACCATCGAGCGTGTTTGCTCCCGTGCCACCATCCAAATGGTCGCCATCGGCGCCGCCCCGGAGGGAGTCGTTGCCCCCTTCGCCGAGGATCACGTCGCCGCCCCCGCCGCCGTAGATCGTCTCGCCTGCGCTGGAACCGACGATGAAGTCGGAGAACGGCGTTCCGATCGCCTTTTCGAAGTCCGCCCCCTCGGCCTCGTCGACCCCGCCGCCGGCGGGCGAGACGCCGTTGTCGGCGACGTCCGCGTCGAGGTTCAGGTAGACGCCGCGCTCGGCCCCCACCGCCGGGAAGCCCGGGTAGTCGGAGAAGTCGGGATAGGCGACGTTGTTGGGAAGACCGGGAGTGACTCCGGTGGAGTAGCTGAGCGTGTCGACGCCGCCGCCACCGGAGTCGACGATGGTGTCGGCGGTGCCGTCCCCGCGAACGTAGTCGTCGCCGGCCTCTCCGTCCACGGAGTCGCCGCCGAAGCCCCCCGAGAGACGATCGTTGCCGGGGCCGCCACTCAGGCGGTCGTCGCCGATTCCTCCGAAGAGCTGGTCGTTGCCTTCTCCTCCATTCAACGTGTCGTTGCCACGCTCGCCGTAGACGACGTCGTCTCCAGGACCACCGTTGAAGGTCTGGCTGCCGATCCCGAGGTGGCAGCCACTGGGACATGGAGCGCTCGCGGCGGCTATCGGGCCGGCGAGAATCGTGTCGTTGCCGCCCCCGCCGCGGACCGTCGCCACCTGCGGGGAAGCCACGATCACATCGGCGCAGGGCGTTCCCAAGGTCGTCTCCCCGACCGTGACCGGCCCCTCGGCGCAGCTGGGAGAGGGCGTCGGGCCGGCCTCGGCTCCCGCCGCCGCGGGAGCGACAGCGAGAAGCAGCAGCACCACCGCGATCAAAGTTGCTCTCAGGCCCCCCATCTCTCCTCCTCTACCCGAGGACCGAGGAATCGAGTCCCGAAGCGCCGGGTGAGAGCACCGCTACACAGGGCTTGTGCACTGCCGGCTCGGCGAGGGGCGTCGCGTTCGGCTGGCGTGCTTGCGAAGAAGCCGTAGTAGTCCTTTGCTCGGAACCCTGAATGTTGAATTGCGCATCGTTGAAGTTGAGCAGGAACGTCGTTGCGGCGGGCAGCACGACGAAGTAGCCGAAGACGATGCCAGCGATGAACAGAACCGGAATCAATAGGAGCAGGGGAAGGATTGCCCGGCGCTCGTGGGAGCTGAAGGCGGGAAGTAGGTAGGCGTACAGCTGCCCTCCCAACGACCGATCGGCCAGGCGAAAAGCGCCGAAAAAGCTGCCCCGGGGAACCGATTCGGGACAACTCGGGAAGCATCTGAAATCAGCTTGAAAACTGCGTTACAGGATGGCCGACTTGCAGAGGCTTTTAGCACCGCTACGGGGATTCGAACCCCGGTTTCCGGACTGAGAAAAGGAAGATGCCGTAATAGGACATCGGATACCGCTCCGTTAGGCCTTCAAGGTCGCGGACGGCGGGAAAATGCGCGAACATCGTGTTGCCTTTCTGTTGCCGAGCCGGCAACCACAGCCGAGCAATTATCACCTCAGATCTGAGCGATTGTCAGATAGACTCTGAGCGATTGTCAGATGACTGGGCTCTACTCGAGGCATATCAAGGTCGGGCTGGACGCCGCCCTCGACGACACTCCCGTGGTCGTCGTCGTAGGGCCCCGGCAGGCGGGGAAGAGCACGCTGGCATCCCTCGTAGCCGAGGAGCGAGGCGCGCGATATGTGACCCTTGACGACGACGGCCCTCGGGAGGCGGCAAACGAGGATCCGACCGGCTTCGTCGAGGGCTCGGCACTTCCCCTCTGTGTCGACGAGTTCCAGAAGGCGCCTGCCCTACTGCCGGCGATCAAGGCCAGGGTCGACCGAGCGCGCGCCGGTGGGAAGCGCCCGGCGGGAATGTTCATCCTCACCGGGTCGGCGAACGTCTGGGCGACCCACCGCATCTCCGAGTCCCTAGTGGGCAGGGCCGAGCGGGTGCCTCTCTGGCCGCTCTCTCAAGGCGAGCTCCACGGCCGGCCCGAGACCTTTATCGACGATCTGTTCGCCGGCCGCGTGCCCCAGCTGGTGGATGCGCCGATCGGCCGCCCAGCAATCGCCGAGGCGCTCGCGGTCGGCGGGTATCCGGAGGCCATCGCACGCGCGGAGCCGCGCAGACGGGGACGCTGGTTCGAGGAGTACGTCGCGATGACGCTTGAGCGCGACGTGCGGGATCTCACCCGGAACGCGCAGCAGCTCGACGAACTCCCCACGCTCCTCCATCTCGCTGCCGCGCGCATCTCGGGGCTGCTTTCCCCCACCGGGATCGCTCGCGATGCGGGCATGAGCCGGCCCACGGTGCAGCGCTATCTCACCCTCCTCGAGCAGCTGTTCCTGCTGATCCGCGCGAGGGCATGGAGCCGCAACATCGGCCAGCGCCTGATCAAGGCGCCGAAGGTCTGGCTCCCCGACACGGGATTGGCTTGTCACCTGCTCGACTACGGCCAGGCTCGATTCGAAGAAGATGAGACGGCTCTTGCCGGATCGCTATTCGAGAACTTCGTGGCGATGGAGCTGGTGAAGCAGGCGGCGTGGGCCGAGACAAACGTCCGCATCCATCACCTCCGGACCGCGGGAGGGCGCGAGGTGGACATCGTGCTCGAGAGAGGCGACGGATCGGTCTGCGGCATCGAGGTCAAGATGGGCGCCACCGCGCACTCACGCGACTTCGGCGCGCTTCGCCATCTCCAGAACAAGCTAGGCAAGCGGTTCAGGGCTGGCGCCGTCGTTCACACTGGCTCCGAAACGCTGCGCTTCGGCCCCGGCCTCTGGGCGTTGCCGGTTTCAGCTCTATGGACGCCGGCCTGACCCCTACGTCCCCTTCAAGACGATCCTCACCTCTGCCCCGAGGACATCTGCAACCGTCTTCAACCGCGCAAAGTAAGTTATCAACCGCTCGGCCTGCGTGATGCTGCGCTGGTGCGCTAAGCGGCCTTCGCGAGACGAAAAGGAATGATCGGCCAAGCCCGCTCGACGTGTTCAGGGCGTCCTTTTTCTCGAAAGTAGCTCTCCAACGATGCGGCCTGATCTGCCGCCCAGGCGGTCTGATGGTCCTGCAGAGCGCGAAGGTCAGCTTCACCGAGTTCAGCGAAGGTCTGCGCCAACTTCCGTGCGATCTGAGCAGCAGCCAGAGCGTCCGCGTTCGCGGCATGGACGTCATCAAGCTGAACGCCGTAGTGCGCACAGACCGCACCCAACGTTCGTTTGCCCCTACGAAAGCGATCAAACTGCTTATCGAGTACAAGCGGGTCAACTACCAGCATCGCGTCCCCAACACGATTAAGCAACGGACGGACCCCGTATCGCCGCGCCTCGCGGTCCAAAACCGTCAAGTCGAAGCGCACATTGAACGCAACGATCGGAATCCCTTCCTGCATCCGATTGGCAAGTGCCGTGACGATCTCGTCAATCGCCTCGGCCGGAACCCTGCCTTCGACTCGCGCTCGCTCCGTGGTAATCCCGTGCACTCGGGTAGCCCCACCGGGGATATCGACACCCGGATTGACCAGCCAGTCGTGGTTCTCGACAAGCCGACCGCCATCAGTGAGATTAACGGCTGCAGTAACGATGCGATCAAGTTCAGCATCAACACCGGTTGTCTCGATGTCAAACGCGGCAAGGCGCTCCCTGTGCCAGTCCATGCCGCGAAGTTAAAGGCGCGACCGGACGAAACCAGTTGGACCGCACCCGTTTCGGGCGACACCGTCACCGAAGTTTGCCGGGCCGAGCCCGCGGCCCCGGCCAAGGCGGTGCATGGGTTCGTCAAAGACAGGTTTGGGGCGTCGCGGGCAACGGCGGCCGCTACATCGCTGAGGCCAGAAGCGCGGGGTAAGCCGGGAGAGCTGGGGTGAAGCAGCCCCAGGGGGAGTCAGGCTGGGTGCCGGACCAGGAATTGGCTCTAGCAAGCCATTTGCTAGCGATTTGTGCCTGCGGAGTCCAAGGATTTCGATCAAGTTCGATCTATCTCGGTGAAGTCGGGGACATATTTCGGGACACGACATTGCAGAGGCATCCGGCCATTAGTCGAGCATTAGTTCGTGTTTGAGACCAACTAGGCTGAGAACAGATGGCTGACCGGAGCGCGATCGAGTGGACGGAGGCAACCTGGAACCCGGTCACTGGGTGCTCGAAGGTCTCTCCCGGCTGCGCACACTGCTATGCGGAAACCTTCGCGGAGCGCTGGCGCGGAATCCCAGGGCATCCCTATGAGCAGGGCTTCGATCTGAAGCTGTGGCCCGAGCGTCTAGACCAGCCGCTGCGCTGGAAACGGCCGCGGACGATCTTCGTCAACTCGATGAGCGACCTTTTCCATGAGGACATTCCCGACGAGTTCGTCGAGGATGTCTTTCGAGTCATGGGCGAAGCCGACTGGCATGTCTTCCAGATCCTCACGAAGCGTCATGAGCGGCTTCACGAGCTTGGCCGAAACCTGGATTGGCCGCCCAACGTCTGGATGGGAGTCTCGATCGAGAACCGCCGGTTCGTCCATCGCGCCGCCTACCTGCGCGATGTTCCAGCCGCGATCCGCTTTATCTCGGCGGAGCCGCTGCTCGGATCACTTGATGGACTCGACTTGAGCAGGATCGATTGGCTGATCGCCGGTGGCGAGTCCGGCCCCGGATACCGTCCAGTGCGCGAGGAGTGGCTATGTGAGCTCCGCGATCGCTGCCTCGCCGCCGACACGGCCTTCTTCTTCAAGCAGTGGGGCGGGACGCGGTCGAAGACCGGGGGACGCTTGCTCGACGGGCGCACCTGGGATCAAATGCCGATCGTCCGCGGTGCCATCGCGGCATGACGAACGAGCCTGGCCGCTCTTGGGGGTATTGGACGCGGGCGAAGCTTGAAATGCTCGGCGACTACCTGGCTGGCTTTGCGACCGCATCCAAAGGTCAGAGCGAGCGCATCTACCTCGACGCTTTTGCCGGCGAGGGCACCGGACTCGATCGCCTGACCGGCGAGGAGTTTCCGGGCTCCGCGCGGATCGCCTTGGAGGCCAGGGAAGGTGCTGGCTTCACGAAGTTCCGCTACTTCGAGAAGGGGCAGCGTGCCGCCGAGCTCCAGTCGCGACTGCGAGCCGACTACCCCGGCAGCGACATTAAAGTCTATGAGGGCGACTGCAACGCGAGAATCCTCGATGCGTTGGGCGAACTGAAATCGCTGAGCTGGGCACCCACGTTCGCTTTCCTGGACCCCGACGGGATGGAGCTCGCCTGGGACACACTCGTCGCTCTGGCTGACCACAAGCGCGGCTACCGCTCCACCACCTCAACGAAACCGGAGTACAAGGTCGAGCTATGGATGCTGCTTTCTACCAGCGGAATCGTGCGTACGCTTGCGCTCGACGAGGCGAAAGTCTCCGAGGCCGATATCGCCCGAGCCAACCGCCTCTACGGCAGCGAGGAATGGAAGCCGATCTTCGAGCTGCGCCGCGGTGGGGAGATGTCGGCGGGGGAGGCGCGCGAGGAGTACGTCAACCTGATGCGCTGGCGACTGGAGCGAGTCCTCGGCTACCGCTTCGCCCACCCCTTCGAGCTGAAGAATACGAAAGGCAGTCCGCTGTACCACATGATCTTCGCCACTGATAGCGACGCCGGCACCCGAATCATGGCCGCGATCTACGCCAAGGCCGCGAAGCGCCTACCCGACATGCTCCAGGAAGCGCGGGATCGTCTCAGCGGACAGCAAACTCTCGACCTCGGTGTCGAGTCGATCGCCCCGGAAGTGGGCTACCAGTACGAGCCGCCCTGGGAACCGCGATTCTGATCCCGAAACTCGTCTACCTTTAAACAGCTGCCGGACAAAGAAGGTGATCAGCGGGGCTTGCGCGCTATGAAGAGCAGCTCCTTCGCTGCCGGATCGTCCTCAGCGAGAACCGGCTTGCGATCCCATCGCCCTGACTGAACAGGACGGATCTCAATTACCTCCAGATCCGCGGTTTCCACCAGCGAGCGCACATCAGCCGAGTTGAAGCGTCGATCCCGCACAACGAGCTCGGCCGGAAGCTGGCGGCCTTTCTGCTGAAACTGCTCTTTGCGGTAGTAGACGCCGTCATAGGAGAGGAGCAGGCCGGGGTCAAAGACATTGCCGGTCTTCTCCATCTTTGTCGAAGGCGGAAGTTGCTCGAGGGCCGAGATGAACTCTGTGTTGGTCGAAGGCATGCGCTCGGGGGCAAGCTTGTCGGCCATCACGCCGTCGTTCATGACGCTCGCAATGAGATAGCCACCGTCGGCCAGTACCCGGGCGATGTGGTGGATGATGTGCTGATCGTCTTCGGCTCTCGCCGAAGAGCCGAAGACGTCGTAGAGGCAGAGAACTAGCCCGAATGGCCCAGCAGGAAGCTCTTGGCGGGCATCGCCGACAGCAAGGTACGCCCCGCTTCCTGGCAGCGTCGCCTCGCGAGCCCTGGCAATCAGACGTGGTGAGATGTCGACGCCGCAAACTTGGAAGCCGCGTTTAATCAACGGCTCCAGGTGGCGACCGTCTCCGCAGCCGACATCGAGGACGGCAGCACCGGACCGAATGCCGGTCAGCTCAAGGGCGAGGTCGACCTCCGAGGCTGAATGACGGCGCCAAGCATGATCCTCGTCGAGAGTCATGCTTTCGTATGCCTGCAGCCAGATCGAGTCGGCGCCCGTCAGCAGCTCACCCAAGCGCTCGTCATCTACATCCTGCGGCTTCTGGGCCGAGAAGGTGCAACCTAGCCACTCCTCTCCCTCACCCAAGGAACCGAGGTCCCAGGGGCGATCACCGCGAGCCGCCCTTTCGCGCATCCTGGGGATTTCCGAGTGGTCAAGGAGAAATTTCGTGTCGACCCGTGGTTGTGGGCGCTGGTCGTCGTCCTTGACCAGCTCCTCGGGAATGTAGGGCACGTGCCACCGGATGTGTTTCAGTATTTCCGGCCCCTGAATCGTGATTAATCTTGATCGACACTGCCTTCGGGTCGCCGTTTCCAACGCTCGAATCGCGAAGGGATTGGCCGTCACCAAGCCCCATGCGTAGCAGTCGCTGAATTGCCAGACGCTGTAGAGCAGGCCGGTGGCGACGCGCGAATCACGATAGGTCTCGTGGACAACCAGCTGGCTAACCCAGGCAACTGCTCCAGTGCTGGGAATATCAGCGCGAACGGCAATGCAATAACCGATCAGCATTTCTCCTTTGGAGGCGCATGCCAGCCAAGCGTTGTCATCGTCGAGGAGCGCCAGAAAATGATCCGTCGAGATGCGAACCGGCTCGCCGGGGTTCTCTGCTGCCTCGCCCCACCGCCCGTAGTGATTGGAGTAAAGCTCGACGCATTCGGCCACGAGGGCGTGGTCGGCCGCCGCCTCCGGACCCGCTAGCGAGCGCCACTCCGGCTGCCAGAGAGCAGCCTGCTTTTCAGCCGGCGGCTCCGCGCTTGTTGGCAATTGGAGGTTCAAGCGCCAGAGGCTATAGACCGCAGTCACAATTTCGATGCGGTGCGGGCTGTTGCGGGAGCACCGCTACGGGGATTCGAACCCCGGTTTCCGGACTGAGAATCCGGCGTCCTAGTCCCCTAGACGATAGCGGCGTGTGGGCGCGATTCTAGCGGCAGGCAGATGCCTGCCGCCTCGTCGTTTGGGGGCTCGGACGAGAGTCGCCAACCGGTAGATTGCCTGCTTCCCGCGGCTGTGGCGGAACTGGTAGACGCGCACGGTTCAGGTCCGTGTGGAGGAAACTCCGTGGAGGTTCGACTCCTCTCAGCCGCATCGACCGCGCCGAGCGCGAGCGGGGTCTCAGGCCACTTGCTTCTCGGTCGCGGCCCGGGCCGCGTTGGCGGCGATCTCCTCGACGAAGGTCGGCCACAGCTGTTCGGGGAGGTCGTGGCCCATGCCTTCGATCAGCTTCAGGCGGGCGCCGGGGACCGCCTTCGCAACGGCGCGCCCACCGCTCGGCCGCACGAGTGGATCCCGCGTGCCGTGGATGACGGTGGTCGGTATGTCCAGGCGCCGCAGCGCCGCTGTGCGGTCGCCCGACGCGGTGATCGCGTGCATCTGGCGCAGGATCCCGGCCGGGTGATGAGAGCGGTCGTGCATCGCCCCAGCGATCTCTCTAAGCCGCTCTTCATCTCCGGCGTAGCCGGGCGAGCCGATGACGCGAAAGGTCCTCACCGCCTGCTCGACGTATGCCTCGCGATCGCGCGGAAAGCGGGCCAGCAGCACGCCGTAGGATCTCCAGGTCGGCGTGCCGACCCAACGGCTGCCGGTGGTCGACAGCATCGAGACCAGCGACCGCACCCGCCGGGGGTGCTCGATCGCCATCGTCTGGGCGATCATCCCGCCCATCGAGGCGCCAACCAAGTGAGCGGCCTCGATTTCCAGATGGTCCATCAGCCCCACCGTGTCGGCTGCCATATCGGAAAGCAGATACGGGGCGCGCCCGCGCCCGCCAATCAGCAACTTGGCTCGCGTTGGCATCCCCGCCCCCTCGATCCAGGTCGAGTGGCCGATGTCGCGATTGTCGAAGCGGATGACCCGGAAGCCGCGCTCGGCGAGCATCTCGCAGAAGCGCTCGTCCCAGGCGAGCATCTGGGTCGCCAGTCCCATGATCAGCAGGACGGGCTCGGCGGTTGGATCGCCCATCTCCTGATAGGCCAGCTCGATCCCGTTCGCGGGCGCCAAGCGCTCCTCGCTGAAGCCGCTCATCTGGGCAAGTCTATTCGGACTGGCTGATCAGCCAGGGGGTAGGTTGGCCGGATGTGCACCGCGATCGTCTCGGACCTGCACCTGGGCGGCTCCGGCGGAGGGGACCTGCTGCGCGACGCCGCGATCCGGCGGACCCTCATGGATGAGATCGACTCGGCCGATCGCGTCATCCTGCTCGGCGACGTGCTTGAGCTGCGCGAGTTGCCGCTGGCCGACGTCTTGGAGATCGTGCGTCCCTTCTTCGAGGATCTGGGCGAGACGATGGCGGGCCGCGAGGTGCTGTTCGTGCCCGGCAATCACGACCATCGGCTCGCCGAACCGCTGCTCGAGGGCCTCGCCCTCTCGGGGACGCCGACGCTGGGCTTGGAGCATCGCCAGCGCCCCGCGAGCGAGGCCACCGTGCGCATCGACGAATGGCTCGGCAGCGCCGAGCTCTGCATCGCCTACCCGGGGGTCTGGCTGCGCGACGACGTCTATGCCACTCACGGCCACTACATGGACTGCCACTTGTCGCTGCCACGCCTGGAATGCGTCGCGGCCGCGGCGGTGATGCGCGGCGGCATCCGCCTTCCCGACCCGGCCGGTCCCCCCGACTACGAGCGGGTCCTGCGCCCCCTCTACGGGCTCGCGTTCGGGCTCGCCGAATCCGGCCTCTCCCGGGCGGCGACCCGGCCCTCGGAGCGCGTCTGGCGCTCGATCTCCGGCCGCCCCCGGGCGAACGGCCGGGCTCGTCGGACCGCGATTCGGGCGGCGGTCGGCGCCGGAGTGCCGGCGAGCGTCTGGGCTCTCAACCGCCTGCTCAAAGCCGACTTCAACGCAGACTTCTCGGCTGTCGCGATTTCCCGCAGCGGCATCGCGGCTGCCACCGAGATGGCGAGGCGGCTGCAGATCGACGCCGCTCACGTGATCACCGGCCATACCCACCGTGGCGGACCGCGCGAAGAGGACGGCGAGTGGCCGTTGTCGGGGGGTGGTCGCCTCCACAACACCGGCAGCTGGGTCTTCGCCTCCGCGTTCCATCACCCGGGGACCCCGCCCGGTCCCTACTGGCCGGGGACGGTCACCTGGGTCGAGGACGAAGGGCCGCCGCGGCGCGTTCAGCTTCTCACCGAGCATCCTCGGGAGGCGCTGAGGGAGGCGGTCAGGCGCAGCGCGCGCTCAATCGCCTAGCCACTCGGCGAGCACCCGGCCCACCTCCTCCCCCGCGTCCTCCTGGAGGAAGTGGGAGGCATTCTCGATTGCCCGCGGCGCCGGAAAGTTGAGCTGTTCGGACACCCGTTGCCCGACCGAGAATGGCAGGATCGGATCGGAGTCGGCCCAGAGCACGAGCGTGGGACGTTCGTCGAGCCGCAGGGCATCGGCGACGCGTTTTCCCTCCGCGGCCCCGGGCGCATCGGGCTCGGTCGGCAGGATCAGCGGGAAGGCGCGAGCGCCGGCCTTCGACTCGGGGCTGGGATAGGGCGCTTCGTAGGCGGCGATCACCTCGTCGCCCGGATCGTGCTTGCAGCCACCCCGCACGAGGAACCCGACCGGCACGTCGGGGTTCCTGCGGACGAACTCGCGGAATTTGAGCCAGGTGTCGCTCATCCGCTGGTGACCGGTGAACGGCCCGGTCTCCATGATCGCGATGCGAGAGAAGCGATCGGGGTGCTCGACCGCGAGCCGCAGGCCGATCGGACCGCCCCAGTCATGCACGACCGCGGTCGCGTCGCGCACGTCGAGCTCCTCGAGCAGCGCCGACATCAGCGCGACGTGGCGATCATAGGTGTACCAGCCGAGGTCGGTTGGCTTGTCGGAGCGGCCGAAACCGGCATAGTCGGGAGCGATGCAGCGATAGCCGGCGTCGCGGACAGGCGGGATCACCTTGCGCCAGAGGAACGACCAGGTCGGCTCGCCGTGGAAGAAGAC
>CAZHZI010000025.1:0-21227 GCA_964536955.1 uncultured Conexibacteraceae bacterium
CGACATCCGCCGCATCGAGACCCTCAAGGAGGGGACGGAGGCGGTCGGCAACCGGGTTCGCGTCAAGGTGGTCAAGAACAAGGTGGCGTCCCCGTTCCGCAAGGCCGAGTTCGACATCGAGTACGGAGTTGGCATCTCCCGTGAGGGCGGTCTGCTGGACTTCGGGATCGAGCAGGATCTGGTCCAGAAGTCGGGCTCTTTCTTCTCCTACGGCGACATCAGGCTTGGCCAGGGACGCAACAACGCCAAGCAGTTCCTGGTCGAGAACGCCGACGTCGCCGCCGAGGTCGAAGCGAAGATCCGCGCCAAGCTGGGGATCGACGGCGACGAGGCTCCTGCGAGCGTCACGCCCCCGCCTGAGGCGGGGGTCGAGAAGCAGGCTGCGTAGGGCCGTCCGCAGTTAATAGGATCGTTTCGCATGGAAAACGGTGACCTGTTTTACGCCTGCGGGGTCGTTCTCGCCGTCTCGGCGGTGGTGCTGAGCTTCGCTGGGCTTCGCTCCGAGAAGTTCCCCGGCAAGGCCACGCCGGTGGTGGTCCTCTGGTTCGCGATCCTGGTGGCGGGGGCGACCACCTTCTCCGTCCTTCACGCCCAGGACGAGGAGAAGCACAAAGAAGCCGAACTGTCCAAAGCGGGCGAGCAGTTCACCAGCGAAGAAGAGCACTAGGGCCCACGGGCCGGAGCTTCGCAGGCGTCTCGCTAGGCTGAGCCCATGCCCAGCTACCACGTCACCACGTTCGGCTGCCAGATGAACGTGCACGACTCCGAGCGCATGCGGGGGATGCTTGAGTCGCTGGGCTACGAGGAGGCCCCAGGTCGCTCCGAGGCGGACCTGATCCTCTTCAACACCTGCTCGATCCGCGAGTCGGCCGACAATCGGTTCGTCGCCCATCTTGGCGAGGCAAAGCGGTTGAAGTCCGAGGATCCCGAGCGGGTGGTCGGCGTCGGTGGCTGCTGGGCGCAGTCGGTCAAGGATGAGGTCTTTCAGCGCTTTCCCTTCGTCGACGTCGCCTTTGGCCCGGGGCAGATTCACAAGCTCGCCGAATTCCTCAACTCAGACTCGCTCAGCGCCCAGGGCTACTTCGAGTTCGAGGACTTCTCCGGCCACCTGCCGAGCCGTCGCGAGCGCCGGTTTCAGGGTTGGCTGCAGATCTCCCAGGGCTGCAACTGCAAATGCGCTTACTGCATCGTGCCCTCGACCCGCGGGCAGGAGGTCAGCCGCGACCCGGACGAGTTGATCGTCGAGGCCCGGGCGCTGGCGGGCGACGGCGTGCGCGAGGTGACCCTGCTCGGACAGAACGTCAACAGCTACGGGCGGGACCTGCCGAAGCAGAAGCGGATTGGCTTCGCCGAGCTGCTGGCCCGGGTCGACGCGGTCGAGGGCATCGATCGCATCCGCTACACCAGCCCACATCCGAAGGACATGAAAGAGGACGTGATTCGCGCCCACGCGGATCTGCCTTCGCTTTGCGAGCATATCCACCTGCCGCTCCAGTCGGGCTCCAGCGCCGTTCTGAAGCGCATGCGGCGCACCTACGATCGGCAGCGCTACATGGATCGCGTCGCTCTGATCCGCAGGCACGTGCCCGATTGCGCGATCACCACCGACATCATCGTCGGGTTCCCCGGCGAGACCGAGTCGGACTTCGAGGAGACGATGGAGGTCGTCGATGAGGTCGGCTACGACGGCGCCTTCACCTTTGTCTTCTCACCGCGGCGCGAAACCGAGGCGGCGACCATGGACGGCCAACTCCCGCACGCCGTGAAGCGGGAGCGGATGGAGCGGCTGGTGGAGCTGGTGCAGAGGCGGGCGCGGGAACGGGCACAGCGGTTTGTGGGGCGTGAGATGAAGGTGCTGGTCGAAGGGACGAGTCGCACGGACGAAACGCGGCTGCGTGGGCGGACGCGACACAACAAGGCGGTCAACTTCGATGGCGTTGCGGAGCCCGGCGAGCTCGTCGACGTCGCGATTGAGGCGGCCACCTCGCAGACTCTGAGTGGGGTGTCGGTGCAGCCCCTCTCTCAACTTCTTTCGGTGGAGAGTGGTCGGCTGGCCGCTGGCGAATCGCCGAAAAAGTCCAAGCCGTTCGAGGCTGCATCGACACCCCATAACGGGCATTGAAGGTCCTTGCCGTCTTCGGGCCGACCGGGGTTGGCAAGACCGGCGTCGCCGTCGCTGTGGCGGAGCTTCTCGGGGAAGAGGCGGTTGCTATCTCGTGCGATGCGTTGCAGGTGTACGAGGGGATGGGGACGCTGACCGGCGTTGCGACGGAGGAGGAGAGGGCGAGGCTGGAGCATCGGCTGATCGGTTTCGTCCCCGTTACCCAGCCCTTTTCCGTTGGCGACTACATGCGGCTTGCCCACGTCGAGATCGATCAGGCGCTGCAAGCCGGGCGGCGGCCGATCGTGGTGGGGGGGACTGGGCTGTATTTGCGGGCGGCGCTGGCGGAGCTGTCGCTGGTGAAGGCTCCCGCGGGCACGCAGGACTCCGAGCTTTGGTCCGCCGAGACGCGGCACCCGAGTCTGGTCGTTGGGCTGGACATGGAACGCCATCGGCTCTATGAGCGGATTGACGCTCGGACTGAGGCGATCGTCGCCGGCGGCGCAGCGGAGGAAGTACGGCGGGCCGACGCCGCGGGTCCCTCGCGTACCGCCCGCAAGGCGCTGGGGTTCGACGAGCTACTGGGAGGCGACGTGGAGCGGATGAAGCGGCGTTCACGCAACTACGCGCGCCGCCAGCTGACGTGGATGCGCAAGATGCCAAACGTGTTGAGGATCGACCGCACCGCCCGCAGCGACGAGGAAGTCGCGGCGGAGATCGTCGCCGCCCTTGGCGAATAGGGTTCCGCCACTGATGCGATTCGAGAAGTGGCAGGCGCTTGGCAACGACTACTTGATCGTCGAGGCCGATCAACTTCCCTGGCAGCTGACGGCGGCGCGAATCCAGCGGATTTGCGATCCCCACTTCGGAATCGGCTCCGACGGAATCCTGTTGCTCTCCCACAACGACGACCCGGGGTTCGTTGCCGAGCTGAGGATCTTCAACCCCGACGGCTCTGAGGCCGAGCTGTCCGGCAACGGAGCGCGGGAGGCGATCCTCTACCTGCGCCGCCACGGCTGGACCGACGCCGACACCTTCACGATCCGCACCCTGGCCGGCCCGATCACGCCAACGATCACGACGGAGCGGACCTGCGCGGTGCAGATGGGAAGGGCCACGACCGAGTCCAAGGACTTTCCCTCGGGCGGACCCGATGGGAGGGGCACGTTGGCGGCAGGGGGCCGCGAGTGGGCCTTCCAGCACGTCTCGATCGGCAACCCGCAGTGCGCGATCGAAGTCGACGGGGAGATCGAGGGCTTGGACATCGCCGCGATCGGAGCCGAGGTAGAGAGCCACGAGCTGTTTCCGAACCGCACCAACGTGTCCTTTTTCCGCGTCGATGGCAGCCGGGTGCGGGCGCGAATCTTCGAGCGAGGCGTGGGGGAGACGCTCTCCTCGGGCACCGGCGCAAGCGGCGCCGCAATCGCTGCCTTTCTAGGCGATGCCCCCAGTCCCATCGTGGTCGAGCTGGACGGCGGCGAGTTGGAGGTCGAGATCTCGGACGACCTCGACGTGCGGCTGGGCGGCTGGGCGGAGCCGATCTGTGCCGGCGAGCTCTCAACTGAGCTGCTACACGCGCTGTCCGCGCTGGGCGACTAGATTTTCGCGCCCATGGGAATCGCTGACCCGTCCAAGCGCCTGGAGGCGATGCCGCCCTACATGTTCGCCGAGCTGGAACGCCGCGTCGCCGACAAGCGCGCCGCCGGCATCGACGTCATCAGCCTCGGGATCGGGGACCCCGACGAGCCCACCTACCCGCACATCGTCGAGGCGATGCGGACGGCCGTCGCGGATCCCGCTAACCATCAGTACCCCAGCAACCGCGGCCGGTCTGAGTTCCGCGCCGCCTTCGCCGAGTTCTACGACCGTCGCTTCGGGGTCGAGATCGATCCCGACAGCGAGGTGATGCCGGCGATCGGCGCCAAGGAGTGCATCTACAACCTCTGCTTCGCCTTCCTCGACCCGGGCGGCGTGGCCCTGGCCTCCGACCCCGGCTATCCGGTCTACACCGGCGGTCCGATCCTTGCCGGCGCGACCCCACATCTGCTGCCGCTGATCCCCGAGCTGGGCTTCGTGCCGGATCTCGGCGCCGTGCCGGCGGAGATCGCCGCCAAGGCCCGGCTGATGTTCCTCAACTACCCGAACAACCCCAGCGGTGCGGTCGTCCCGGAGGGCTTCTTCGAGATGGTGGTCTCCTTCGCTCGCGAGCACGAGATCCTCGTCGTCCACGACAACGCGTACTCGGAGACCACCTACGACGGTTACGTGGCGCCGAGCTTCCTAGCCGTGCCGGGCGCCAAGGAGGTCGGAGTGGAGGTCTTCTCGCTCTCCAAGGGCTACAACATGACCGGCTGGCGCTGCGCTGCGATCCTCGGCAACGCCGAGGCGATCCAGACCTACTGGCGGCTGAAGACAAACGTCGACTCTGGCCTCTTCGAGGCGGTGCAGATGGCCGGGGTCGCAGCGCTGCGTGGCCCGAACGGGCCGCTGGAGCGGATGAACGAGACCTACGCGCGGCGCCGCGACCTCGTCATCGGGGCGCTGCGCGAGATAGGCGTCGAGGTGGCGGCCCCGAGGGGCACGATCTACGTCTGGGCACCGGTGCCGGAAGGGCACACGTCCGCCTCCTTCGCCGAGCTGGTGCTGGAGGAGGCGGCGGTCGTCGTCTCGCCGGGCTCGATGTACGGGCCGAGCGGCGAGGGCTTCTTCCGGATCTCACTCACCACCCCGGACGATCGCATCGCCGAAGCCGTGGAGCGGATGCGAGCGCACCTGGCCTGAGCGCTCGCACCGTCCCGGGGATTCACCTCGGCAGGGCTACTCGACGACCTCCACTTCGTCGACCATCCCTTTCACCACGTGGGGCGGACCGCCCGCTCGATCGCTGATGAAGCAGTAGAGGACGTACCGGCCGGATTTCAGGTTCAGCGTGACCAGCTGGCTCTCGCCACCTTCGAGCACTGCTGTGGCCTGGGTGCCTTTGTCCTCGAGCGGCGGTTTGCCTTTTTCGGTTTTGAAGAACTGCTCTGCGTCCTCCGCCGTGCTGTCGCCCGTCAGCCGCGAGGCCAGGAGATGGTGCGGCTGGGCGCCGGTGTTCTCGAATGCGATCTCGGTCTTTCCAGAGGGCAGCTCCTCGGCCTCGAATCCGTAGTCGACCGCGGAGACGGTGGCGTCGGCCTCTCCGACCTCCTCGTCGGATTCCTCGCCTGTCACCTCGAGCCCCAGCAACGATTTCGCATCGGGCGGTCCCTGGGTGCCCGCCGTGTCGAAGGCGTAGTACGTACCCGGCTGGAGGACCTGCTCCACTGTGCTGCTCTTGCCTGGGGGGGTGATGCCGGTGCCGCCGCCGGCAAAGAACCAATCGGGGAACGGCTGCCCTTCCATCGCTTTGCTGAGCCCTTGGATCACTTCTTTGGGGGAGTGGTTTCCCTCGACCCGAATCAGTTGGAGGTCGCCGCCGCGCTTGCCGTTGTTCTCAAGGGTGATCTCGGCAAGCCCCGTTTCCGCTTCGGTCGGAAGGGCGACTTTCGATCCCTTGCCATCCGCGGAAAGCGTGAAGGTCAACTTCTGAGCGGAATCGTCGTCGCCGCAGGCCACGAGGGCGGTCGGGACCAATGCGAGCGCGAAAAGGCACGCTGCGAAGCGATTTGCCGGGCGACTTCTACCTCTGCTCAATTCGATCTCCTCTGGCGGTTTGGGCACCCATCAGCGAAGAAGCTAACGCTTTTGCCAGTAGCGGTCCAGGCCTCGCCATTGATAGCCGGGGGGAACGGCCTGCAGCAGCTCTTCCGCGGTCTGCGGGCCGACGCTCTGCGCGACGCGCTCGCGATGGCGACGCTCGTAATCCTCCTCGGAGAGCTCACTGGCCAGCGTCGCCTCCTCGCGCAGGCGCCGGCGGACCTCCGCGAGGTGCTCTGCGGGCTCCTCGACCGCTCCGAAGTGGGTGAGGGCAAGCCGCTCGGGCTCCCAGCTCTCGACGATCCCGATCGAGTCCTCCCAGGCCTCGATGTCGATGTCCGGCGGGGGGGTGGGAGGCACGATCAGGTCGGAGGGCGGAATGCGCACCGCGGCGACGTCGCCGGTGAAGGCCGTCCCGGAGTCCTCATGCAAATAGCAGACGTGGTGGGAGGCATGGCCGGGGGTGTAGGCCACACGCATCCCCAGCACGCGCTCGCCGCCCGCCAGCGTCTTCACGTTCTCCTCCGGCACCGGCACGATCTCCCCCCAGAGGCGCCGCATGTCCTCGCCGTAGAGCCGCTCGGCGCTTGCGAGCAGCTTCGAAGGATCGATCAGGTGCGCCGCGCCGCGCTCGTGAACGTAGACGTCGAGGTCGGGCCAGCGGCGCACGAGGGCGCCGGTCGCCGCCGCATGATCGAGGTGGATGTGGGTCAGCAACAGCGCCCGCGGACGCTCGTCGCCGAGCGCCTCCAACAGCGTTCTGAGCGAGGACTCCGGCCCAGGGTCGACCAGGGCGCCGCCGACCTCCCAGCAGCCGATCACGTGCGGGCGTCCCAGGTGGTGGACGTCGATGACTCGCACGGCCTTGCCTTCCGGGGTCAGGCAGCCGCAGCGGCGGGCATTTTACCCTCCGCTTCGAGCGTCTGGCGCAGTCCTTCTTCCATGCCACGGGGCGCATAGCCAAGTTCGCGGCTCGCCTTCTCGTGACTGGCCCAGAAGGTGACGCCGTCGGCTGAGGAGATCAGCTCGCGCAGGTTCGGCGGCTGACCCATCATCCTGCCGACCAGGGGGCCGATCGGGGTCAGCGCCTTCATCATCGGAATCGGCATGGCGCGCTTGGGGGCCTTGCGGCCGGTTATTTCGGCGACGGTTCCGATTGCCTCGCGGATCGTCGTCGCCGGACCGCTGAGGACGTAGGTCTCACCGGCGGCGCCCTTGTCCAGGGCGAGGACGATTCCCGCGGCGATGTCCGTGACGTGAGAGAGGCAGATGCCCAGTTCGGGGAAGGGCAGCAGCGGCATCTTCCCGGAGAGGAACTGGTCGAGCAGGGCGGCGATCGAGGAGGTGTCGCCGGGGCCGTAGACGCCGCCGGGCTGGACGATGATGCATGGCAGGCCTTCCGCGATCATCCGCTTGGCAACCTGGTGCGCCTGCCACTTGGTCTCCTCGTAGTAAGAGGTGAACTCCTTGCCGGGATGCTCGTAGGACTCGTCGACCACCTTGTGGTGCGTGTTGCCGAAGGCGCCGACCGTGGAGACGTAGACGACCTTCGGGACCTTCGCCTCCAACGCGGCGCGCAGGACGCGCTCGGTGCCGCCGACGTTCGCCTCGCGCATGGCGGGCCGCTGGGAGACGGGGATCCCTACCTCATACATCGCGGCGGCGTGAATGACGGCGTCGCAACCTTCCATCCCCGTACGGATCGCCTTGCTGTCGCTGAGATCGCCGGAAACCAGCTCGCCCCCGAGCTTGACGATCTCGTTGCCCTTCTCAGGGGTGCGGACCAGGCAGGCCACCTCGTCGCCGCGCTGGCGCAGCTGGCGGACGACCTCGCCGCCGATGAAGCCGGTGCCCCCGGTCACGAAAACCCTCATCGGGCCACCCTACAATGGGCTGGAGTGCAACGTTCGAGAAACGGCCGCAACACGCAGACGCGCCACGGCGGGGAGGGAACCGGGGTCTCGAACCCGCGGGCGCGGCAGCGGGCGCTGGCGATCGGGATCAGCGACGGCCGCGAGGAGGGCGACCCGCTGGCCGAGCTGAAGGAGCTGCTGCGCACCGCCGGGGTGGCGACCGCCGGCGAGATGGTTCAACAGCGCGAGGCGCCCGACCCCGACCGCTATTTCGGCCGCGGCAAGTTGGCCGAGTTGAAGACGGAGATCGCAGCCCGCGACGCAAACGTGGTCGCTTGCAACGATGAGCTGGCGCCACGGCAAGAGCGCAACCTGGAGGCGGCCCTTGGCGTCCCCGTGATCGACCGCACCGCGGCGATCCTCGACATCTTCGCCGACCACGCCCACTCAGCGGAGGGCAAGCTGCAGGTCGAGCTGGCACAGCTCGAATACAACCTGGCCCGGATGCGGGGGCTGTGGACCCACCTCGAGCGTCTCGGAGGCGGGATCGGCACCCGAGGGCCCGGCGAGTCCCAGATAGAGACGGATCGGCGCCTTGCCCGCGACCGGATCGCGGCGCTGCGGCGCCGCCTGACGCGGCTGGAGCGAAACCGCGGCGTGATGCGATCCCAGCGCGAGCGCTCCTCCGTGCCGCGAGTCGCGCTCGCCGGCTACACCAATGCCGGCAAGTCGACCCTGCTCAACGCCGTCACCGGAGCCGAGGTGGGGGTCGGGGACAGGCTCTTCCACACCCTCGACCCGACCACCCGGAGCTTCGAGCTGTCGGGCCGCGACTACCTGCTCACCGACACGGTCGGCTTCATCGAGAAGCTGCCCCACCAGTTGGTCGAGGCTTTCAAGGCGACGCTCGAGGAGACGGTGCTGGCGGATTTGATCCTGCACGTGGTCGACGCTGCGGCGTCGGAAGAGCGGCAGTTGGCCGACATGCGAGCGGTGGACGAGGTGCTGGAGGAGATCGGCGCCGGCGAGAAGCCACGACTGTTCGTGCTCAACAAGGCCGATCTGCTGGAGGAGGACGCGCGTCATGAGGTGACGCTGCGGCACCCGGAGGCGGTGCTGGTCTCGGCGCTGGACGGGGAAGGGATCGACGAGCTACGGCGTCGAATCGAGACCGCCTTCGAGGACACGCTGGCCGAGGTCGAGCTGCTGGTGCCCTACTCCGAGGGGGCGAGGCTGCACGAGCTGTACGAGGTGGCCGGTGAGCTGGAGCGGACCGAGCGGGACGATGGCGTGCTGGTGCTCGCGCGGGTCCCCGTGGCCGAGCTGCATCGGTTCTCCGATCTCGGGACCAATGGTGTAGGCCCGCGGGGCCTGTCGCGAGTGTCCGACTAGGGTGCCGCCGATGGAGCTGAGGGTGGTGAGGCTCGAGGACGGGGCGACGTTGCCGACGCGGGCCCATGATGGGGATGCTGGGCTCGATCTGTATGCGTCTGAGCCGGCTCGCCTCGGGCCGGGGGAGCGGTGGAGCGTTGGGACCGGGGTCGCCGTGGAGATACCCGACGGGCATGCCGGGCTGGTGTTGCCCAGGTCTGGGTTGGCTCGAAAGCACGGCATCGCGCTGGTGAACAGTCCCGGGCTGATCGACGCGGGGTATCGAGGCGAGATCCGAGTCCTGCTGCTCAACACGGACCCCGCCGACACCTTCGAGGTCGAGCCGGGAAGCCGGATCGCCCAACTGGTCATTGTTCCGATCGCTCTCGCCGAGCCGGTTGAGGTCGAGACGTTGACCGAGTCGGTTCGTGGCGACGGCGGTTTCGGCTCCAGCGGTCGCTGAGCGGCCGCGGGTCTAGCCGGCTTCGGAGTAGGCCGGCTCGCCCTGCCGGGGCTCGGCCGCAGCGTCCGCGGCCATGGTGGGAGCGTCCGAGCGCAGCACGGTCAGGGCTATCGCAAGGGCGACCCCGACCAGAGCGGCGCCCACCAGGTAGGCGAGGTGGTAGCCGGAGTTGAGCGCCGCAGCGTTCGCCGCGCCGTCGGCGAGCAGGCCGTCGGTGCGCTCGGTCGCCAGCGTCGCCAGCACGGCGAGGCCGATTGCGCCACCCACCTGCGCGCTGGTGTTGACCAAGCCCGACGCCAGGCCGGAGTCGCTCTGCGTGGCGCCGGACATCGAGAGCGACATCAGGGCGGGGAATCCCGCGCCGACGCCCAGGCCGAGGAGGATCATCGGCGGCATTACGTCGACCGCATAGCTGCCGTCGACCGGCGTCCGCGCGAAGAGGAGCAGGCCGGCGCCGATCGCCACCAGGCTCGGGATCAGCGTCGCCCGTGGGCCGAAGCGCAGGTTGAGGCGATCGGAGAAGCGCAGGGACATCGTCCCCATGACGATCGTCGCCGGCAGGAAGGCGAGGCCGACCTGGAGCGGGTCATAGCCGAGGATCCGCTGCAGATAGAGGGCGCCGAGGAAGAACATTCCGAACATGCCGGCGACGAGCAGGGCCTGGATCGCGTTCGCCCCGGAGACTTTGCGGGAGCGGAAGAGCCGAAGCGGCATCAGCGGGTTGGCGATTCGCGCTTGGCGCACGACGAACGCGGTGACCAGGGCGGTGGAGACAGCGCCGAGCAGCAGGGTCTGGGTGGAGCCCCAGCCGTGCTCGGAGATGCCGAGGATCGTGTAGACGCCGAGCATCAAGCCGCTGGTTAGCAGCACCCCGCCGGGGATGTCGGCGCCCTCCCCGAGGCCGATCCCGGGGCGGCCTTCGATCAGCCGCAGCGCGAGAAACGCGGTGACGAGGCCGACAGGCAGGTTGATGAAGAAGATCCAGTGCCAGCTGATCGCCTCGGTCAGGGCGCCGCCGGCGAGCAACCCGATCGAGCCGCCCGCGGATGCGACGAAGCCGTAGACCCCGATCGCCTTCGCCTGGTCGCGTGGCTCGGGGAACATCATCACGATCATCCCGAGGATCACCGCCGAGGTGAGCGCCCCACCGACGCCCTGCACAAAGCGCGCGCCGACGAGCATCTCCTGGCTCTGGGAGACGGCGCAGAGGAAGGAGGCGACGGTGAAGATCCCCAGGCCGACCAGGAAGACGCGCCGCTGGCCGACCAGATCGCCGAACCGGCCGGCGAGCAGCAGCAGGCCGCCGAACGGGATCAGGTAGGCGTTGACCACCCAGGCGAGGTTGTTCTGCGAGAAGTCAAGGTCGTCCTGGATGGAAGGCAGCGCGACGTTCACGATCGTTGCGTCGAGGACGATCATCAGCATTCCCGCGCAGAGCACGTACAGCGCCAGCCAGCGAGTGCGGTCGTCTTCGGTTGAAGCAGTCAAGTTCTCGATCTCCTCGTCGTGGGCGGGTCGTGAATTTGCCGAAAGACGCGCCCCGGCTACCCCGATCCCTCCTCAACCGCCCAGCGCCGCCCGTCGCGCCGAGTCGTGAGCGGCCCGCTCCATCGTGTCGTCCAGCGGCTCCAGCTGCAGGCGAGTCCCGTAGCGGCGCTCCAGGGCCAGGGAGATCAGGTGGTCGGCCAGCCAGGAGTTCTTGGGCAGAAGCGGCCCGTGCAGGTAGGTGCCGAAGAGATTGTCGCGGTGGACCCCCTCAAGGCTGTCCCCGCCGTTGTTTCCGAAGCCTTCGATCACGCGGCCGAGGGGCGCGGCGTCGGGGCCGAGGTAGGTGCGCCCGCCGTGGTTCTCGAAGCCGGCGATCAGCTGTGGCGCGTCACCCAGGTCGGCCTCGATCGCGACGTTGCCGGTCAGGCGGGGGCCCGGCTCGCGAACCGTCTCGAGGTCGGCGAGGCCGAGGCCGGGGAGCTTCTCCACGCCGAGCTGGTAGCTGTGGCCGAGCAGCTGGTAGCCGCCGCACACCGCCAGGGCGACGGCACCGTCGTCGACGGCGGAGCTCAGCGCCGCCCGCTTGGTCTCGACCATGTCGGCAGCCACCATTCGCTGGTCGCGGTCCTGCCCGCCACCGATGTAGAAGAGGTCGTGGGCTGCGGGGTCGATCTCATCGCCAGGGCCGGCGCCGGCATAGGAGAAGCCGATGCCGCGCCATTCGCAACGCCGTTGCAGGAAGACGATGTTGCCTCGATCGGCGTAGATGTTCATCTGATCGGGGTAGAGGGTGAGGACTCGAAGGTCCATCAGGGCGCCTCCAGCAGTACGACGGTCGATCCGACATGGGCGTCGGTGGCCGGGATCTCGCGCCGCCCCGCCGGCGCCAGCCCGGCTTCTGCGCCCTCACGCTCCAGCGTGCCGGCCGAAAGCAGCTGCAGCTCGACCTCATTGACTTCATCCGCGAGCTGCCCCGCCGGCGAGACGCTCTGGCGCAGGCGGCGAACGACTATCGCCCCCGCGTCGACATCGGCATCGAGCGGCAGGCTCGAGTAGACCCAGCCACCGACCTCGCGGACGTCTGGGAGGGGGGAGGCGCCTGGTTCCGCGGCAGGCATCTCGTCGACGATTGCAAACGCCGCCCGGCCACCGGGCGATAGATGTCTCGCGACGCACCGCAGGCAGTCGCTTCGCTCCCCCGCGTCGGCGAACAGCTGCACCAGCTGCATCGGGGCGAGCACCAGCCCGAATGCAGCTTCGATCTCAAACCCCCGTGCGTCCCCCGGCTCTGCGATGGCCGGCAGTCCCGCAGCCCGCTCCTCAAATGAGGCAAGCAGCGCGGCGTCGGAGTCCAGTGCCGTGACTCGATGTCCCCGCCGGGCGAGGTGCAGCGCCACCCGGCCCGTCCCGCATCCCAGGTCCAGAAGAGGCCCACCCGCGTCCTCCGCCAATGCTTCCCAAAGGCCAAGGTCCGCCGCGTAAGCCCCGCACTCGGTGTCGTGCCAAATGACGCCGGTCGACCCGCCCGCGGTGTGCCCGAGTCCCGTCACCTCCAGAACTCCCGCGCAAGACCCCGCGTCGCCAGCAACTTGCGCAACTCGATCAGCGCCGTGTACGTCGGCAGCGCGAAGAGTCGATTGGGCGCTTCGGCGACCGCACGGTCAAGCGAGCCCTCGATGTCTGCCTCGACCGTGATCCTGTCCCGCGGCCATCCCGCGTATTTGAGCCGCAGCGCCATCTCCGGCGCTCGCGTGCCGGCGCAGGTCACGCCTCGAACAGCGCCGTCGAGCAGCTCAAAGTCGGCATCCCAAATCCAGGAGACGTCACGGCCGTCGGCGATCCTGTCATTGAGCGCGATCCAGAGGTCGATCCCGTCGCCGGCTGCCTCCAACTTCAACGTGCGCAGGACCTCGTTCGCGCCGGCCGGGTTCTTGATCAGCAGAATCGAGACCGGCACGCCCTCGACCTGGATCGTCTCCACCCGCCCGAACGCGGCGCGCATCTCACCCAGGGCAGCAGCGATCCGCATCGGCTCGACCCCCAACTCGATCCCCGCGGCCGTTGCGGCAAGCGCGTTGTAGACGTTGTAGAGGCCGGGGAGGGGAAGCTTCAGCTCAATCTCGCCGCGGGGAGTGCGGACGGCGACGCTCGAGCCCTCCATGCCGCGCAGCTCAATCCGGGTCGCCGCCACGTCTGGGCGCGGCCGCTGCGCTCCGCAGTTGGGACACGAGTAATGGCCGAGGTGGCCGACAAAGGCTCGTTCGTAGGCGTAGGGGTGTCCGCAGCGGCGGCAGTGCTTCGCGTCAAAGGCGTGCTGTAGCTCCGGCAGGGCCTGCGAGACGTCCTCGACGCCGAAGTAGATGACGCCATCTCGCGGCTGACCCTCGCTGTCGCGGCCGAGGTCGGCGATCAGGGGATCGTCGGCGTTTAGCGCGAACCGGGTGCGGCCCGTCCTTTCCGCGGCCATCTGTGCCCACTCCTCCGCCAGCGCCTCCATCTCGCCATAGCGGTCGAGCTGGTCTCGGAAAAGGTTTCCGAGGACGATCAACGAGGGCCCGAGTTGCTCGGTCACCCGTGGCAGCCAAGCCTCGTCGACCTCGAAGAGGCCCTCCCGACCGCTCTGCTCGAGCAGAGCGGTGGCCACGCCCCAGGTCATGTTCGAGCCGGCCCGGTTGTGAACCGGCGTGCGTTGCTCGGCGGCCAGGATCGAGGCGATCATCCCGGCGGTGGTGGTCTTGCCGTTGGTGGCGCTGACGATCGTCACGCCTCGGTCGAGATCTGCACCGAGTCGGCCGATCGCGTCGGGCGCCAGTCGCAGCAATGCCCGTCCGGGGAGCGTGGTCCCGCCACCCCGTCCGCTGGCGCGGCTGGCGACCCCGATTGCCCGCGCCAGGGCGACCTTCGCGCCGAACAGCGCCCCGTTACTCACCCGGGGGGGCCAGCACGCTCAGGGCGCGCGGCAGTAAACGCAGCGATGCGGGCAGGTCGGTGAGATGCTCGCCGTCGGCGTAGACGGCGAGGGGGCGGCTGGCGCTCAGCTCCAGATGGGGAGCCCGGAAGACACGCACCTCGTCCTCCTCGACGTGGGTGCCCTTGAACACCTTGGGCAGCAGGTTGACCATGAGGCTCAGCTTTCCCATCTCGCTGACCGTGACGATGTCGAACTCGCCGTCAGCGAGGTCCGCGTCCGGGGCGAGGAACATGCCGCCGCCGTAGGCCTTGTTATTGGCAGCCGAAGCCGTGTAGCCCGTGAAGCGGATGCGTTCATCGCCGACCCGGATGGTGAAGCGGACGGGCTTCCAGCTCAACAGCGCCCGCAGCCCCCCGTAGAGATAGACCAGGGTGCCGCGCACCAACTTCGTCTCGTTGGCGATCCGGTTTGCCTCGGAGTCGCATCCGGCGCTGGCGATGCCGAGGAAGCGCCTGCCGTTCGCCTCGCCGACATCGATCCGGCGGACTTTGCCGGCGGCGATCGTCGCCACGGCGCCCTCGGGGTCGTCGGGTATCCCGAGCACGCGGGCGAGGTCGTTTCCGCGCCCGCTCGGCACGATCCCAAGGGGCGTCTCGGCTCCCGCCAAGGCGCCGCCGATCGCGCCCACCAGACCGTCGCCGCCCATCACGACAGGCACCTCACCGGCCTCGACGGCCAGCAGCGCCTGTTCGACCCCGTGCTCAAGGCCACGGGTCTTCTGGACCCGGAAGACGATCCGCCGGGCGTCCAGGGCCGCCTCGACTCGCGGCAGCAGCTTCAGCGTCCTGCCTCCCGCCGAGGCGGGGTTGGCGAGCAGCGCAAGTGGCATTCCCTCGATTTCCATCGCTTGGCAGCCTATTTGCGCCTCGACGGCTCAGGCGCCAAGGCGCCCGACGTAGAAGAGGCCGTCCCCCGCCTGGCCTGCCTGCACCGGCTTGAGCCCGAACCGCGCGAGTCTGCGCCCCAGCCGCTCCGGCGTCGCGTGAAACGGGCCACGCGACGGTCGCGAGGTGGCGAGGATGAGGTGGCCGCCGGACCGCAGGACCCTGGCCAACTCCGCGCCTGCCGGCTTGGAGTCGATCTGGACGGCGAGATCGAAGAAGTCGTCAGGGTAGGGGAGGGCCCCCGGGCTGCCGTGCTTGAAGGCGACCCGACCTTCGGGATCGAGCCCGACCCGGCGGGTCGCCTCGCGGACCATCGCCTTCGAGGAGTCGACGCCGCGCACGCGCGCCGTGGGGAACTCCCGTGTGAGGAATAGCGCCGCCTCGCCGTCGCCACAGCCAACCACCAAAACCCGCTCCGGCGAGGCGACGTGGAGGACGGCGGTGGCGAGAGGGGTGAGCAGGGGTGCGGGCATCCGGAGATCTTCGCAACCGTTTAGGCTTCCGCGCCGATGGAGGAGCCGAAAGACCGCCGCCCGCTGATCCTCGCCGTCTTCACGCTGGTCGCGGTCGGCGTGGTCGCCGCGATCCTGATCGGGCGCAGCGGGGAGGACGACGAATCGACGGCCACGACGAGCGCCGCCGGTTGCGAGCAGGTCGAGGCGCCAAAGCCCAAGCAGGCCAGCCTCAAGGCGCCGAAGCAGACGGTGAAGAAAGGCGAGCCGCTGACCGCCGTCGTGGACACGAGCTGCGGCGCCTTCGAGATCGCGCTGGACACGGCCCGGGCCCCCAAGACCGCCAACTCCTTCGCCTACCTCTCCGAGCAGGGTTTCTATGACGGGCTTCCCTTTCACCGGATCGCTCCCGGCTTCGTCATCCAGGGTGGCGATCCACTCGGCAACGGCACCGGCGGGCCCGGCTACAGCGTTGACGAGAAGCCGCCGGCAAACCTCGCCTACACGAAGGGCATCGTCGCGATGGCGAAGAGCTCCGTCGAGCCGCCCGGCCGTTCCGGCAGCCAGTTCTACGTCGTCACCGGCGCCGATGCCGGCTTGCCACCCGACTACGCGTTGGTGGGCAGAGTGAGCGGCGGTTTCGACACGGTCGAGCGGATCGGCAAGCTCGGCACGCCGGCCCAGAAACCGAAGCAGACGGTTCTGATCGACGAGATCACGATCGAGAATCGCTAGCCTGGCCAGGTGGCCAAGGTCGACGTAGGCGACGCCGCGCCCGATTTTGAGCTGCCGGGCACCGGCGACAAGAGGTACAGGCTTTCCGACTACCTCGGTCGCAGGGTGGTTCTGGCCTTCTACCCCGCTGACTTCACCGCCGTCTGCACGAAGCAGTTCTGCTCCTATCGCGACGAGGGCGAGCGCATGGATGGGCTCGACGCCGAAGTGTTGGGAATCTCGCCGCAGTCGATCGACTCCCACGAGCGCTTCACCGAGGAGAAGGGCCTCAGCGTCCCGCTGCTCGCCGACGAGGACAAGGAGGTGGCGCACGCCTACGGCGTCCTCGCCGGTCCGATGGTGCGGCGGGCGATCTTCATCGTCGACGAGAAGGGCACCATCCGCCACCGCAGGGTGACGCTGGCGGGCCTGACCTTCGAGACCGTCGACGACCTCGAGAAGGCCCTCGCCGCAGTCGGCTGATGGCTGCGCCGTCGGAGGCGGCCAGCTTCGTCGCGGGGGAGCGCCCGGCGATCCGCGGCGAACGGGTGGGGGAGGGCCCTGCGGTCGTCCTCTGCCATGGCATTACCGCCACCCGTCGGTACGTTCTGCACGGCTCTCGGGCGCTCGAGCGCTCGAGCCACACTCTCGTCTCCTATGACGCGCGTGCGCACGGCGAGTCAGACCCCGCGCCCACCGGCCAGGGTTATGGATACCCGGAGCTGGTCGGCGACCTGGAGTCGGTGGTGGCGACAACGGTGGGGGAGGGCCCGTTCGTCCTGGCCGGGCACTCGATGGGGGCCCACACGGCGGTCGAGTACGCACTGGAGCACCCGGGACGCGTCGCCGGCCTGGTCGTGGTCGGCCCGGTGTACGGCGGGGAGATTTCCGACCAGACACTCGGCTACTGGGACGGCCTGGCATCGGCGCTGGAGGAGGGAGGAGTCGACGGCTTCGTCGATTACATCGATCGCGTCCAGGGGATCGACCCCGCCTGGCGAGACACCGTGCTGCGCTTTACGCGCCAGCGGATGCTCCTGCACCGTCACCCGGACGCGCTCGTCGAGGCTCTGCGCCAAGTGCCGCGTTCTCGCCCTTTCGAGGCGATGGAGAATCTCGAGTCCCTTGATGTGCCCTCGTTGGTGGTGGCCAGCCATGACGCCGCCGATCCCGGCCACCCCTATGAGGTCGCCCGGGCCTATTCGGAGCGCCTTCCGCAGGCTCGGCTGATCGGCGAGGCCCCGGGCGAGTCCCCGCTCGCCTGGCAGGGAGGCAGGCTCTCCCGCGAGATCGCCGCCTTCTGCGCCGAACTCTCCGTAGCGCGCCGGCTGGCGGCAGCCGCGATCCGCCGGGTTCATTAGCCTTGGGCCATGATCGACGACGGCGAGTCCATCCACTACGCGGCTGTTCGTCCCGACACCCCTGTCTACAGCTCCGACGAAGTCGAGGTCGGCAAGGTGTTGGTGATCCTCGACAATCCCCGCGAGCACATCTTCGACGGCGTCGTCTTCGAGGATGCCGGCGGCACCGTGCGCTTCGCCGACGCGCCCGAGGTAAGCAGGACCGCGGAGCGAGGCGTCACCCTGAAGCTGAGCGCCGAGGAGGCGGCTGAGCTTCCTCCACCGGAGAAGGGCCCGCCGAGCTTCCGGCCGGATCGAGCGAGCGGCAGGCTGTCGCGCTTTTTTTCCGGCGGTGGCTGGAAGCGCCGCTAAAGCTCCCGGTCGGGTGACTCGCGAGACTCCACCGACCGTGAGACCGCCGAACGAGGGAACGCTGCGCCGGGTCGCGACATTCGTCGCGGTGTTCGGCATCTGCATCGCCGCCTACATCGCGATTGCCCAGGCGGATGGTGGAGCGCCCGCCTGCCTGGCCGGAGGAGGCGGTTGCGAAAAGATCGCCAACAGCTCCCACTCCGAGCTGCTCGGGATCGACGTCGCCGTCCTCGGTGTGATCGGCTACGTGCTCTTGCTCCTCACTGCGCTGCTGCGGGGCGACGGCGCCCGGATGGCTGGGTTTGCCCTGGCGGTGGCCGGTTTCGGCTTCACCGTCTACCTGACCCACCTGGAGCTTTTCGTCATCGACGCGGTTTGCCAGTGGTGCCTGCTTAGCGCGCTCCTGATGACGGTGCTGTTCGCGGCCAACGCGGTCCGCATGGTCGCCTACGTCGGGGAACGCCCCTGAAGCGGGAGGAAGAGAAACGGCGGCGTGTTATCCAGCTCGGCAGCGCCGCGACCTTCCTCGGCATAGCCGCGGCCGCAGTGCTGATCGTGATCAGCCAGAGCCAGACCAGCGGCGGCGACACCGACGTCGAGGGTGCAGAGCTGGTCGCCAGGCAACTGCGGGGCATTCCGCAACGGGGCATGGTTCTGGGGGACCCCGGCGCGAAGGCGACGTTGATCGAGTTCGGCGACCTCCAGTGCCCCGCGTGCAAGGGATACGCGGAGCAGGTTCTTCCCGAGGTCATCGCGGGTCCGGTCAGACGCGGTGAGGCCAGGCTGGACTTCCGCAACTACACGATCATCGGTCCGGAATCGACTACTGCTGGAGCGGCGGCGCTCGCTGCCGGCGAGCAGAGCCGTGGCTGGAGCTTCGTCGAGCTCTTCTACCGGAACCAGGGCATCGAAGACTCCGGCTACGTCACCGACGAGTTCCTGACCGCCATCGCCAGGGCCGCCGGGGTTCGGGACATCGCAACGTGGAACGCCGACCGCAAGAGCGCGCGGCTGCTGCGCGAAGTGGCTCGGACCACCAGCCAGGCATCGAATCTCGGCTTCACCGGCACGCCGTCCTTCGCAGTGCAGGGGCCGGACGGCGAGATCGACCCGATTGGCACTCCCAGCTCGGCCGAGGCGATCGAGTCGGCCCTGCAGGGGGCAGGCTGAGCAGGGTTGCGGGCGCCGGGCTCCCCGCAGCTCAATGAGTTGACATAACCACCATTATCGTGCGTTGGATCAGGCGGAGCGGGTGCCTGGAAGGACCGCGCTTCCCCTCACCAGGGGCCCTACGATCGGCAGGGCTTTGGGCAGGCGGCCCTCCTCGACTCGCTCCAGCGTCAGCGGCGACGCTTCTATTGCGGCGACCGTGTCGCGATTGCAATGGCAGCCGTCGGCGAGGAAGCGCCATGGCTTCTCCAGCCGATCCTGCCAGCGCGCCGTGCCAGGATCCCCGGCCCGAACGTGCTCGACGAAGAGCGTGCGCCCGCCCGGGCGAAGCACCCGCGCCGTCTCGGCGAGGGCGGCGGTCGCGTCGGGGACCGTGCAGAGGACCAGCGTGAACACGGCTGTGTCGAAGCTGGAGTCCTCGAACGGCAAGCGCTCCGCCGGCGCTTCGACGATCGTGGCTTCCTGCTCCGATTCCGCCAGCTTGCGCCGCAGCCGCCTTGCCATGTGCGGATCCGGCTCGGTGAGGACCAGCTCGGTGACCTCCGGCGGGAAGAGCCCCAGGTTGGCGCCCGTCCCGGCGCCGAGGTCGACGGTTCGCCCCCGGGCCTCGGAGAGGAGCTCACGGCGCATCTCCCGCAGGCCGGCCTTTTCCGTCGCCTTCAGGCCGCGATCGTAGATCGCCGCGAAGCCGCGTCCCCAGGTCGCGTCGTAGATCCGCCCCATCCGCAGAACGTAGCGGCTCGGTGGCGCGGCGACCTCGACTTCTACGCGACGTCGCTGCCCGTGACGGCCGTCTCCTCCGCCCCGTCGCCCTTGCTCGAGGCCGCTCGTTCCTCGTAGGAGCGACGAGCGCCACGGTCGACCTCCGTCATCAGCTTGTCTGCCTTCATCAGGCGACCGACCGCCTCCCGGGCGCCACGCGGCAGCATCGCGATCGCCTTCAGGATGGCCCCGTTTGAGCGCGGCACGAAGACGTCGAAGCGCGGGATCTCCAGCGCGTCGACGATCTCGTTGGCGACGTCCCCTGCCTCGACCGGCTTGATCCAGCGCTGTCCGACACCGTCGGTCAGCTCGGTGTTGACCACCGTCGGCATCACGCAGGACACCTCGATCCCGCTGTCGCGTAGCTCGAAGCGCACCGCTTCGCTCATCCCGACCACGGCGTGCTTGGTTCCCGAATAGGTGGCGATGCCGGGCAGTGGCGCCTTGCCCGCTTGCGAGGCGATGTTGACGATGTGCCCGCTGCGGCGCGGCTGCATCCGCTCGATCGCGAGTTGGGTGCCCACGATCACGCCATAGACGTTGATCTCGAGCTGGCGGCGAATCGAGTCGTCCGCCTCCTCGACGAACGGTGTCACCGGCATGATCCCGGCGTTGTTCACCAGCACGTCGATCGGCCCCAGCTGACGCTCTGCCTCGCCGATGAAGGCAGCGAAGGAGTCTCGGTCGGTGACGTCCAGCGGCAGCGCGATCGTGCCGCCTCCAAGCTCCGCTGCCGTGCGCTCGGCCAATTGCAGGTCGAGGTCGCCGATCGCCACGCGGCTGCCTTTGCGGATCAGCGCCGTCGCGGTCGCCTTGCCGATTCCCCGGGCTCCGCCGGTGATCGCCGCGACCTTGCCGCTCAGTGAGCGTCGCTCCTTCGCCATGGTGCCTCCTCCTCCCGCGGCCTCTAGGCCGCCGGCTTGTAGACGGTGACCACGGCGGCCCCGCCGAGGCCGATGTTGTGCTGCAGCGCCACCTTGGCGCCGTCGACCTGACGCTTGTCGGCCTGCCCTCGCAGCTGCCAGGTGAGCTCCGAGCACTGCGCGAGGCCGGTGGCCCCGAGCGGGTGGCCCTTGGAGATCAGTCCGCCGGAGGGGTTGACGACGACCTTGCCACCGTAGGTGGTGGCCTCCTCCTCGACCAGCTTGTGGCCCTCTCCCTCGGCGGCGAAGCCAAGCGCCTCGTAGGTGATCAGCTCGTTGGCGCTGAAGCAATCGTGCAGCTCGCAGACGTCGACGTCGTCGGCGCCGACCTGCGCCTCCTCGTAGGCCTCCTGCGCGGCCTGCTTCGACATGTCGGAGCCGACGATCTTCATGCAGTCGGTGTCGTCGGCGAAGGTGGAGCTGAGGTCGGTGACCATCGACTGGCCGACGATCTCGACAGCCTGCCCCCAGAGGTCGTGCTCGTCCACGTAGCGCTCGGAGGCGACGATTCCGCAGGCGGACCCGTCCGAGGTGGGCGAGCACTGCAGCTTGGTGAGCGGATCGTGGATCATCTTCGCCGCCTTGATGTCCTCGAGCGTGTACTCGTCCTGGAACTGCGCGTAGGGGTTGTTGACCGAGTGCTTGTGGTTCTTCCAGCCGATCCAGGCGTAGTGGTCGGCGGTCG
>CAZHZI010000026.1:0-20805 GCA_964536955.1 uncultured Conexibacteraceae bacterium
CTCGACACGGACAAGTCGAAGAGCTACGTGGTCGAGGTCTCGCCGCTCGGGCTGGTCGAGATGACCCGCCAGAACGTGACCGACGGCGTGCGGGAGATCCTCACCGCGCCGTGCCCCACCTGCGAGGGGGAGGGCGTGGTTCTCTCCGCGGAGACGGTGGCGCTGGACGGGCTGCGCAAGCTGCCGGAGCTCGTCGCCGACAACCCCCAGCCCGAGGCCTTCCTGCTGCGGGTCAATCCCAAGGTGGCGGCGGAGCTGATCGACCCCGGAAGCGGGCTGGCCGAGCTGGAATCCGAAACCGGCAAGCAGTTCCACTTCGAAGGAGGCGAGGCCCTGCCGATCGACACGTTCGACCTGGTCGAGTCGGGCACGCGGGAGGAGATCGAGGAGAGGGCGCTGCCCTTCAAGGTCGGCGAGGAGGTGCTGGTCAAGATCGACGAGCCACACATGTACAACGCCGACGACGCGGTCGCTCGAGTCGACTCCTACATCGTCAGCGTCACCGGCGGGGGGCGATTCGTCGGAGAGCGCAAGCTGGTCCGGATCGAGCGAGTGGAGCGTTCCGCCGCGGTCGCCTCGTTGCCCGGCGTGGAGGCGAGCAACGGGGGCGGCGGCAGCGACGGGGACTCCGAGCTAGAATCCGCCGCCTCGCGCAGTCGCCGCCCAGGCCGCAGGGGCGGTCGGGGACGGTCGCGCTCCAATCAAGGCAGCAAGGACGAATAGAGCATGTACGCCGTAGTCGAAACCGGAGGCAAGCAGTACAAGGTCGAGAAGGGCACCTCCCTTCTCGTCGATCGCCTCAGCGCCAAGGAGGGGGACAAGGTCTCCCTCCGCGCGGTGATGTTCCGCGACGAGGAGGTCGTCGCCGAGCCGAAGGAGCTGGAGAAGGTCAAGGTCGAAGCGACCGTGGCCGAGCATCTGCGCGGACCGAAGATCAAGGTCTTCAAATACAAGCCGAAGAAGGGCTACCGCCGCCGTGCCGGGCACCGTTCCGAGCTGACCAAGCTTGAGGTCACCGAGGTCAAAATGACGGCCCGCAAAGCGGCGTCGAAAGCGGAGAAAAAACCCGCCGCCAAAAAGGAGGCCGACGATGGCTCATAAGAAGGGACTCGGCTCCAGCCGCAACGGGCGTGACTCCAACCCCAAGATGCTGGGGGTCAAGGTCTTTGCCGGTCAGAAGGTCTCCGGAGGGGAAATAATCGTTCGCCAGCGCGGTACTCGGTTCTGGCCGGGCGAGGGCGCCGGTCTCGGCCGCGATCACACGATCTTCGCGACGCAAGCCGGGACGGTTCAGTTCAAGCCGGCCCGGCGCGGTCGGATGATCTCGGTCCTTCAGGACTAGGGACTCGCTGGCGGGAGGGGGTCGGGCGCCCTTCCTGCGCGCTGGTTTCGCCTGCGTCCCGTCGCCTGCCCGTACCCTCTCTAGATGTACGACAAGGCGAAGATTTGGGTCGAAGGGGGCGCCGGGGGGAACGGATCCGTCTCCTTCCGCCGGGAGGCTCACGTCCCCAAGGGTGGGCCTGACGGAGGGGACGGAGGCCACGGTGGCGACGTGGTGCTCGCCTGCGACTCGTCGCGGCGAGACCTGGGGGCGCTGCGGGGCAGCAAGCACTTCCGGGCCGGGCGGGGGCGACATGGCGAAGGGTCCAATCGCCATGGGGCCAGAGGAGAGGATCGGGTGATCCCCGTTCCTGCCGGGACGCAGGCGACCTCGGTGGATGGCAGCCGGCTCGACCTTGTCGAGGTGGGCCAGCTGGCGGTCGTCGCGCAGGGGGGGCGAGGCGGGCACGGGAACAAGCGCTTCGCAACCTCGACGCGGCAGGCGCCTCGGTTTGCCGAAAAGGGGACGACGGGGGCGTCGGGATGGATCGAGCTGCGGCTGAAGTTGCTGGCCGACGTGGGGCTGGTGGGGTTGCCGAACGCCGGGAAGTCCTCGTTGCTGGGGCGGCTGACGCGGGCGGCGCCCAAGGTGGCCGACTATCCGTTCACGACGCTCTCGCCCGTGCTGGGGACGATCGAGGGGGAGGAGCGACAGGCCGTGATCGCCGACATTCCCGGATTGATCGAGGGGGCCGCCGGGGGCGCGGGGCTCGGGCACGAGTTCCTCGCCCACGTGGAGCGCTGCGCGATGCTCGTCCACCTGGTCGACCTGGCGCCATTCGACGGAGAGCCGGAGTCAAACTACGAGGCGGTGCGAAACGAACTCGCCTCCTACGGCGCCGGTCTCGACCGACTGCCGGAGCTCGTCGTGCTCTCCAAGCGGGACCTGCTTCCGCAGGGAGAGGTCGAGTCGGCGGTGCGCGAATGGAGGGAGAGGTTGGGGGGCCGGGTTCTCGACGTGCTGGCGGCTTCCTCGGCTACCGGCGAGGGACTTGACGAGCTGCGGCAGCCGATCCTCTCGGCGCTGCCTGAGATTCCGGCCAGAGTCGACGCAGGCGGCGAGCACGCCTCCGAGTTCGAGGTCGAACATCGCGTCTACCGCCCGGTGGGCGAGGGGGGCTACCGGGTGGAGCGCGAGGATGACGGCACCTTCCGCGTGCTCGGCCGCGGCGTCGAGTTGCTGTTCGAGCGCCACGACCTCAGCAACGATGAGGCGCTCGGCTACCTGGACCGTCGTCTCAACGAGATGGGCGTCGTCGCGGCCCTCAAGGCGGCCGGCTTCGAGCCGGGCGACGACGTGCGGATCGGCGAGCACGAGTTCGAGTTGCACCCCGGTTCCTAGACTGCGGAGGTCATGACCCTCGTCGTAAAGCTCGGTTCCTCGATCGTCGCCGGCGATGACGGTGAGCTGCGGGTCGACGTGCTCGATTCCGTCTGCGAACAGGTCGCCGCTCTGGAGCGCAGCGGCGAGCGCGTGGTGATGGTCACCTCCGGGGCGATCGCGCGGGGGATGCGGCTGATGGAGCTGCCGAGTCGCCCGCGCGCGATGGATGAGCTGCAGGCCGCCTCGGCGGTCGGCCAGGGGGACCTCTTCCGCGCCTACGAGGGGCGGCTCGCGGCACGCGGGGCCCATGCGGCGCAGGTGCTGCTGACCGCCGCCGACATCGCCGCCCGCACCAACTACCTCAATGCCCGCCAGACGCTGTGGCGGCTGATCGAGTGGGGGGTCGTGCCGGTCGTCAACGAGAACGACACCACCGCCACGGACGAGATCACCTTCGGCGACAACGACTTCCTCGCCGCCCAGGTGGCGATCCTGCTCGACGCCCGCCTGCTCGTCCTGCTCACCGACATCGACGGCCTGCACGCCGCCGATCCCCGAGCCGACCCGGGGGCCGAGCTGATCGGGGAGGTTCATGACTTCGCGGAGCTGGAAGGCATGGAGATCGGCGATCGCACCTCGGCCTTCGGCTCGGGCGGCATGCGCAGCAAGGTCGCCGCCGCTGAGATGGCTAGCGAGGCTGGCATCCCGGCAGTTATCTGCGACGGCACCAACCAAGGGACCCTCCGCGCCGCCGCGGACGGCGACAAGGTTGGCACCCGCTTCGCCGCGCAGCCCTCCAAGGCGTCGAGCTTCAAGCTCTGGTTGAAGTACGCGAAGCCGTCCCGCGGCAAGCTCGCCGTCGATGCCGGCGCCGCCCGTGTGCTTCGGGAAAGCGGCTCCAGCCTGTTGGCGGTCGGCATCACAGCCGTCGAAGGAGACTTCGATGCGGGTGACGCGGTAGAAGTGACCTCCGACGGCTCGGCGATCGGCAAGGGCATCGTCGACTACTCCTCGAGTGAGCTCGCTCGCGTCATGGGCAAGAAAAGCGAGCAGGTGAGGGAGCTGCTCCCGCACGCGGCGGACGAGGTGATCCACCGCGACCGCTTCGTCTTGGTGTAGGGCCCCAGCTACCCTTGTCGTCGATGGCCGTAGCCGCGACCAGCATCGCCGAAACATGCGCCGCCGCCCAACGAGCGGCACGGCCGCTTGGGGCCGCGACGACCAAAGCGAAGAACGCCGCGCTCGAGGCCATTGCGCGGCTGCTCGGCGAGCGAACGGCGGAAATCCTCGAGGCGAATGCCGCCGACCTCGCTGACGAGCGGGCGACAGAGCTGAGCGAGGCCCTGCGCGACCGGCTGACGCTCGGCGAGGAGCGGATCGCCGCGATGGCCGACGGCGTGCGGGCGATCGTGGCGCTGCCCGACCCGATCGGCGAGGAGCTCGAGCACAAGGTGCTGGAGAGTGGGCTCGACCTGCGCAAGCTGCGTGTGCCGCTCGGGGTCGTCGCCGTCGTCTACGAGGCGCGTCCCAACGTGACGATCGACTGCGCGGCGCTGACGATCAAGAGCGGCAACGCGATCGTCCTCCGCGGCTCCAGCTATGCCGAGCGCTCCAACGGGGCGCTGGCGGCGATCGTCCGCGAGGCGCTCGAGGAGGCCGGCCTGCCCGAGGACGCGGTGCTGCTGCTGGCAGGGGGCGGCCGCGAGGATCTCGCCGACCTGGCCTCCCAGGACGACCTGGTCGACCTGTTGATCCCGCGCGGGGGAGAGGGGTTGAAGGCCGCGCTGAAGGACGTCGCAACCGTGCCTGTGATGTACGCGGCGGCGGGCAACTGCCACGTGTACGTGCACTCCGACGCCGACTTGGAGATGGCGCGGCGGATCGCCTACAACGCGAAGGTGCAGCGCCCCGGCGTCTGCAACGCTGCGGAAACCCTGCTCGTCAACGCGGACGTGGCAGCGGATTTCCTTCCCGCGGCGCTTGCCGACCTGCGCGACGCAGGTGTGGAGCTGGTCGGCGACGAGCGGGCGCGCGAGCTTGCCGGTGGTGTCGAAGTCGGCGCCGCCACCGATGAAGACTGGGGGGTCGAGTACCTCGACCTGAAGATGGTCGTCGGGGTGGTCGACTCTCTCGATGAGGCGATCGACCACGTCAACGGCCATGGCACCGGTCACTCCGAGGCGATCGTCACGGCCTCCCGCGAGGCCGCCGACGGCTTTGCCGCCGGGGTCGACGCGGCGGTGGTCTACACCAACGCCTCGACCCGCTTCACCGACGGCTTCGAGTTCGGGATGGGGGCTGAGATCGGCAACTCGACTCAGAAGTTGCACGCGCGCGGCCCGATCGGCCTGCGCGAGCTGACCACCTTCAAGTACGTCGTGCGCGGCGACGGCCAGGTGCGTGAGTAGCGCGGCGGGCGGCGTCGGGATCCTCGGCTCGGCGTTCAACCCGCCGCACCTGGGACACCTGGCGCTCGCCCAGGAAGCGCTTTGGCAGCTTGGCCTGAGCGAGGTGATCCTGGTCCCAACCGGGGAGGCGCCGCACAAGCGGATCCTCGACGACCCGGGGCGGGAGCTGCGCCTGGCGATGACCCGTCTGGCCGCCGCCGACGACCCCCGCTTCGCCGTCTCCACGGCGGAGGTCGACCGCGAGGGGCCGTCCTATACCTATGAGACGTTGGAGCTGCTTGCGCGCGAGAGAGGCGATACGGAGCTGGTGTTCGTGATGGGGGCGGACGCCGCCGTCGGCCTGGAGAGTTGGCGGGAGCCCGGGAAGGTGGTCGAGCTTGCGCGATTGGCGGTGGCGCGCCGCGCCGGCGTCTCCGACGCCGAGGTCGCCGCGGTGATGCGCAGCCTCGACGCGGAGAGCCGGGCGACGATGCTGGAGATGCCGCAGTTCGGCGTCTCCTCCTCCTCGGTTCGCGAGCGTGCCGCCGCGGGTCGGCCGCTGCGCTACCTGGTGCCCGAGGCGGTCGCCCGCTTCATCGAAGAAAAGGAGATCTACGCGTGAGCGAGTTCGACTCCGAAGCGCTGGCGCGGCGGCTGGCAGAGCTGTCCGACTCCAAAGCGGCGACGGAGATCGTCGTCCTCGACATGCGCGCCCTCGTCTCCTACACCGACGTCCTGGTGATCTGCACGGCGCGCAACGAGCGCCAGGTGCGGGCGATCGTCGACGAGGTGAAGCTGCGGGTGAAGCAGGAGCAAGGTCTGCTGCCGGGCGGCATGGAAGGGGAAGGGGCCGCCGGCTGGATCGTGCTCGACTACCTGGACTGCGTGCTGCACGTCTTCACCGAGGAGGCGCGGCAGCGCTACCAGCTGGAGGAGCTGTGGCAGGAAGCTCCTAGCCTGGACCCGAAGCTGCCACAAAGTGACGTCCGAAGGCACCTCTACGGTGCCGCGCATGGGTAGCTTCAAGAGGGTGTTCCTCGGCTACCGCCGCGCCGAAGTGGACGCGGCGATCACAGCGAGGGACGCACGGGTCTGGGCGCTTGAGCGCGACGCCGAGGACGCGTCGGAGCAACGGCGAGTCGCAGCCGAGTCGGCTGCCCAGGCCGAGCAGGAGCTGGCCTCTCTTTCCGGCATGGTGCTGGAGCGTGAGCGCGAGATCCGCGGCCTCACGGAGCGGCTGCGGGAAGCCCACGAGCGTCACGACGGCAGCATCGCCTCGCTGGAGTCCGTTTCGATGCGGCTGGAGGAGATCCAGTCCCAGGCGCGGGGCCAGGCGACCCGGATCCGGATGAAGGCGCTGCGCGAAGCGGTGGAGGTCAGCCGCCGCGCTCAGGAGCTGCTGGATGTCCAGCCGGCGAACGGAGCGTCGTCAAACGGCTCCGACAACGGCCGGGCCGTTGTCGAGCCGAAAGGCATCTTCGAGGGCCTGGTCAAGGTCGAGATCGGCCCGCTCGGCGACTTCTCCCAACTGGTCGGCTTCGAGGACGCGGCCGGTCAGATAGGCGCCACCTCGGAGATCTCGGTCGAGCGCTTCTCCGAGGGCCGCGCGACCCTCTCGATGCGCCTCGACGAGCCCGTCGAGCTTCTTCGGGAGCTGGAAGAGCGCTCCCCTCTGGAGTTCCGCGTCCGCCACACCGCAGGCGACAACCTGATCCTCGACATCGACGAGGATCAGGGCCCTGAGCAGCAGGCCGCTTAGCCCCGATTCGGGCAAGCGGAACCTCTAAACTCGCGTCTCCCGGGGCTGTAGCTCAGCTGGAAGAGCGTCGCGCTGGCAGCGCGAAGGTCAGGGGTTCGAGCCCCCTCAGCTCCATCGCCTGGTTGCTTGCTCGTACGGAGCCGGGCCAGCGCGGATACGGGGCCTCTATGTGGCAAGAGCTTGGATCAGCAGCGTAAGCAGCGATCCGGCGAGACCTGCCCCCACGCTCCAGATCGCGATTCTGACGTCCCGAGGCGTCTCCTTCGAGGTTTTGCTGCGCTCCACAGCTCGTCTAATCCATACATCTTCGGTATCAGCCGAGAAGCGGTCGCTGTCCTTCAGCAGCCAATCTACCTCCGCCTTCTCAATCCGGCGCATTTGCTCATCGTCGAGGAAAAACAAGCCCTTCTGGCTGTAAATCGTGATCGGCAGGGTGTGCGCGGGGAAATATCGGCGAATCTCCTCTGCTATTTCAACTGCGACAGGTCGCCATGCAAGATCGACACGCGTTTTGGTACGTCGTATCGTCGCGTCGAGTTCTTCCAGCGCCGCCTTCGCCTCTTTTTTTCGCTCGCCCTCGTCCTCGCCCTCGTCATTGGCTGGGTCAATCTCGTGGTAGAGGTCGAGCAGAAGAAGGTTTGGTAATTCTTCGGCCTTGCGGTTGCGCAAGGTCGGAAGGATGCTGGCGATGTTGGCGGCGGTTTCAATCTCGAAGCGATCTCGGTGCCGGGCTACGAACTCCTTTCGAAAACGCTCCTGGTCGTCGCAGTAGAGGATTCGGAGCTGTCCATTAGACATTGCGACTTCTCACGAAGGGTCTGAGATCCAGTGCGACTCGACGCCGAGGTGGTCGCCGAGGCGCTCGAGGTGTTGATCGAAGTGCAAGACGTCGATACCCACGTCCTGGGCGGCGGCGGCTACCGCCAGGTCGGTAAGAGGAAAGCGGTGGGTGCCGTGCGAACCACCGGCTGCCAACTCGCGCATCGTCGACAGAACCGCACGCTGCACACTGCGATCTACCGGCACCTCGCGCAGGCTCTCCAGGGTTCGCTCGACCGCGGCGATCCCGTCTGATCCCCTTGCGTCGACCATCAGCTCGTAGCGCACCGGCCAGCACCAGCGGACATCACCGCGCTCGACCGCGCCAAGCAGCAGATCGCGTGCCCCGCTGTCCCGGCGAGCCTGCATCCAGGCGGAGGTATCTGCAAGCACCGGGCCGACGCCGTCCCAGAGCCGGGCCGACATCAGGCCGCGGGCGGCGCGTTCAGGCGATCGACCGCGGAGGGGTCGAGATCGAACTGCTCAGAATCCATCGCCTCGAACAGGGCCTCGGCAGCGACACGGCGGTTGCGCCCGGCCTCCAGCTCAACCTCCGCCCCCTCGACGGCGAGGCGGCGGAGGAGCGTCGCATCAGCCTCGCGGGTGCCGGTGGCGGCGCGAACCCGCGCCAGCGCCTCCCCTAGCTCCAGGTCTGCGGTAACGGCGATTCGTGGGTGCTTGGAAGGCATATCCAACAGTGTAGCTCGTAGGGGTTACTCCGGCTATACCAATTGGCGGCCCGCACTGTCGATTTCTTGAGGCCCCGTCCTCGATTGGGTAGAGCACGGGTGATTCGAGCGCGCCGCCGCCTGCGTTCCTCAAACCCTTGCCCCTTGCTGCCGATGGATGGGCGATGACCGGCGCCGACCAGCACGTGCTCTCGCACGGGATGCAAGACACGCGGGAGACGTTCGAGGCCTGGAACGGGAGCCCCTGGCCCGTGCTGCGAGGATGGCTGTCGCTCAGCCTCGCGGTTGCCCTGGCGCTGCTGGGGGCTGTATGGGTCGTGGCGGGAATGCTGACGCCGGATCTGACGCCGGTCCACCTGCCGGGGGTGACCGAGCCTGCCGCTCCGGACGACCTGCTGCCGATCCTCTGGCGCAACGCGCTGGTCCTGGCGTTGCACGGGACCGCCTGCGTCGCGGGCTTCATCGCCGGCGCCTCGATGCCGATCGCCGCGGCGCAGCGGACCGGTTTCTCGCGCTGGGTCCACGTCAAGGCGGGGGAGCTGGCGATCCTCTTCGTCGCCGCCGTCACTCTCTTCTCGCTCTCCACCCAGGCCCTCTATCTCGGCTTCCAGGGCTCGACCCTTGCCTTCCAGCTCGACCTCTCCCACGCGATCCTCATCCTCAGCGTCCTCCCACACGCGATCCCGGAGCTCACCGCGCTCTTCCTCCCGCTCGCGGCCTGGCTGATCGCCAGCCGTCGCGGCGAGTGGAACCAGCTCCTCGCTGCCACCTTCATCACAGTCCTGCTGGCGATCCCAACCCTCGTCGTTGCAGCGACAATCGAGGTCTACGCCTGGTCCTACCTCCTCGAGGCTCTCTCGCCGGTCGTCTGACAAGATCGCCGCGTGAGCGGCTACGACCCCACGGCGATCGAGAGCAAGTGGCAGCAGACCTGGGCCGATGAGAAGACCTGGGAGGTCGCCAATCCCGGGCAGCCCGGCTTCGAGGACTCAAAGCCGAAGTCCTACGTCCTCGAGATGCTTCCCTACCCGTCCGGCGAGCCTCATGTCGGCCATCTCAAGTGCTATGCGGTCGGCGACGCGATCGCTCATTTCCGCCGCCGCCACGGCTTTGAGGTGATCCACCCGATGGGCTATGACGCCTTCGGGCTGCCGGCTGAGAACAACGCGATCAAGACGGGGGAGCCGCCGCGCGAGGCGACCGAGCGCTCAATTGCTTCCTTTCGCCGCCAGTTCCGCGAGTGGGGGATCTCAATCGACTGGTCGCGGGAGCTGGGCACCCACACCCCGGAGTACTACCGCTGGACCCAGTGGATCTTCCTGCAACTGCTCGAGCGCGACCTCGCCTACCGTGCCGAGGCGCCGGTCCAGTGGTGCCCGAAGGACGCCACCGTGCTCGCCAACGAGCAGGTCGTCGACGGTCGCTGCGAGCGCTGCGGAACGCCCGTCGTGCAGCGCAACCTCGAGCAGTGGTTCTTCCGCATCACCGACTACGCCGAGCGGCTGCTCGCCGACTTCGAGCTGCTCGAATCCTGGCCCGAGCACGTGATCACCATGCAGCGCAACTGGATCGGTCGCTCCGAGGGCGCGGAAGTGGTCTTTCGGTGTGAGGAGCTCGACGTGGACTTCCGCGTCTTCACCACCCGTCCCGACACCCTGTTCGGCGCCACCTTCTTCGTGCTCGCACCCGAGCACCCCGAGCTGGAGCGGCTGGTCGCCGGCACGCCGGCCGAGGCGACGGTGCGCGAGTACGTCAACCGCGTGGCCCGGGAGTCCGCCGACGAGCGCGGCGCCGAGGGTCGCGAGAAGACCGGGGTTCCGCTCGGACGCACGGTCCTCAACCCGGTCAACGGCGAGGAGATCCCGATGTTCGTCGCCGACTACGTGCTGATGGAGTACGGCACGGGCGCGATCATGGCGGTGCCCGGGCACGACAGCCGCGACTACGAGTTCGCCCTGGCCTTCGGCCTGCCGATCGAACGGGTCATCGAAGGGGTCGATTCGGATGCGGCCCGCGACGAGCACGGCCTGCCCTATCCAGGCGATGGGCCGATGGTCAACTCCGGCCGCTTCGACGGCAAGGACAACCGGGAGGCCTACCGGGAGATCGTCGAATGGCTTGCCGCCGACGACCGCGGCCGCGCCGCCGTCAACTATCGCCTGCGCGACTGGCTGGTCTCCCGTCAGCGCTACTGGGGCGCGCCTATCCCGATTGTCTACTGCGAGGAATGCGGCATCGTCCCGGTGCCCGACAGCCAGCTTCCGGTCGAGTTGCCCGAGGTCGAGGACTACGCGCCGCGGGGGAAGAGCCCGCTCGCCGCCGCCGAGGATTGGGTCGCCACGCAATGCCCGCGTTGCCGCAGGCCGGCCCGCCGCGAGACCGACACCATGGACACCTTCGTCGACTCCTCCTGGTACTTCATCCGTTACCTCGACCCTCAAAACGATGCAACCGCCTGGGATCGCGCCGCCGCGGACCACTGGCTGCCCGTCGACCAGTACATCGGCGGTGTCGAGCACGCGATCCTTCACCTGATGTACGCGCGCTTCCTGACCAAGGCGCTCGCCGACATGGGGCACCTCGGCGTGCAGGAGCCATTCGCCAACCTGTTCGCCCAGGGCATGATCACCCGTGACGGGGCAAAGATGTCGAAGTCGAGGGGCAACGCCGTCAGCCCGGCCGAGTACGTGGAGCGCTACGGGGCCGATACCGCTCGCACCTATGTCTGCTTCATGGGGCCGCCGGAGCGCGGCGGCGACTGGTCAGACGAAGGAGTGGAGGGGGTCAACCGCTTCCTCTCGCGGCTCTGGCGGCTCTGCAAGGAGGTCGACGGGCGTGTCGCCGGCGAGCTTGACGCAACGGCAGCGAGTGGCGACGCTCGCGACCTGCTCGCCAAGGCGCACTGGGCGATCGACAAGGCGACTGGCGATTTCCAGCGAGGATTCCAGTTCAACACGGCGATCGCAGCGGTGATGGAGCTGGTCAACGAGGCGTATCGGGTCAAGGATTCGCTCTACGACGATCCGGCTGGGACAGCCGCGGTCCGCTTCGCCACGACGACGGCCGCTTCGCTTATCCATCCCTTCGCCCCGCACCTCGCCGCCGAGATTTGGGAGAGGCTGAATGGCGGGCGGGTGTGGGAGCAGCCCTGGCCCGAGGCCGAGCCGGCGCTGCTGGCCAGCGACACCGTGACGCTGGTCGTCCAGGTCAACGGCAAGTTGCGGGACCGGATCGAGGCCGCCGCAGACGCTCCCAAGGAGGAGCTGCTTCGCCTCGCCCGCGAAAGCGAGAAGGTCGCCACCCATCTGGACGGGAAAGAGGTCGTAAAGGAGATCGTCGTGCCTGGCAAGCTGGTCAACTTGGTCGTCCGCTAGCCCCGCCTCGCCCGGTTCTGGTACAAAGCGCGCGTGCTCGTCAGGCACCTTGAGCAGGCTCCTGTGGAGGAGTGGCACCGCCTACGCTCCCATGTCCTGATGGACGCGGGGGAGCTGGGCTCGCGCAATATGTCGGTCACCTGGCTCGAAGTTCCGGCTGGCGCCGAGCAGACGCTGCACTCCCACGAGGAGGGAGAGCAGGTCTACGTCATCGTTCGCGGATCGGGGACGATGTCGGTTGCCGGCGACACCCAGCGGGTGGGCGAGGGGGACCTGATCCTGGTGCCGCCCGCCACCGAGCACGCCATCGCCAACGACGGCGAGGACGAGCTGGCTTGCGTTTCGGTCCAGTCGCCGCCGGTCGCTGCTGCCGAGCTGTACGGCGACCGACTCGCCGAAGTCGCGGGCTACGACGACGAGGACTGATTTGACGCTTTCTTGACCGGCCGGTGAGAAGCCGGCCGTTTTGGGGCGCCACGCGTACACCCGCGCCGGCCACGCTTCGGGGCGATGCCCGAGGTCTCTCGCTCCCAAATCGTCGTATACGGAGCGGTTGCTGTCGCATTGCTGCTGATCGGCGCAAGGGCGATTCGCGCCGAGAGCGGTAACGCCCCACCGTCGGTTGCCGAGGCGGCTTCGGCGCCTGCTTCCGGCGGTGGCGACTTCAGCTTCAGCAGCGGCGGCGGCACTGTCGTCGTCGACGTCGCCGGAGCGGTGCGCAGCCCCGGCGTCTACAGCCTCTCCGCCGGAGCGCGGGTGAAGGACGCGATCTCCCGTGCAGGAGGGCCGAGCGGCGGCGCCCTCCTGGAGGCGATCAACCGTGCCGCCCGCCTCGCCGACGGGCAACAAGTCGTCGTCCCGGAGCGGGGACCGGGCGGGGCGCCCCTGGGCGGCCCGGGGGCCTCCGCGGACGGCCCTGTAAGCCTCGGCAGCGCCACCGTCGAGCAGCTGGACACGATCGAGGGGATCGGGCCCGTGACCGCGCAGAACATCCTCGACTTCCGCGACCAGCACGGCGGCCTCGCCTCGGTGGACCAGCTCGATCAGATCAGCGGGATCGGGCCGGCGACGATGGAGTCCCTGCGCTCCGGCCTCCAGCCCTAGGGCTGGAGGTGCGCGAACGACGCCTGTCCGTGCCGATCGTTCTCGGCATCGTGGCGCTGACCGCGCTCGCCCTGCTCAACACCGCGCAGATTCGCGAACGGGCGGAGGTCGCGCTCGGCAGGGGGATGCCGACCCGGGAGGCGGAGCTGGCGCGCGGCTTCGTTCTCGGCGAGGACGACGAGATCGACAAGCGGACGGTCGAGGATTTCCGCCGCTCGGGTTTGAGTCACCTCCTCGCTGTGTCAGGTCAAAATGTGATGCTGCTGGCGCTGCTCGCCTCGCCGCTGCTGGCCGCGTTCGGCGTCCCGCTTCGCACCCGCCTGATCTGGATCCTTGGCTTAATCGCCGTCTACGTGCCGCTTGCCGGCGCCGGGCCGTCGATCCAGCGGGCGGGCGTCATGGGCGCGCTGGGGATGCTGGCGACGCTCGCGGGTCGTCGCTCCTCCCGCCTGTACGCGCTGGCCGCCGCCGCGGTGGTGACGTTGGCAATCGACCCCGAGATCGCCGCCGATGTGGGCTGGCAGCTCAGCTTCGCCGCCGTGGTCGGGATCCTCCTCGCCGCGGCGCCGATCCGCGAGGCGATCGCTTCGCGGATCGGCGCAAACGGCTGGCGCCCCGTCTTGACGGAGGGGGCCGCGGTGACGATCGCGGCGACCCTGGCCACGGCGCCGTTGATCGCCCATCGCTTCGGGGCGATCTCGACCACGACGCTGGCCGCCAACCTGCTGGCGCTGCCGGCGGTGGCGCCGGCGATGTGGCTGGGGATGCTGACGGCGGCCGCCGGCCAGCTACCCGGCCTTCCCGTCGAGCTCCTCAACTCCGTCAACGCCCTGCTGCTCGCATATATCGCCCAGATCGCCTCCTGGTGTGGCCGACCGAATTGGGCCTATCTGCACCTACGGCTGAGCATGGCGGGGCTGGTTGCGTCCTACATCGGGATCGCGGGGGCAGCCGTCCTTGTCATTCGTCTCGCCCACCGCAGGCGCATCGCCGCGCTGCGTCGCCGGCGCGGCGTCCCAGCGCGGCGGCTGCAACCGCTGCTCGCCGGAATCGTGGCCGTGGGCATCGTCGCGCTCGCGCTGATGGGCCTCGAGGGAGATCGCGGCACAACCGCGGCGGCGCCTCCTGGGGGCCTGCGAGTCGAGGTGCTCGATGTCGGCCAGGGCGACGCGATCCTGCTCCAGCCGGCCGCCTCTCCGTCGGTCCTGGTCGACGGCGGACCACATGGCGAGGACCTCGCCAGAACCCTGCGCGCCGCCGGGGTCGACTCGCTCGGGGCCGCGTTCGTCACCCACGATCAAGCCGATCACGCCGGTGGGATCGAGGAGTTACTCGGCCTGGTGCCCGTCCAGCGGCTTGCCTACGGCCGACTCGCTGCGCCCTTGCTGGCTGAGGCGAGCAAGGCGGGGTCGGCGCTGTTGCCAGTTGCCGCGGGCGACACGCTGCGCTTCGGAGAGCTCCGCCTGCGGGTCCTCTGGCCGCCACGGGAGCTGCTTGCCGAGCCGCTTGCAGGCGACGATCCAAATGGGCAGGCGCTCGTCCTTCTCGCCCGCTGGCACGATTTCTCGATGCTTCTCACCGCCGATGCCGAGGCCGAGGCCGCGCCACTGGACCCGGGCCAGGTCGACGTGCTCAAGGTCGCCCATCACGGCAGCGAGGACGCCGGCCTCGGCGCCCTGCTCGAACGGGCCACACCGAAGCTCGCCGTGATCTCGGTCGGCGAGGACAACGCCTACGGCCATCCGGCTCCCGGCACCCTGCGGACCTTGGCCGAGCGCGGGGTCGAGACGATGCGCACCGATCGGGACGGCGGCGTCGTCATCGAGGTGGGCCGCGGCACGATTCAGGCTGTCGCCGGCGGCTGAAGCCGCCTAAACGAATCTACGAATCGATAGTGGGTTTGCTGACCGGGCCCCTATCGCCTGCAGCGTCCCTGACCGATGGCTCCGTAGGTGTCTTCCGCCCATGAACAGCCGCTGTCTAAGTCCGCGCCCCGCCAGGAGGGGAGCCGGGGGCTGTTGGTCATGATGCGCAGCACCTGGACCGTCCTGCTGGGCTTGATTGCTGCGACCGGGCTGGGCCTCGTGGCCTTCGTCGCCCAGCAGGAGTGGCCGCACGTCCTCGACAGCGCGATCCCCGACCCCCGGGTCAAGCTCCGGCTCTCGCCCGGCGCCGCGGTCTCTCCGGCGCGAATAGCTCCGGCCGAAAGATCCGCCCGCGATCGCACGCCGAAGGCGCCCCCGTCGTCCCCTCGCTCGGGCGAGGGTCGCTCCGCCGGCTCTGACGTTTCCGGGTCCAGCCAGGTCCCCGGGCCGCATGCCCTCTCCCCGCTTCCCGGCCCGGCCGCCACGAGCAATCCCCCCGTTCCCGTCGCCCAGCCCCCCGCCGAGTCGCCCACCTCGGCGACCCCCGAGGCGTCTGCTGCGCCAAGCCAACCGGGGTCCGCAGCCTCGCAAAAGCCCGTCGCCTCGACCGGTGCAGACGGCTCGAGCGTGAACGGCGACAGTGACTACGGGAAGAGCACCTCGTCCCACGGGAAGAGCACCTCGTCCCACGGGAAGAGCACCTCGTCCCACGGGAAGAGCAAGGGCAACACTTTGCCGAAGCCAAAGGACGCGGACGATGCCAAGGCGCCACCTTTGGTGCCGTCCGTTCCCTCGACGAGCCGGTCGGATGAGGGCGAGGAAGCCGCCAAGGACTCCGGCGCAGCCGGGAAGCACGCCGGGAAGCACGCCGGGAAGGCCGACAAGGCCCGCTAATACACTCGGCGGCGTGGCCGAGGAGATGCGCTCGCTTTACCTGATCGCCGGCACCGACGACGCCAAGATCGACGCGACGCGCTCCCGCCTGCGCGCCCGTGCCGAAAGGGAGGGAGGCACCGCGGCGCTGCGGGTCTTCGAGCCGAGCGAGGGAAGGGGCGCCCCCGATCACGAGGCACTGCTCGGCGCAATCCCGGCGATGTCCCTTACGGAGACTCGCCGCTATCTTCTCGCCGACGGAGTGGAGCGCTGGCGAGATCGCCAACTGGACGCCGTCGTGGCGGCGGTCGCCGCGCTTCCCCCGGACTTGACGCTGGTGCTGATCGCCCGTGCCCAGGCGCCCGCCAAGCTCGTCAAGGCGGTGAAGGCGGCGAAAGGCGATGTCCACGAGTTCGAGGCGCCGAAGGCGCGTGACATGCCGCGTACCCTGGTCTCCGACGCGGCTCGGCTCGGCTTCCGCCTTGACCCCGCCGCCGCTCGGATGCTGGTCGACCGCATGGGCGCAAAGCCGGTCCGCCTCAGCCACGAGCTGGATCGGCTGGCGCTGTGGGCCGGAGAGGGAGGCGAGGTCACCGCAACCGACCTCGACGAGATGCTCGCCGACACGTCCGAGACCGCCGTCTGGGCTCTTTCCGACGCCCTGCTGGAGCGCGACCCTGCCAAGGCCTTGGGGATCGCCGAGCGACTTGTCGCTCAAGGCGAGAACGTGACCGGGCAGATATATGGCTTGGCTTCGCGGTTGCGGAAAGCCTGCGCTGCCGTCGCCCAGATCGAGCAGGGTGTTCCGCAGAAGCAAGTGGAGTCGTCCCTCGGCATGCATCCCTATGCCGCCAGGCAACTGGTCGCCCGGCTGCGGGGAGTCGAGCTAGGCGACCTGCGAGAGGCGACTGAGGTGCTTGCGGACCTGGAGGTGTGGTGTCGTGGCGGCGCCGACTATGGCGACGAGCTGGCGCTGACCCTGGCGCTGAGGCGAGCCGCGGGGGCTCCGGCCTAGTTACTCAGGAGGGGCTTGCGGTCAAACGAGCGGCGCGCGCCTTCTTGCGTGCTCCGGTGTTCTTGTGCAGCGCGCCCTTCTGCACGGCCTTGTCGATCCTGGAGACGAGCGTGCGATGCTCGGCTTCGACCGCGCTCGTGTCGCCGCCCTCCACGGCGCTCTCGAGGCGGCGGAAATGCGTCTTCACCGTGCTGGTGAGCAGCCGGTTCTCGATGCGCTCGCGCTCGCTGCGTAGGATCCGCTTCTTCTGTGAGGCTATGTTGGCCATGTTTCGGGCGGCCGACTATACCGAGTGACAGCTAGCTTGGAGACCCCCGAAGCGCCAGAGGCACCGGCCCAGGAGGGCCGGCTGGCCCGCTCGACCGCGTTCTTCTCGATCGCAACCGCCGCTTCGCGGGTGGCCGGCCTGGTGAGGGAGGTCGTCGCCGCCGGCTACTACGGCATCAGCGGACCGATGTCAGCCTTCACGATCGCATTCCAGGTCCCCAATCTGATCCGCAGCCTCTTTGCCGACGCGGCCCTCCAGCCGGCCTTCGTCCCGATCTTCACCGAGCAGTTGGAGAAGAAGAACTACCGCGAGGCCTTTCGCCTCGCCTCGACCCTGCTGCTGCTGGTCACCCTGGTGCTCGGCGCCATCACCGCGCTGTTCGTGCTGATCGCCCCGGCGGTGATCCCGCTTGTCGCACCCGGCTTCAAGGGGGAGATCCTCGACCTGACGGTCACGCTCTCCCAGGTCCTCTTCCCGATCCTGATCCTTCTCGGGGCCAGCGGTGTCGTCGTCGGCATCCTCAACAGCTACGACCGCTTCGGCGCCTTCGCGATCGCGCCGCTGTTCTGGAACCTGACGATCATCCTGTTGCTGGTCGTGCTGGCGCCGATGTTCGAGGGCCAGGACCGGATCTATGCCTACGCGATCGGCATCCTCGCCGGCACGCTGGTCCAGCTGTTGATCCCCATCTTCGACCTGCGCAACACCCCTTTCAAGTTTGGCTGGAGCGTCGACTGGCGCAACCGCGACCTGCGTCGCGTCCTGCTGCTGATGCTGCCGGTGACGATCAGCCTCGGGCTGATCAACTTCAACCTGGTGATCAACAGCCTCTTCGGAACCCTCGTCAGCGACCAGGCGCCGGCGGCAATCGACAAGGCGTTCCGCATCTACCAGCTTCCCCAGGGGATCTTCTCGGTGGCGATTGCGACCGTCCTCTTCCCGACCCTCGCCCGCTTCGCATCGCGCGGCGAGCATGACAACCTGCGCGCGACGATGGCGAACGGGATGCGGCAGATCCTCTTCGTCTTGATTCCCGCCGCCGCTGCCGTCCTCGTCCTCTCCGAGCCGATGGTCCGGCTCGTCTACCAGCGCGGCGAGTTCACGCCGGAGCAGACGACCCTGGTCGCGACCGCACTCTTCTGGTTCGCACTCTCGCTGCCGACCAACGGCCTCTTTCTCCTCCTCACCCGGACCTTCTTCAGCCTGCAGCGGCCCTGGCTGCCGACCGCGATCGCCGCCGGCAACCTGGCGGTCACCGCACTGGCGGCGCTCGGCCTCTACCACCTGGGAGTAGGCGGCATCGTCGCCGCGACGGCGATCGCCACCGGCGCCAGCGTCGTCGCCCAGTGCGTCATCCTCCGCCGGCTGCTCGGTGGCCTGGAACTGGGCAGCCTGCTCAGCACCGCCATCCGCATCTCCCTCGCCGCCGCCGCCCTCGCCGCCGTCAGCTTCGGAATATGGGACATTCTCGACGATGCCCTGGGGCGCGGCCTCGTCGGCCAGATCGTTTCCCTCGGCGCCGCTCTGGGGGCCGGGGGGTTGGTCTACCTCGGCGCCGCGAAGCTGTTGAAGGTCACCGAGCTGGAGCAGATAACCCGCCTCGTGCGCCGCGGCTAGATGCTCAGCCTGGCGCGCTACCTGCTGGGCGTCGTTGAGCTGTCCGCCCTAGTCGGCTTCGCGACGCTGGGCGCGAGGAGCCTGCGCTACCGCCTGCTCCCCGGCTGGGCGGGCGCACCGGCCCATCTCGCCACGGCGGTGCTGGCGCTGGCTCTCCTGATCTGGGTGGCTGAGTTGCTGGGCACTCTCGGCCTGTTCAAGCCACTGCCGTATGTGTTTTGCGTCATCGCACTCGGCCTCGGCTTGCTGACGCTCGACCGCGGGTGGCGTCGGGGTGGGGTGATCTCCGCCGCCCGTAGGCTGCGGAGCCGAAGGCTTGAAGAATCCGGCGCTCTCGGCCCGGCCGGCGAAGCGACGCGAAGGGCAAGGAGGACACCCCACCCCGACGACAGGACCCGTGGCCGAGCCGTCGATGCCGCCACTCTGATCGCTTTCGCCATCGCAGCTGCGGCAGTCGTCCACTTCGCGACCGGGGTCCGACTGAGGCTGAGCACCGGCATGACCGGGTTCGATTCCACCTGGTACCACGGGCCGTTCGCGGCCGGGTTTTTCCAGAGCGGCGACACGTTTGACCTGCACTTCATCGCGCCGCAGTTCCTTGCCTGGTTCTACCCAGCCAATTCGGAACTGTTCCACGCCATAGGGATGGCCGCGTTCGACCGGGACATCGTTTCGCCGCTGCTCAATCTCGGCTGGTTCGTTGGGTGCTTGGTGGCTGCCTGGTGCATCGGGCGCCCGTTCGGCGTCGCCCCCCTCTCCCTTGCACTGGGTGCCGTCGCGCTGAATGTGAGCGCCCTCGCCGACCAAGCCGGAGAGGCGCGCAACGACATCGTTGGAATCTTTTTCCTGCTTGCTGCCGTTGCGTTTGCCGTCAATGCTTGGAATGCGCGCGCTGATCGCGACCGAGGCCTCTCGATCGGCGCCCTCGTGGTCGTCGGGTTGGCAGCGGGGCTCGCCGCGGGAACCAAGCTCAACTTTTTGCTTCCGGCCGCCGCTCTTGTGATCGGGATGGTGGTGATCGCGCCCAAGAGCAGATGGCGCGTGCTTGCCGCTGCTGGATTGCCCGCGCTGGCCGGAGGGGGCTATTGGTACCTGCGAAATCTCGTCCACACCGGCAATCCGCTGCCCTGGGTTCGGCAGCTGGGGCCAATCGACCTACCGGCGCCGGCGCAGGGGCTTGGTGGCCGGGATGCGCACAGCGTGTGGACCTATTTGACGGATGGCTCGATCTGGGCGGACTGGTTTCTGCCTGGACTGCATGGCGGCTTCGGATTTGCTTGGCCGTTGCTCATTGGCCTGGCCCTGGCGGGGCTCGTGCTCTGCCTCGGCCGCGGCGTGAGCCCGCTGCTGCGCGTCGTCGGTGTCACCGGCCTGGCAGTCGCCGCCGCCTGGCTGATCGCGCCGACGTCTGCCTCCGGCCCACCGGGAATGCCACGCGGCTTCGAGTCCGGCCTGCGCTACCTCGCCCCGGCGCTGGTCCTCGGCCTCGCGTTGCTGCCGGTGGCGGCTCCTCTGCGCGATCCCATTCGGGGCTGGTTGGCGCGGGGGCCACGATGGCAGCCCTCGGGCCCGTTTCGGGCGCTCGCTTTGCTCGCCGGATTGCTGGCGCTCGCAGCCATCGCCGTCGGCTATCCCGTCCAGCGCCACTACCTCGAGAGTCGCTACGCCGATCCAGGCTTCACAGCCCCCGGGCTGAACGCGGCCTTCAAATGGTCCCGCTCGATCTCCGCGGCCCGCATGGCAACCACCAGCACCCGCCAGTACCCCCTCTTCGGCACCGACCTCTCCAACCGCGTCGACTACATAGGCACAGAGCGCCCCCACGGCGGCTTCACGCCCCCGACCACCTGCCGCGCCTGGCGCCGCCTCCTCAACGCCGGCAGATACGACTACGTAATCGCCAGCAGAGACCGAACCGAAGCAGGCAAGCCCACCTACCCCCCCGCAGCCAACTGGACCTCAGACCCAAACGCCACCCTCATCCTGAGCCAGCCCCCCACAAAGGTCTTCCGGCTAACCGGCTTTCTCGACCCAACGTCCTGCAGATAACACGCTCCTCCCGCGGGTGGCGTCGGGCGCAGGCCGAGCGCATCTGTCCGCATGCATCCGGGTCGCCATACTCAGCCCTCGCCGATGGACCGCATCCGCAACTTCTCAATCATCGCCCACATCGACCACGGCAAGTCCACCCTGGCCGACCGAATCCTGGAGATAACCGGCGCCGTCGACCCGAAGAAGATGCGTGCCCAGGTGCTCGACTCGATGGACCTCGAGCGTGAGCGCGGGATCACGATCAAGGCGCAGGCGGTCCGGCTTCGCTACCGGCACGAG
>CAZHZI010000027.1:0-20664 GCA_964536955.1 uncultured Conexibacteraceae bacterium
AGGACGCCCGCACAGCGCGACCGCATCGTCGCGGTCGCCCGCGCCCGCCCCGACACCCAGGGCGTCGCGCTGACTCGCTGGTCGCTGCCGAAGCTGCGCCCGCACCTGATCGAGACCGGGATCGTCGAAAAGCTGGGGGAGGAGACCTTGCGCCAGATCCTGCGAGGGGCCGGCCTCTCCCACCAGCGCACGCGCTCATGGAAGTGGAGCCCCGACCCCGGCTTCCAAGAGAAAGCCGAGCGCGTGCTCTCGCTCTACCGCGAGCCGCCCGAAGACGGCCCGGTGGTCTGCTTCGATGAGATGGGGCCGATCCAGCTGATCCCCCACCAGGGTTCTGGCTGGGCGCCCGAGAAGTTGCCCGAGCGGCTGCGGGCGACCTATAACCGCAAGGGCGGGGTCCGCTACCTCTACGGCGCCTATGACGTTCACGCCGATCGCCTCCACGGTCGGCTCCGCCCCCGCAAGGGCGAACGCGAGGTCATCGGTTTCTTCAGCCAGATCCGGATGCGCTACTCCCCGCGCCTGCGGATCTACCTGGTCCAGGACAACCTCTCCTGCCACTGGACGCCGGCGGTCCGCGAATGGGCCTCGAAGGCCAACATGGAGCTGGTCCCGACGCCGACCTACGCCTCCTGGCTGAACCGGATCGAGTGCCACTTCTGGGCGCTCGGCGAGTTCGTCGTCAAGAACGCGGACTACGAAAGCTGGGAGCAGCTTGCCGGCGCGATGGCCCGCCACATCTCCTACCGCAACGGTCCCCACCGCGATCGCCGCCTCGCCGAGGCGGAGCGGCGCAGGCGAGTGGCCTGAGCGAGGTTACGGGTGGAACGTTCCGGGGAGGCCCACTAGCTATGCGGCGGCAAGCTTGCCGGTGGGCGTCTCGTCGGCCTCTTGATGGGCCTCGACGCTGCTTCGGCTGACCTCAAGCTCAAGGTCGGTCTCGCGAAGAATGATGGCAATGACCTTGCCGACTCGCTTGTGAATTTCAGCGTCATTTGCCGCGAGAACATCGAAGCGCAATTTGATCGAGCAGGAATGCATATTAAGCGAGATAACTGGCCCGAGCGCGATATCAGCAGCATGAGCTTCGACGGCCTCGATCACGTCATCCGAATTCGCGTCGAGAACCTCCTCAGACATCGGGTCAACCATGCGGAACTCAAGGAGGACGTTGGCCTCGCGCTTGGTCGAGTCTTTTGGGGTCTTCTGAGTCTCAGCCATGCTTACCTGGGTACAGATTACAGCTCAAGTCCAGCGGCAGCGAGCGAAGCTTTGACGTTGCGGAGGGTCCGCTGATGGGGCGTCATAGGAATCTTGACCATATCTAGCGTCTTGACTGGCGGGAAGCAATAGATGTACTTGCGACGCTTCTCGCACCACCAGCCAGCAGCCCAGGCAGCCTCCACAAGCAGCCGATAGTCCTTCTTCGGATGCTTAGGGCATTTGGCATCTGGCTTATCCAGCCTCCGCTCGTGCTTGTCGGGTTTTTTCTTGGCTTTCGCCATGGGGCGGCACTCCTCTTTCCGTCCGAGCGCCGCGTAAAGATCCTTCGTGCCAAGTCCAGATCGATGCGCTGTCTCAGATTTTTGGCTTATGAACCCGCTCCGGCGGGTTCAGCCATTCTGGGGCGCGTATCGGATGTCATTAGGGACGCTTGGAGTCGTTTTCCGCTGCGACCTCCGGCTAGCTCGACAGGAAGCGCCCCGAGCGCGTGTGTCCCGGTCGCCACGCGATTCCTTTCAGCAGGTCGCCGGGCGGCATTGAAAGCGCGCCAGCGAGCTTGACGAGCGTGTCTATGCGCGGCAGGCGTTCGCCTCGCTCGACCGCGCTCACCTCCGTCCTGTGAAGCGAGGCGCGGAAGCCCAACTCTTCCTGCGACAACCCTGTCCGCCTACGGCAGATCAGGATGTTCTCGCCGAACTTCTCCGGGACCCTCACGGCAGTTCCAAGCGATTGCAGTGGATCGCGGCGCGGCGCGGTCTGACGAAGCCGTCTTCGACGCGGTGGACCAAGCCGACGCTCAGCAAGCGCGCCAAGCTGTCGGCGACCGCCATCGCGTCTCCAATCTCGCGCTCGACCTCTGAGACCGCCCATAGGTGGAAGCGCTCATCGAGCAGCAACCCCATGATCGCTGCGTCTACCTGCTCACGGGAACTACGCTGGGCATGCATCGGGACTCAACCTCCTGGTGCCACGGCCCCCGGCTGTTCCACCAGCGCGGGGGCCATTGATTTATGGGAGGCGGGAGGTTGGCCCTACGGGCGGATCGATTCCGCTTCTACAGAGAAGGGATAAATGTGCTCTTTCCGGGAAATCCCTCCGCGCGAGGGGAGAGATCGCTCCGGTCGCGCTCTTAGACTGGGGTTCAGATAACGATTTCGGAGGAGTGAGAGCCTTGGCAGCTTCGAACATGAATGTGGTGGTCATCACCGGGAACCTGACCCGCGACCCGGAGCTGCGAAGCACGCCGGGCGGGACTTCGGTCTGCAAGCTTCGGGTGGCGGTCAACAGCCGGCGCAAGGACGGGCAGACGGGCGAGTGGGTCGACAAGCCCAACTACTTCGACGTGACGGTCTGGGGCGCGCAGGGCGAGAACTGCGCCAACTACCTCTCCAAGGGCCGCCCGGTGGCGGTCGAGGGCCGGCTCGACTGGCGCGAGTGGGAGGCCCAGGACGGCGGCGGCAAACGGCAGAGCGTCGAGATCATCGCCAACTCGGTCCAGTTCCTGGGCTCGCGAGACGGCGGCGGCAACGGCAACGGCGGCTTCTCGCCCACCAGCGACGTCCCGGCCGACACCTCGGACTTCGAGGGCGCCGCGACCGGCAGCGGTGGGGACGACATTCCCTTCTAGGCACGTCGACGCCGGAGTTGGCTTCCGAGAGCCCCGCGAGGGGCTCTCGTCGTTTCGGCCGACTCGCTAGGATTCCTGCCCTTGGCTCGCCCGGTCACTTCGCCGGGCGACTTCTACGTAAGGGACCGAAAAAGTGGCAAGGACACGAGACGCAGCCCCACCCCGCCGCGGCCGCCGGGCACAGGAGCGCTTCCGCCCGCGCAAATACACGCGGATCAACGTCGACTCGGTCGACTACAAGGACCTCAACCTGTTGCGGCGCTTCCTCTCCGACAAGGGGAAGACGCGCAGCCGCCGGGTCACGGGGCTCTCGCGCAAGCATCAGCGGCAGCTCTCGGTGGCGGTGAAGCGGGCGCGGGAGATCGCCCTGCTGCCCTACGTCGGAGAGCGCTGAGTGGCGCAGGCGGTCCTGCTCCAGGACGTGGATGACCTCGGCCGGCGTGGCGAGGCGGTCGACGTCTCCCCCGGCTACCTGCGCAATTACCTGGTCCCCCGCAAGCTGGCCCAGCCGGCGACGGCGGGCGCGCTGGAAGAGGCGAAGCGACGCCACGAGGCCGCGGTGAAGGCCGAGTCGGAGCGCGCCGAGCGCGACGCCCAGGCCGCCGCCCTGCTCTCCAAGACCGTCTTGACGATCCACCAGCGCGCGGGCGAGGACGGCAAGCTGTTCGGCTCGGTCGGCCCCAAGGAGATCGCCGACGCGATCCGCGAGGCTCGCGACCTGCGCATCGACCGCCGGAAAATTCGCCTCGAGACGCCGATCCGCGAAACCGGCACCTTCATGGTCGAGATCGAGCTGGCCGATGGCGCGATCGCCTCGGTCAAGACGATCGTCAGCGAAGAGAAGTAGCGCTCAGCCGGCCTGGGCGGCGGATTGTGCGCGCTCGCGCCAGTCCTCGCCGTGCATCGGAATCATCGACTCGCCACACATCTCCACCAGGCGGGAAACGGTGCGGGGGCCGATCTGCTCCTTCAACTCCATCTCATCGAGGTTGGTCGTGACGAGGATGGAACGCTCGGACTCGTAGCGCTCGTTGATCAGCGCGTAGAGCTGCTCCAGCACCCAATCGGTGCTCTTCTCGGCGCCGAGGTCGTCGATGTGGAGAAGATCGACGGAGGTGAGGCGCTCGAAGAAGGCGAGGTAGGAGTCGCCTCCCGGCTCGGCGTCGTAGGTGCGGCGAATGCGAGCCAGCAGCTTCGGGAGAGAGTAGATCGCGACCGAGTGCCCCAGCTCCAGAGCCCGCTTGGAGATCAGCATCGCGAGCGTCGTCTTTCCCGTGCCTGGCCCGCCGTAGAGCCAGGTCCCTTTGCCACCCGCGAGATTCGCGTCCAGGTCATCCATGTAGCGGCGGACCGCGTCCACAGCCGCCCTGGCCTGGAAATCCCGCGTCATGTCGCTCACCGGCGGGCGGTCGAAGGAGACGCCCTGGAACTTGCGGGGGATCACCGAGGCCACGCCGCGGCTGCGCCCGCGACGCAGTCGCTGCTCGCGGCAATCGCAAGGCCGCGCCACATCCTCGGGTCCGAGGATCCAGCCCGAGCCGTCGCATACCGCCAGCGGGCAGGCCTGCACGCGGAACGGCTCGCTGCGCGCCACCGCCACTAGAAGTCAGGCCCCGCGGTCGCCGTCTCCTCGAGAGGGGGGCCCACGCCGGCGGGCTGCTCTACCGGCCGCTCCTGGCCGGCGTAGTCGGCGAACTTCGGGAAGCGGTCGAGGAAGACCAGTTTCCGAGTGCCAATCGGCCCGTTCCTGTGCTTGGCCACGATCAAGTCGGCGAGGCCGTCCGGCTCGTCCTCGGGGTCGCGGTAGTAGTCCTCGCGAAAGAGGAAGGCGACCAGGTCGGCGTCCTGCTCCAGCTGGCCGGACTCGCGCAGGTCGGAGAGCTGCGGCTTCGGTGGATGGCGCTGCTCGGGAGCGCGAGAGAGCTGGGAGATCGCCAGCACCGGCACCTCCAGCTCGCGAGCGAGAATCTTCAGCCCGCGGCTCATCTGACCGACCTGCTCCACGCGGTTGGCGCGATGGTCGTCGGAGCGCATCAACTGCAGGTAATCGACGATCACCAGCCCCAAGCCGCCCTTGTCCTGCTCCTGCGCGTGCAGCCTTCGCGCCTTCGCCCGCAGGTCGAGGATGCCCAGATCGGAGGAGTCGTCGAACCACAGCGGCGCCTCCTCCAGCTCGTTGCAGGCTCGAACCACCTTCGGCCAGTCCTTTTGCGCCACCTGTCCCTTGCGCAGCTTGTCTCCGGAGATCCGCGCCCGACAGGCGATGAACCGCTGCGCCAGCTCCACCTCGGACATCTCAAGCGAGAAGAACGCCACCGGCATCTTCCGCTTCACCGCCACGTTCTCGGCGATGTTGGCGACCAGCGCCGACTTCCCCATCGCCGGCCTCGCGGCGACGATGATCAGGTTGCCGGGCTGGAAGCCGCCGGTGATCGCGTCGATGTCCTTGAAGCCCGATGGGGTCCCGGTCAGCTCGCTCTCACCGGTGGAGAGCTTCTCGAGGCGATCGACCTCGTCGTGGAGGATTTCGGAGAGAAGGCGGAAGTCGCTCGCCTGTTCTTTGTGGGCGACGTCGAAGAGGAGCTTCTCGGCTCGCTCGGAGAGCTCGCGCGGCTCGCCGTCGCGCTCGTGCACCCAGCCCTGGATCTGCTGTCCCGCGCCGAGCAGCCGCCGCAGCAGCGAGTTCTGCTGGACGATCTCCGCGTAGTGCTTGGCGTTTCCGGCGGCGGGAACCTTGGCCGCCAGCTCGGAGACATAGTGCTTGCCCCCCGCCTCGTCGATTCTGTTGCGCTGGGTCAGGGCCTCGCTGACGCTCAACTCGTCGACCGGCTTGGAGTCGGCGTAGAGGTCGTGGACACAGGTGAAGATGGCGCGGTGCTTGTCGAGGTAGAAGTCCTCGGCGTTCAGCTTCACCTCGTCGATGACGCGGGTCAGCGACGGCTCGGAGACCAGCATCGCCCCAAGCACCGACTCCTCGGCCTCGATGTTCTGGGGAGGGACGTGGGCTGTGGAAGTTTGCGCCATCTTTTTCAGTGTCCGGGCCTTTCCGGCGGCAATCCCGGCGTCAGGCAAACGTAGTCAAGGCAGCGCGGCATCGTACGCGGCAAAGCCGCCCTTTGCGACCGAATTCATGCCGGGTCAGCCGAGGTCCAGAACCAGGCCGAGGGCATCGTCGACAGCGGCTATTTCGTCCAGAGCGAGATGGCCAACTCGGTCGCCCAGTCGGCGCGCATCCACCGCGCCTGCCATCTCGCACATGACCCGTGTTTGCGTGTCTTCCATGGTGATCTCCGGATGAAAGGTCGCGGGGGGCGCCGACTGAGAGGTGGGGCAGACGACGATCGTCGAGAGACCGAGGAGATCGTCCGCCTGAACGATCACCGCGTAGCGACGGCCGTGCTGGGCGCGGCCGCGTCGCCGCGGTAGAGCGATCGCGTGGACATCGCCTCTAACCACGAAGCTCCTCCATCAGCTCGGCTACCTCCCTGGCTTCGCGCACATAAGCCGGATCGGCCATCAACCGACGCACCTCGGCTGCCAGGCCCGCACGACTGCGCTCTCGCTTTGCAGCCTCCTCAATCGCCTGGCGGGCCGCCTCGGCGCGGCTTATCCCGCGTCGACGCGCCAGATACACCAATGCGCGGGTCCCGTCGTGACCGAGACGCAGAGACAGCGGGGGAGGTGCGGGGGGCATGCCGGAAACTGTAGCGCGTTTCACACTACGCATTTTGCCGAGGCTGCTCACCGGCGACAGGCTGACGAGCGGCGTGCCGTACGTGGCGTGAGCAAGTCAAGGAAGAGGTGCTTTTGCGCTACGGAACGCTCACGGCGCCCAATGTGACGGGGGAGCTACTCGACGGTTGACCGGCTCGGGATGAGGCCCTCTTCCTCCTGGCGGCGCTCACCACGGCGGAGCATTCGTTGGGTGAGGATGGCGATGCTGAGGATCGCGGTGGCGCCGAGGCTCAGCTGGATGCTGAGCAGGCCTTCCCGAGTCCAGTAGACGTCTCGCAGGTCCAGCAGCAGGGCCGCCTCGTCAAAGGTGAGGCCCATGCCGGCGCCCATCGGGATCGCCAACCGGTCCTCGAGGGCGTTGCTATCGGTCAGCAACGCCGTGGTGCCCGAGGCGAACGCGAGCAGGATGCCCGGCACGAAGTGATGGATGTGGCGCCCACCGACGCTGACGTTGCGAAACGGGCCCCAGTCGTCGCGAATCCCCAAGGTTGAGGCGCGGACCAAGGTGAAGGCGCCGAGGAAGCCGGCCAACAAGTTGAAGAGCACCGTCTCGCTGCGCGGCGCCTCCGCGTAGCCGCGCACCGCCACCCCCACCGTGTCGATGGCCGCCGCGGGGGCCGCTTCCACCAGGCCGTCGTCGCCATGCTCTTGAGAGCGGCGGCGCAGCATGCGGGTGAATTGGCCGGCGATCACGGCCGTGGCGCCTCCCAGGGAGACAACGGCCAAGCCGACCGTCGCCCTCTCCGAGCGCGCCCAGCCGAGCCGCGTCCGCGCCTTGGCGCGACGGGTCAGGCGGGTTGGCAGGCGACGCGAGGCCATCGCGGGAGCCTAACGCCGCGCCCAGCGCCCATCCCCGTCACAATCTCTCGTCGTCATGCCCGGAATGGTCATAGTCGGCGCTCAGTGGGGCGACGAGGGGAAGGGGAAGGTGACCGACCTGCTCGCCGAGGACGCAGCGATGATCGTGCGCTTCCAGGGCGGCAACAACGCGGGCCACACGATCGTCCGCGACGGCGAGGAGTTCAAGTTCCACCTGATCCCCTCCGGCATCCTCTATGCGGACAAGGCCTGTGTGATCGGCAACGGCGTGGTGCTGGACCCGCGGGTCCTGCTGGGGGAGATCGACGCACTGAAGCGACGGGGCGTCGACGTCGGCAACCTGCGGATCAGCGCCAACGCGCACCTGATCATGCCCTACCACGTGCTGCTGGACACGGCGGGCGAGGTGAAACTGGGCAAGCTGTCGATCGGCACGACACGGCGCGGCATCGGCCCCTGCTACGCCGACAAGGCGCTGCGGCTGGGCATCCGCGTTCAAGACCTGCTTGACGAGAAGATCCTGCGCAAGAAGATCATGGCGGCGCTGGAGCCCAAGCAGCACGCGCTGCGCGAGCTGTCGGTGCAGCGCCGCAAGCTGCGCAAGGAGGCCGGTGAAGGCGTGCGCGAGGGCGCCGATCACTCGATCGCCGACGTGCCCGACCCGCGGCTTGACCTGCATGCCATGACAGAGGAGTTCGCCGGCTACGGACACCGCCTGGAACCGCACATCGCCGACACCGCGCACCTCTGCTGGGAGGCCCTGGACGGCGGCGAGACCGTGCTGTTCGAGGGCGCGCAGGCGACGCTGCTCGACCTCGACCACGGCACTTATCCCTTCGTCACCTCCTCCAACCCGATCGCCGGCGCGGCCTGCGTCGGCGCGGGGGTCGGTCCGACCGACATCGACGAGGTGTGGGGGGTGGCCAAGGCCTATGCGACCCGGGTCGGCGCCGGGCCCTTCCCGACCGAGCTGTCCGACGAGGTCGGCCGCCACATGCTGGAGCGCGGACACGAGTACGGCACGACGACCGGGCGGGAGCGGCGCTGCGGCTGGATGGACCTGGTCGCCCTGCGCTACGCCGTGCGGCTGAACCGGATGAGCGCGCTGACCATCACCAAGCTCGACGTGCTGAGCGGAATCGACCCGCTGCGCGTGGCGGTCCGCTACCGCTCAAAGGAGGGCGCCGTGTTCGAGGAGTTCCCCTACCACCAGTCGATCCTGCACTCCGCCGAGCCCGAGTACGAAGAGCTGCCCGGCTTCGAGGCCGACATCACCGGCTGCAGGGCCGAGGCGGACCTGCCCCCGGCGGCGCGCGACTACCTCGACTACATCGCCGAGTTCGCCGGGGTGCCGATCCGGCTGGTGGGCGTGGGACCCGACCGCGAGCAAGTCGTCTGGGTCGGCGGCGAGCCGAGCCTTCGCGCCGCCTGAGTCTCTGCGCTCAGCACGCTCGAGGGCATAAAGAAAGGCGGCCTGGTGGCCGCCTTTCTTTTCCCTTTACTTCTTACCGAATACCCATTGGCCCATCTGCGGCGAACGGGGTCCTGCTGCCTTAGCCCTTTTTGGTGCAGGGCACGACTACATCGCCTACAACCCGAGTTCCGTCGCTGAACTCCGAGCTGGCGTGGGCGTAGAAGCGACCGGTAGCGCAGCTGGCCACCAGATAGCTCTGCTTCTTGCCTTTGTAGGTGAATTTGCGTGTGATTGTGAATTTGTAGGAGGTCACCGAACCGAAGCCACCGGCGATCTTTGGCACGGACGCGATCGAGCGGAGTCCGAATTTGCCGCTGAGGCGTTTGCTGATCTTCACCGTCGTGACGATCGCGGTCGGCGTCGGCACGTTGACGTAGGCGTGAATCAGCAGGGTCGTCGTGCCGCCCTTGACGCCGCCGTTGAAGAAGACCAGCGGGCCGGATGCGCTGAACGGCGTCTGGTCTGGGAAGGCCACCCGGACCGAGGTCGTGCCCTTGCCGACAATCGCGTTGGGGCAGGCTTTTTTCGCGTTGACGCTGCTCTGCGCCTGGAGCTGGCTGGATTTGCAGGAGGGCAGGCCTTTGGCGTTGACGGTGCCGTACTTGTCGGTGTCGACCGTGACCGTTTTCAGGGCCGGCGGGTGCGCGCCATCGACGGTGGCGATCGTCCCTGCGATGTCGAGAGAGATCGGTGCGGCCTTGTCCTTCGGCAGCGCCTTTGGCTTGACCTTGCCCTCGTACGTCAAGATTAGGTTCCCCGCCCGGACCGTGACTTTCGCGGCGGTGGCGACCCCGGCGACTGCGATTGCCATCGCGGCGGCCAAGGCAAGTGTCCAAATCAAGTGCTTACGCATTCCCAATATCTCTCCTTTTGGCCGGCCCCGTTCGGAACCCCAGCCGTCGAAAGCCTTGCAATCCCTCCAGCCGACTCAAATTACCAGCATCGGCTAATAGAGAACCCCTGGATTCATAAAAAGGATCGGCTTAACACGCGCGAAACTTAGCGGATCACAGCGTTCCGGAGGACTTCATGTCCCCAGTTCCGTTCCCAGCATTGCCAGCCGCGTTTTCTCCCGCTCCGCTGCCGCCCCCTCGGCCCCGAGGAAGGGAAGGGTGATCCAGAACATCAGGTCGGGGAGGCGGCTGGGCAGCCGCGCGGCGGCGCCGTGCAGGATCTCGCTGTAGAGGAGCTCGTTGATGCCGCCGGCCAGCGAGAGCGACGTGATGCCCGGCAGCTCGACCGAGGTTTCCGCCCGTCCAGCGTCGAGGAACCCCGTGAACTGACGCACCGCGGCGTCGCGGCGAGCCAGCGCCTTCGGGCCGGCGGCGAGCACCTCGACGATCGCGAAGCGGGCCTCGTCCGGGTGCTCGGCCAAATGCTTGAGGAGCGCATGCAGGGCCGCCGCCACCCGCTCTGACCAGGGAGCGCCCGGCTTGGACTCAAACCCCGTCGCCGTGTCCCCCAGCAGGTTGCCGAGCAGCACATCGTAGGCCGCCAGGAAGCAATCCTCCTTGCTGTCGAACAGCTCGTAGAAAGTCTTCCTCGACACGCCGGCGACGCTGATCACGTCAACCACGCGGGTTTCCGGATAGCCGCGCTCGGAGACCACTTCGATCATCGCCTGATGGATGCGGCGGCGTTGGGACTCGGTGACGACCTCCCGGGACAATCCGTGTCGCCCCCGGGGTAGCTGCTCATTCAACCTCGATTGGCGTCTACCGGAAGCCACTCCAAAACTGTAGAGCAGAGAGCCGGAGAACTCGACTGCTGTACTCAAACGTCCCCAAATGGGGACTTCCGGCTATCCCCCCTGCTGGGGGAAAGTCTGCTGGTAAGTCGAGGGGGCGCCGGGTCTGCCGATCGGCTCGAAGGGGGGCTGCTGGACGCAGGGGGGCGCCGGGATCGAGCCGGAGCTGTCCTGGTCGGCGAAGGCGTATTTTTTGAGCCGGTTGAAGAAGTCCGTGGCCTCTGCGACGCTGCCCTCGGTACGTGAGTTGAAGTCGGGGTCGTTTGGGGCATTGGGATCGAGGGTTGCGGTGATCCCGGAGCTGCATTGACGCGTCTCGAAACCGGGCAGGCCGCCGGCAAGGCCGTCCGAGGCACGGGGCTGGCTGTAGGCGCCGGCGCGGTTGGTGGTGAGCCTGTTGGGGAAGGTGGCGAGCGAGTCGGGGCCGAGCATGACCGCGGAGCGCAAGAGGTGGACCTGCTCGCCGGTGGGAGTGAGCGCGACCGAGTTGAAGGTCGCGGCGAGGTTGGCCATCACCGCGGTGACCTCGTGTTTGTAGAGGTCGAGGCCTGCGAGCACCGGGTTGAGGTTGCGCAGGAAGGGATCGAGGGCTCTCAGGAAAGGTGGGAAGTCGTCGCGGAAGAGCCTGCGCAAGGCGGGGAAGGCGCGCGGCGCGCGGGCTATCACCGGGGCGAAGCCCTCGAAGAAGCCTTTCGCCTCCGGGGCGAAGCGGGAGAAGGCGATCAGGGTCGGGGAGAGCTCCTTGGCGGCGGGGACGAGCTGCTGCATCAGCGGGTCTGCGTTGAGGGAGAAGGATTTGAGCCGCTCCAGGGTTAGCTTCGACTCGTCCAGGAAGGTGGGGAAGGCACGGAAGAGGGCTTCGATGTCCCGGTTGCGCGCCGCGGTGGTGGTGAAGACGGCGTTGGAGTTGTCGATCAGGCTGGCCAGCTCGCCGTTGCGGCCGCGGAAGGCGCGGAGGGTAGTTGCGCCGTTGCGGAAGAGCTGGCGGACGGCGAGGCGCTGGGTGTCGAGCACGCGGAAGAGCCGGTCGAAGGTGGCGAAGGTCGGCTCGAACTCGCCGAAGACGTTGGAGAAGTCCTGGCCGCGGCCGCGGATCGCAAGCGAGGCGTCCTGCATCCAGGTCTGGAAGGCGGCGCGCGTCTCGGGATCGAAGGTGCGGAAGATCTCGTCGAGCTGGACCGACTGGGCGACGTTGGCGGTCGAGAGAGTCCCGCCATCGGGCAATACCGGATAGTCGCTGCTGGACGGAGTCAGCTCGACGTAGGTTTCTCCCAGCAGGGTCTTGGTGCGAAGGATGGCGCGGGTGGCCCGCGGAAGCGGTGCGTACTGGTTCTCGATGTCGATCGTCGCCTGCGCCTGCTTGCCGTCGGGCGAGAGGCCGATGGTCTTGACTTTGCCAACCGAGACGCCGGAGATGCGCACGTCGGACTGCTCGGCCAGCTGGGTCGCCTCGTTGAAGGGCACCTTGATCTCATACGTCTTCGCCCTGAACGGGGTCGGCCCGCCGAAGGTGATCCAGAGGAAGAGCAGGATGCCGAAGCACGACAGCGCGAAGCCGGCGATGATCAGGAGCTGTCCAGTGCTGGGGGCTTGCTTGCTCATTTGGGCGCGTTGGGGCCGCAGCCGATGCTGCCCCCGAAGGTCGGGTCGGCGGGGATTTCCGGCAGGGATTGTGGGGTGACGATTCTGCCCGCCTGCAGAACGGTCTTGAGGAGCGGCTCGGAGCCGGCGAAGCCCCGCGCCAGGTAGGCGCCGTTGCAGCTGAGCAGCACGACACCGCGGCGAACCGGGCCCATGGCATCCTGGAGGTAGGTGGCGTTGGCGTTGTGGTTGAGCCAGGGCAGGTAGAAGAGGTAGCTCTCCTTGCCTTTCGGTTTGTAGGCGAGCTGGTTGAAGAAGGCGTTGAGCCCGGACAGCGAATTGCCGAAGCCCTGGACGGTCTTCTCGAAGTCGGAGGAGCCCTGGCTGAGGTGGGTCAGCAGCGGGCGGATCTGGCGGGTGAAGGGGCGGATCTGGTCGCGGATCGGCACCGTCGTCTCTCGGAAGAAGCGCCCGGTGGCGTCGAAGGCGGGGCCAAGCGCCTCGGCCTGGGGAATCAGGCCCAGCAGCGCCGGGCGGGCGACGGTGGAGAAGCGGTCGGAGCTGGCCAGCCCGGCCCGCGCCACGGTCAGCGTGGCGGGGAGCTCGCGCAGGGCGTCTTTGATCGCCTGCTGCTCGGCGGCGAAGTCGCCGAGGGCGTCTTTGGAGGAGGTGACGAAGCGCTCGATCTGGGCGTCGCGGCGGCCCAGCTCGGTGGTCAGCGAGCCAAAGTCATGGATGACGTTGGCGAGGGCGACACGCCGTTTGGCGACCTCGCGGTTTAGGTCGGCGATGTAGTGGGCGAAGGGCTGGATGCGGCGGAAGGCGCTGGAGAGCTGGCGGCCCCGGCCGCCGATCCCCTGGGCGCCGCTGGCAAGCAGCAGCTGCAGGTACTGGCGGGTATCGCCGTCAAGAGTGGAGATGAAGCCTTCGAAGTTGACGTTCGGCTGGGTGCGGGAGAGGCGGATGTTGGCGCCGTCCTCGATGTGGCCGCTCGCCTGGCCGGGATCGATCTCGACGATCATGTCGTTGAGGTTCGTTTTCGGGCGCAGCAGCAGGCTCGCGTCGGGATGGATCAACCTCAGGTACTGCGGCTCGACGTCCATGCCGACCACGGCGTGGCCGTTCTCGAGTTTCACCGAGGCGACCTTGCCGATCTGGATGCCGGCGATGTCGACTGCCTGTCCCTGCCCGGGGGTCACCGCCTGTGCGGTGGTGAACTCGCCGGTTATGTGGGCGTAGTCCTGGCCGACAATGGGGGTCCACGATGGCAACGACGCTTTCTGCTGGGTGAAGATCCAAAGCGTCATCGTGATGCCGGCGATCGCAAGGACGACGATCGCAATCGTGTCCTTGCTGCGACCGCGGGCCTGCCGGTCAAGCGTGGCGCGGAAGTGCTGCAGGCGGCTGACTCCGGGCTCGCGGCTCATGGGCTCACCGCCGAGGGGTCTGCCGGACCGGGCTGGCCGAGCGGGCCGTTGAGGTCGGGAACGGGTTGTTTAAAGCAGCGCGCGTTGGGCTTCTTCGGCGGTCGCCCACCGAGCTGCGGCTGGGTGCCCAGCGGCGGGGAGATCGTGTTGGAGTAGAAGGCCTTCTCGGTCGTCAGGTTTCCCTCGGGGCTGGGCGTCTGGACCAGCTGCGGACCGCCGCCGATCTGGACGCGCAGGAAGGGACCGTTGCCGTCAAAATTCTGACTTTCGCCGGCGAAGTTGACGAGGTTGTAGAAGAACTCGCGGTAGTTGGGCCCGGTGGCGAACCTGTCGTTGATCGTCTGATCGCCGGTCGGGACAAGAACCCGGCTGCTGCAGAGGCTGAGCTGGTTGAGCTGCGGCAACGTGGTCGCCTTGCCGGCCTGAGCGGCGCCGGCGAGGCCGGGGGTAGCTTTGGCCAACAGCCTCGCGGTGCCGCCCAGCTCTTTGCCGGAGAGCAGCGGGCGCGCCTGCTGCAGCCATGGGCCGGAGGCGGCGATCAGCGCCGGCAGCTCGGCGATCGACGGGGTCAGCTCGATCGCGTAAGCGCGCAGCGGGGGCAGCATTCGATTGAGGCTGATCAGGGAGAGGCGGGCGGTCCTCAGGAAGGGAGCGAAGCGGTGAATCGTCACGGCGAGGTTGGCAGACTCGGCCGCGAGGGCGCCGGTGAAGATGTTGAAGTTGACGATGAGGCCCTGGAGGTCGGCCTCGCGCCTGGCGAAAGCGCCGAACGCGCGGCCGGCGCCGGCGACGAGGCGCGAGAGGTCACCCGGCTGAGTGCCGAGGAAGGCATTGGTCACCTGGGCGCTGTAGCGACCGGCGGGACCGCCGTATTTGAGGGCGCCGTTGAGGCCCTCGGCGCCGGTCTTGCCTTTCACCTCGGGCAGCTGGGTCGCGTCCTCCTCCGCGGTCGGCTCATGGGTGAGAGCGGTGCCATAGCTCTGCAGGAGGGTGCTGAGATCCGCGCGCACAGGTGACTGCAATGCGGTGAGCACTTCGTCGAGCTGGACGGAAGTGGAGGTGCGACTGACCGGGATGGTCGAGCCGCTGTCCATCTCCGGCGCGCTGGGGCTGCCGGGGTCGAGGTCGACGAAGAAGTTGCCCTCGAGGAAGATCCTCGGGCGGATCTGGGCAAATGCGTCGGCGTGGATCGGACGCCCGGTCTCCGCGACGGTGAAGGTGACCTTGGTGGCATCGCCGTCGCGACCGACGGCGGTGACCGCGCCGACATCCACGCCGGCGATCCGCACGGGCGATTTGGTCGAGATGTTGACCCCGTTGGCGAAGGTTGCCTCGAGCTGGTAGCCGCGGCTGGTAAACGGAACGTGTTTGGTGAAGGCCAGGTAGGGGCCGACCGTGAAGATGATGATGAAAACCACCCCGATCGCGACGTTGCTGGGCCGCCACTTAATGAAACCGCTGGGCTCCTGCTGGGCCCGGATGTCACGCTCTGGCAGGCGGCTCATTTCGATTCCCCGCTCTCAAGCTGTCCGGCGGTATCGGTGCCCCAAACAGAGGCGGCATTCCCAATCACGGTCTGACCAGGGAGGTAGCGCTCGTTGCCCGCCTCACATACTTTTGGCTGCCCGGGGGACGCCGTGTACGGGTAGGGGTTGTAGTGGAGGTGGTTGGCACGCTCGGGGCCGTTTGCCGGCGCCGATGCGGGGGAGCCCTCGTTGTTGGGGCCATCCGGGGGGACGAGAGAGATGAAGTTGAGCCAGTTGCCGACCCCGTTGCCCTCGCTGGTGGCGTCGGCGACGCTCTGGAAAGTGAGCGTGAGGTAGTTGCAGACGGTCTGGGCCGGCGCGATGAACCTGATGCCCGGATCGAGGGTCTCGTTGAAATCGATCAGCAGGTCGAGCCCGTTGAAGACGCCCGGCGCAGCCTGGAAGGCGAGCAGCGCGTCGGCAGTCGGAACGAGCTGGGCATTGAAGACGGGGGAGGCGTTGAGCACCGGAATGCCGGCGCGCAGGGCCCCGGCGATAGTCGGCGAGGTCTCGGCGAGCGCTGCGGCGCCCGGTTTCAGCGCGTCGAAGAACTGGGCGGAGTGATTGAAAAACGGCCGGATGACCGGGAATGAGTCGATCGCGGTCTGCTCGGTCGGTGGGCTTTTGACGATGGTCTCCTGGATGAACGGCCGGGAGACTCGGGCGAAGGCGCCGAACGTCACGTCGAGGCCGACGAACATGCTGGCCTGCGCCTCGGCGACCGGCGCCACTGTGGCGGCGAGGTCTTCCAGGGCGCGCCAGAACTCGCCAAATCCGGTCGAGGGAGCGACGAGGGTGGCGAGCACCGGCTGGGAGCTCTCCAGCAGCTGTCGCAGCGCTCCGATCGCGGCATTCAATTGAGGGCCGCGGCCGGCGAGGGCGTTGCCGAATCCGGCTTGGTTTTTGCGGATCGCGACCCGAGTCTTCTCATCGAACATGTTGAAGAACTCGTCGATGTCGATCGGCTCTGGCTTGGCCGCCGAGAGTGGGATCGTCTCGCCTGGGGCGAAGCCCTCGCGGGCGTCGCCGGGGGTGAGCTGCACGTATTTGAGCCCGAGAGCCGATTTCGGCCGGATCATCAGCGTCGTGTCGACGGGCAGTGGCTCGGCGCTCTTGTCGAGGCTGAGGTCGAGCTTCGCTGCGACTTTCCCGTTTTCGAGCTGGATCGGCACCACCGACTTGACGACGCCGACCCGGGTGCCGCCGATGCGGATCTCGTTGCCTTTGACCAGCGCGTCGGCGTTGGGGACTTCGGCCGTGAGGTTGTAAGTCGAGACGAAGGGGAGGCCGTTGTTGGCGTTGTAGGCAAGAAAGACGGCGACGATGATGATCAGGACCGTGACCGCCCCGACCAGGATCGGGCTGCTCGCGACCCCCTGAATTCCGCTGCGGTTCCTCATGGGCCCAGGAGGTAGTCGAGGAGGGCGCGCTGCGGGCGTGGCGGCAGGGCATTCCGGGTCGGGCCGCCGAGCTGCCGCCCTTGGCCCAGGTCGGGAGCGGGACGACTGGATGGAGGTGGCTGGGTGACGGTGGCGTCCGGTCCCGACAGACCTGCCGCGGTGCCGCCGGTCTGGCCGCTCAGCCTCTCCTGGATCAGCTCGTAGAGCTCCGCGCTGCTGATCGAGGACGCAGCCGCGACGTTGGGGCCGTTGAAGTTGGCGGAACAGCTGGAGGCCCCCGGGCCGGCGACCTCGTAGGTGAGGCAGTTGGTGAGGCGAACGGCAGTGCGCGTGAGGTGGCCGTACTGGTCGAAGCCGTTGATGGCCGCGTTGGTGTTGTAGATCAGGTCGACCAGGCCGTCCCAGCCGCCGGTCTTCTTGGTGTTGACGAGGAACTTGGCGAGCTGGGTTGTGGGGCTGGCGCCTGAGCGGGCGAGGTCGCGGGACTTCCTGACGATCGGGTCGGCGGCGCGCAGTTTCGGCCCGGCAACCTCACCGGTGTCGCCGAGCGACTTGAGCGCCACGGTGGAGGCATCGGAGAAGGGGGCGAGGAGGCGTGTGGCCTCGGCGAACGCGGGTGTCGCCTTGTCGAAGTCCGAGAAGACCGGGGCGGCTGCGTCGGAGAAGGTTTTGAGGCTCGCCATCGTGGCGCGGAACTCACGCAGGAACTCGGGGAACTTGTGAAACGAGGCCTGCAACTGCTCCCCCTTCTCGGCGCTCGCCTCGGCGGCGGCGCCGGCGTTGCTGAAGAAGCCGGCGACGTGGGCACGCTCGCGCGAGAACGGCTCGAGGATCTGCTCGGAGTCGGCGGTGAGCTGGGCCAGCTGTTTGCGCTGGGCGGAGAGGATGGCGAAGAGCCGATCGACGTCGCGCAGCACCGGATTGGCCCGTTTGACCACCTCCTCCAGGTCTTCCCCACGCCCGGCCAGCCCGGCGCCGAGCTCGTTGAGGATGATCCGGAAGCGTTGCGCGTAGGGCAGGCTCTGGATGTTGTTGATCAGATCGGGATCGACGCTGGTGCTGTTGTTCTCCACCGGCAGCAGGTACTGGCCGCCGCCACGCTGGTCGTCGGGGATCTTCTTCAGTGGCGGAGGCGGAGGCGTCCCGGGCGCGCGCGGCACGGTCGGCCGGCAGTCGACGAACTTCTCACCGATCAGCGACTGCGGTCGGATCAGGCAGCTTGCGTCGCGGCGGAAGTCGCGGAAGCCGGGGTCGATGATCTTCATCACGATCACCGCTTTGCCTGGGGCCGGGCGGAACCGGCCGTCCTCGTAGCTGGCGATCTCGCCCGGCAGGGTGACATCGACCTCCGCGATCTCTCCAACGTTGGCCCCGGCAACGCGCACCTCCTCGCCCTTGACCAGGAAGCCGCCGCTGTCGAAGATCGCGCGGATGGTGTAGCCGTCGTCGTTGCGGCCGCCGGAGGCCAGCAGGGCGACCGCCACCACGACGACGACGATTCCGGCTGCGATCAGTGCCTTTTTCATGGGCCGGGGGGCACGTCGGTCGGGTTACAGGTGGACGAGGGGGCGGCGTCGGCGATCGGAGGGTCGACGAACGGGTTGGAGCCATCTGGGGCGGGCTGGGTGGCGCCGCCCGGGCAGCGGCGGAAGTTCCTCGGAGGCCCGAAGGCGTCGTACTGCTGGCTGGTCGGGATCGGATCGAGCACCCCGGTGCCGCCGTTGTAGGCGAAGAGGTTGAGATCGGCCGGCATGGCGCGGGCGTAGTGGCCGTTGCCGTCGTAGTAGCCGGTTATCTGCCCCAGCTTGCCGAAGCCGTTGAAGATGTCCGGTGTGTAGGCCCGGAACAGATTGAGGGTCGGCTGGAAGGCGACGATCGCCTGCTCGGAATGTGGGAAGGCAGTGGAGGTCCGCTCCTGGACGGTGGGCAGGGCGGCGAACAGCTCGCCATTGTCATTGGCCTTGCCGGGCCGGCGCATGGTGAGGCGCAGGTTCTTGAAGACGGGGACCGCTTTGGAGAGGACCGGGCGCAGGCCGGCAAGGAACGGCGCCAGGTCCTTCGTCGCCGGCTTGGCGGTGTCGATCAGCGGGTCGAGGTCGTCGAGGGCGGCGCGGAGGTTGACGAAGGTCGTGTTGCCCTGACGGAAGACCGGGGGCAGCAGGCGAAGGGTGCGGCCGAGCGCGACATTCTGGCTGGCGATCGCGCCGAAGGCCGTGTTGGCGTTGGCGATGGCGCTGGAGAGATCGTCGCCACGCTCCGCAATCGCAGTGGCGAGCTTGCTGGAGCTGACCACGAAGCGTTCGAAGAGCCGTTGATCGGAGTTCAGCTCGCCGAAGAAGGTCCTGGCACGGTTGAGGCCGGGAGCGAAGTACTTGTAGGTCTGGTTGGCCTCGGGGCCGCGGCCGGCGTAGATGCCGGCATTGCCCTTGATGAAGTCGGCGAGGCCCCGTCGCACCGCGGGGGGGAACGTGTTGAAGAACCCGTCGATGTCGATTGGCGTTGTGGTATCTGCGAGGCCGAGGGTGCCACCGTCTTCCAGGGGTGGGTTGCTGTTGGGGCCAGGGCTGACCGTGACGTAGTGGTTGGCGACACCGGAGAGCGAGGTGGCGCGGATGACGGCGGTGCTGCCCTCGTGCAGCTGCTGCTCGACCGTGACCTTGATCTTGGCGAGGTTGTCTTCGGTCAGCTCGATGCTTTCCACCTTGCCCACGGCCGACCCGCCGATCAGCACCTGGTTGTCGGGGACCAGCTGGCTGGCGTTCTGGAAGAGGAGGTCGTACTTGTAGCTGCCGTTGCCGCTGAAGGCAATGAAGGCGAGAGCGATCACCACCGCGGCGAGGGCTGCGATAACCGCAATTCGGGCGGGGGCGATGCTCCGGCCGGGCGCCGGACTTCTCTCCTCGCCTAAGGGATTAGCAGCCACGAGTCGTCGCTTACCGTCCTCCCGGCCTCCGACCCGAGTGGAAACGGCGCGCGAATCGTATCCAAGGCACCCCCGGGCAAGTACGCGACCAGCGGGGACTTAACTGGAATTCAACGCGCTACTCTGGACGTGCGGTTCGGTTAGAGCATCGGGAGGCGCTTTGGCAATGCAACCAAGGAGTTGAGCCAATGCGCAAACGTCTGACCCTTACCCTTGCCCTGGCGGTGGCGGTGGCCGGGGCGGTCGTCGCTTCGGCGGCGCTGGCCGGCCCAACGGTTGTCGGTCCAGACGGCAACACCCAGGCGATAGACGTGAAAGTCGCGCCGAAGAAACTCTCGACGACGAGGGCGACTCCGGTCTCGTTGAAAGTGACGACGAAAACGACTTCCACCACGGCCGCCAACGGCGTTCCCTCCCCGGCCGTCCAGGCGGTGGTCGACTTCGACGGGAACACGAAGCTATTCACCAAAGGCGTCCCGACCTGCAGCGCTGAGCGGCTGCAGAACATCTCGACCGAGGCTGCTGTGGGCGTTTGCGGCAAAGCAAAAATCGGCGGCGGCAAAGCGACGGCGCTGATCCCCGTTGGGTCCCAGGTCTTTACGGAGGGCACGACGGTCACTGCGTTCAACGGCGTACCGCAGGGCGGCAAGTCATCGGTCCTGCTGCACACCTACGGCACGGCGCCGGTCCAGGTGACCCTCGTGCTGAACGGCGTCATCACCAACTACAACAAGCAGGGCTATGGACCGCGGCTGACCATCGGCATTCCGCTGATCGCCGGCGGCACGGGCGCGCTGACCGACTTCCAGGCCACGATAGACAAAAAATTCACCTACAAAGGCCAGAAACGAAGCTACGTCACTGCCCTGTGCAAGAAATCGCCGCTGAAAGCGCGTGGCGCGTTCACCTTCAGGGACGGCGTGACATTGACCGCGAAATCGACCCAGGGCTGCACGAAAAGAAAATAGGAAGGCGGCGAATCAAGCGCTGAGTCGCGGCAGGACGCGCTCCAAGGAGCGCGGCAGCCACCAGACCCGGTCCCCGATCAGCAGCATCAGCGCCGGCAGCAGGACGATGCGAACGACGGTGGCGTCCAGCAGCACCGCGACGGTCAGCCCGATTCCGAGTTGGCTGACCGTCGCGATCGGCGCACCGGCGAAGGCGATGAAGACGGCCATCAT
>CAZHZI010000028.1:0-20622 GCA_964536955.1 uncultured Conexibacteraceae bacterium
TCCTCGACAGCCTCGCCGCCTACTGCCAGCGGATCAACGACTCAGGTCACTAGAGGCTCGACGCCATCGGCAATCAGCGTCCAAAACGTCAGCTGCGTCTCGCCTTCCTCCATAGCTGCGCCCCGGATCGCTTCCGCCAGCCGGACCCCCGGAGGGGCCACGTCTTCGGCGTGGGACCAGATCAGCTCGTCGAGCTGCGAGAGGGCTTTCTGTGATCCACGTGCCATCAGGGCCGGAGAGCTTAATCGGTCCCACTCGAACGCTCGATTTTGCCTGCAACACGCAACATCGCCCCCCTGTGCCGATTTCAGCTCAGCCGCGCGACTGCCCGCCTGCAACGTGACTGCAATGTCCCAACCTTCTCACCGCGAGCGAGGTAGTCAATCGTCGTGGTACATGAGCCCGTTAGTGATCCCATCGACTACCTCCCGATCAGGCCAGTCGAAACGATTCCCAAAGACGATCAGCAGGAACCCGACCATCGCCACTGCGAACGCGGGGTAGTCATTGCTCTCGCTGTGCTTTTCGGCGGGGTGGATCGTTGCCTGCCCCATCAGCGGCATCGACGCGAAGCGATCGGCCGAAGCCATGTCGGCGTGGATCAAGTTGCTCGCCTTCCGATAGACGGCGGTGTAGAACCCGCTGAACGTAAGGATGCTCGGGGGATCGTCGCCGCTCTCGTCATAAGGGCGGAAGGCGGTCGAGTGCTCCGACCAGTAGTTGTCCACTTGCTCCGCGAGCTGCGGGAGAGGGAGCGGCCGTTGCGCCGATTCGTACTCCGCGACCTCGGCGTCGGTCAGAACCGTGATCCCGAACCGCTTTGCGTCCCGGTGGACTTTGAGCTGCCGGGCGTTGGCCCACTGCCGCCACTGCAAGACGTGGGGCTCGGGGTCGATCGCGAGCCAGCAGAACGTCGTGACGTGCTCGTAGACAATGCGTAGGAGCATCTGCGCTTCGTCTCCCATCCCCCGCTCGACCAGCACCGTCAGCGCCTCCAGCAGCGTCCCGGCTCGGGCAAGGAAGCCATGCGCAATCGGTGGCCAGTCGTCCCCGGCCGAGAACATGAGCGGCAGCCGGTCCGCGATCAAGACGGCGATCTCGTCAGTCGCTTTCCGCAACTGCTCAGGTTCGATTTCGCTCAGTAAGCGGACCCGCTTTCCCTCTGGCATCAGCCGAGATTGCCAACCGCATCGGCTGCAAGGCAGGTAGTCAATTCACTTCAAGCCCGGAATATCTCCAGCTCGGCTTAAGGCTGGAGTCGAGAGAGCCGGTCCCAGAAACAAGGAACCCCGGCGCGGTTTTGGAACGCCGGCCGACCAGGTAGTCAATCGGGGGTCGGTGCCTTCTCCTTCGACGCCTGCCAGAGAGCCTTGTCGAGCGTCCGAATCGGGACGCCGAGTTCACCTGCGATTCGTCGACAGGCAAGCAGGTAGTTGGTCCAATAGGGGGTCGGGTAAACCGTCCGCCACTTCTGGCCCAAGCTCTCCAGCGCCCGCCTGTCGAGGATCGGATAGTCATTCGGGAAGGCGAAGAACAGCAACGCGCTCGCGGTCGGAACGCCGACTCCGGCCAAGCTGGTCAGAGCCTCCATGCGCTTCCCCTCGTCGTCTGTCCGGAGGGCTTGGGCAGTGGCGAACTCGACCTCGGTCTCGGTGTTCGTCGCAACGCGGCTCTTGGATCGCTCCGTCTTCCAAGCACAGATCAGGATCAGCTCGTCACGGGTGAAGCTCCCTCGCGCTCTGGCAGCCGCACCGGCGGCGAGACAGTCGTCGTCGGGCTTGCCATAGCTGAACCGCGCCGCCAGCTGGGGCACGTCGTCAGCCGGGAACTGGAGAGCAAACCGAGGCACCGCCCGATCCAATCAGCCCGCAAAGCGAGTAGTCAATTCACTTTTGGCCCCAAATATTTCTGGGCTGGCGAAGGTCGGCAGGCGGAAGCGGGGTGTGCCGCTACGCGCCCATCGATCGAGCCAGGGTCGCACCTGCAGCCTCGACCGCTACGTCGCGCAACGCGGAACCCCCCGAAGCAAGCGCGTCGCGGAGTTTCGATCGTTTGACCTCATCCGGCTCGGCTTCGATCGCTTCCTCCAGCCGGGTCACGAACTGCTGTCCGAGGGCCTGCGCATCCTGCGTGGGCCACCCCTCCATGTAGGCGATCGTCTTGGAGGTCGGCCGAACGCCCTGAGGCAGGGGAGGTCCGAAACCGGCTCGGTACTCGATCCAGTCGCCGCGTTGTAGCTCATGCAGGATCGCGGAGAAGTGCGCTGTCTCGGGCTGCGGCTGGAGCGTCCCGGCAATTGCCGCGCCAGGAATTCCCAAAGGCGGTGCGCCCTCGCTCAACCAGAGCTTGTGAATCTGGATCAAGATCGGCTCGACGGTCGGCCAAGAGAGATCGACAGCTCCGTCCCCTGCCGATACAAGCTGCGCTCCCAGCGCCCGCCCTTGCTGGGAGATTCGGAACTTGCCCAGCCTCTTCCCAGGGTAAGGCTCCATATCGAGATAGCCACGATCCGCAAGCTCCCTGGTCGGCCCCTCGGGAATCGTCTCGTCGTCGTGCCCCAGGAGGTTGGCTTCTCTCGGAGGGCCGTCGCCGGGAAAGTGAGGATGGAACGATTCGTACCGCTCGTCGTCCAGCTCGACCAAGCGAATCAAGAGATCGGCGAGGGCTGGCTCCAGAGGTGCGGGCATGCCTTCAATCTGCCAAGCGGAGCGGATGCCGCTCGATCAGCCGAGGAGTCAATTCCGCATCGATATAGACAGCGGTACAAGGGTGTCCCGCCCTCAGAAAGGGGGTGGGGGGAGGAATCAATAGGGGGGGTCCAACGGAGGCAAAGCTGCCTAAACGCTGCCTATTGAGGCTGTCGCATAAAGGGTGTGCGCGGAAGTCACGGGGTCCCACCCTGATTCCATCCCTGCCCGGCCCGACAGGGGACTGGAAAGCCGAAGGCGCCCCGGGCTGACGAACGAGTCGTCCGATTTCTAAAGAAACCTGACAACGGCTCTCACAGGCGCGGTTTGGGTTTGTGCGACAGCCTCTATTGGGCTGCTTTGACTACTCGCCTTGCAGCTCTAGAACGCAGAAACCCCGCCGTAGGAGGCTGTCGCATAAAGGGTGTGCGCGGAAGTCACGGGGTCCCACCCTGATTCCATCCCTGCCCGGCCCGACAGGGGACTGGAAAGCCGAAGGCGCCCCGGGCTGACGAACGAGTCGTCCGATTTCTAAAGAAACCTGTCAACGGCTCTCACAGGCGCGGTTTGGGTTTGTGCGACAGCCTCGTAGCGGGGCATTCGCGGAAGCCCGGAACGAGACTCGAACTCGTGACCCCTTCCTTACCATGGAAGTGCTCTACCAACTGAGCTATCCGGGCGCGCAGGCCCAACTCTAGCGGCGGTGGGAGTTGCGGGATTGCTTCTGCTTCGACTTGCGGACGCGGCGCTTGAGGGTGCGTTCGGTGGCCTTCTCGGTTGCCTCACTCATCGTGATCTGGAAGACCGCCAGCAGGGCGTCGGAGGCTAGGGGGCGAAGGCGCTCGAGTGCCTCGCGGACTTTGGGCCAGTCCTGCTCGGGGCGACCGGCCTCGTCGAACGGCACCCAAATCTCCTTGACGAAGAGGTCGACGAAGGCGCCGGCGACGCCCTCGGAGTGGCGGCGGAGCTTTTCGACGGTGGCGAGGGCGACCTCGGCGCCGACCCCCAGCTCCCCCAGCTCCCGACCGGCGCGCACGAGGCGCGGGCTGATCACTTCGTAGCGACCGTCGGGAAGCGAGCGCAGGATGCCGAGCTTCTCGGCCCGGGCGAGAAGGCCGACATCGGGCTCTCTTCCGTTTCCCCACATCGCGGCGAGTTCGGTTGCTTCGACGATTTCCGGCTGCTCGTTTTCAAAGGGGGTGCGCAGGGCGCGAGCGAAGTCGAGGACCTCGGTGCTGGAGTCGCCGACACCCTCGAGCAGGCGACGGATCGCCTCCAAGTTGAGACCGTCGGTCTGCATCTCACGGATTAACTCGATGCGGGCTATGTGCTCGGCGCCGTAGTAGCCGGTGCGTCCGCGCACCTGCGGCGGAGGCAGCAGACCGCGTGACTGATGGGCACGGATGTTGCGGACGGTCATGCCGGTGCGCTGCGCCAGTTCGTCGATCGTCATCGGCGCGGTCTCGTCGGCCCGCTCAGTTGCTGTGGGGGCCACGGCCATTGGCTCAATGGTACATAGGTTTATGTGACATCATTTTGTGATACATTGATTTGTGCAATGGACTTCGCTGTTGCCCTGGAGATGTTTCCCCTCGCCGCCGAGTCAAGCCCACCGGCTGGGGGCGCGGCTCTCGACCAGATCGTGATCGCCAATGCGATGGCGCTCGCCGCGAGCGGCGCGCTCGCCTGGCTGGTGCTCGGACATCGCAGCGGCAAGCGCTCGCACCTGGCGCGCCTGGGGGCTTTCAGCGAACGCGTGAGCGGGTTGCCCGCCTGGGCGGCGCTCCCGTCCGCGATTTCGGGCATATCCCTCGTGATCGCCCTGTTCGGGATGTACTGGGACATCGCACTCCACATCGATGTCGGGCGCGACGCGGGCCCGCTCGCCAACCCCGCTCACTACTTCATCCTCGGCGGCCTGTTCGGCATCTTCTGTGCCGGCTTCATCGCGATGGCCCTGCCGCTGGAGCGGCCGGGAGCCACCGCCGTGCGGATCACCTCCAACTGGCACGCACCGCTGGGGGGAGTCCTGATCACCGCGTGTGCCTTCTTCTCCATGCTCGGGTTCCCGCTCGACGACGGCTGGCATCACCTCTTCGGGCAGGACGTGACCCTCTGGGGCCCGACGCACCTGATGCTGATCGGCGGCGCCGCAATGACCCTGATCGGTCAGGCGGTGCTGCTGGCGGAGGGCATGAGGACGAGGCCGGGCTGGGATCGCGCCGGCAAGACCGGCCGCGTCGTGCGAATCCGCCGGGTCGCCTTGATGGGCGGCTTCCTGATCGGCCTCTCGACCTTTCAGGCGGAGTTCGACTTCGGCGTCCCGCAATTCCAGATGATCTTCCAGCCGGTCCTGATAGCCCTGGCAGCGGGCGCTGCGCTGGTTTGCGCCCGGATCTGGATCGGCGCCGGCGGCGCGTTCGCGACGATGCTCATGTTCGTCGTCTTGCGCGGCCTGCTGGCCGTGCTCGTCGGCCCGGTGCTCGGCGAGACGACGCCTCATCTACCGCTCTACCTGGCGGAGGCCGCCTGCGTGGAGCTTGTGGGCCTGTGGCTGGCGAGGCGACCGCTTGCGCTCGGGGCTGTTTCCGGAGTCTTGATCGGCACCCTCGGGTTCGCCGCCGAGTACGGCTTCTCACATCTGTGGATGCCGGTGCCGTGGACGCCTTCGCTGCTGCCCGGCGCCGTCGTGCTGGCCACCGTCGGGGGTGTCGCGGGCGGCCTTGCCGGCGCGCTGACGGCGCAGGCGCTGCAGGGGCGACTGCCGAGCCGAAGGGTCACGCGTGGGCTCGCCGTGGGATCTCTGGCGGCGGTGATGGCGCTGGTCGGGAACGGGCTGGTGACCACCGCGCCGGAGGGCCTGCGGGCGAGCTTCAACCTGACCGAGGCTCGGGGTGACGGCGGCGGTCGCGAGATCGACGCGGCGATCCGACTGCACCCCCCCACCGCCGCCGACGGGGAGCGGTGGCTCGACATCACGGCCTGGCAGGGCGGTGGCCTGAAAGTCGACCACCTGCAGCGCATCCGCGAGGGCGTCTACAGAACGACGGAGCCGATCCCCGTGCACGGTGACTGGAAGGCGCTCCTTCGCCTCCAGGTAGGCCGAACGCTTGCCGGCGTGCCGATCTACATGCCCGCAGATCCGGCCATCCCGGCTGCGGCCGTCCCGGCACCCGAGCGGTTCACCCGTTCCTTCGTGGCCGACAAGCAGATCCTTCAGCGAGAGGTCAGGCGCGACGCCCCTGGCTGGCTGAGCGTGCTTGCGCCGCTCGTGGTCCTGGCGATAGCGCTCGCCCTGCTGACCGTGCTTGCCCTCGGACTGGGCCGCATCGGCCGGCCTAAGGATGCAACGGGAGACGCTGGCCGTTCATCTCCGCAGCCGACTCCGAGCAAAGGAAGGCGATCGCCTCTGCCAGGTGCTCGGCCGGCGTGAAGGTAGGGAACTCCTTGCCGGGGTTCTCGGCCCGCATCTGAGGGGTGAGGATCGCGTCGACGACGACGATGTTGGCGGTTGCGTGGGTGCCGGCAAAGCCGTCGGCGAGGGCGAGAGTCCAGGCCTCGGCGGCCGCCTTCGCCGCAGCGTATGCGGCGTTGGTGTTCGACGGTTGCTGAGCCTGCTTGGCGGAGACGAGGACGAAGCGGCCGTGCTCGCTTGCGATGAGCGCGTCATGGAAGGCGCGGGTCGTGTGCTGGACGGTGCGGATCAGCAGCTCGTGCAGCAGCGCCCAATCCTCCAGCGGCTCCTCGGCCAGGGGTTGCCCCCCGCGCCAGCCACCGACGAGGTGGACGAGGCCGTCCACCCGGCCGAACCGCTCGACCAGCGAGGCGCACCAATCCCCGGCAGCGTCCTCGTCAAGTAGATCGACGACACGGCCGTCCCAGCGATCGGCATGTATGCCGTGTTCCTCGGCCAGCGAGTCCAGCCGCCCCTGATCCCGATCGGTCCCGGCGACAGTCGCCCCGGCCTCTCCCAGCCGCTTCGCAAGAACCGGCCCAAGCCCACCGCCGACCCCGGCAATGGCAATCACACGCCCATCGAGAGACTTCGAGTTCATGGCAGCATTCTCCAGTAACCGTTTCGGTGTCGGAAGCTAGCGAAACTTTCTGTCTGAGATGCATGCGAACATGAGTTCGTAATGGACCTACGACAGGCGCACCCGCGAAAGCAGGGCGATATCGGCGAGGGAGCTGCCGTAAGTTGGCTGATCCAACACGGTTTTGGGGTTTGGATTCCCTTTGGACACAGTCCGGACTTCGACCTAGTCGCCCAACGCGACAGTTCACTCCTTCGGATCCAAGTCAAGACTTCGACCTTTTTCCGGAACAGGAGATGGGAAATCACGATCTGCACACGCGGAGGGAATAGGAGCTGGAGCGGAGTGGTCAAGCCCCTCGAGCCTTCGCGATACGACTACCTCTTTGTGCTCGTTGGCGACGGCAGGAAGTGGTTCATCCCCTCGGAGGAGGTGGGAGGCCGGTCGGGACTCCTCCTAGGGGGACCGAAATACGCGAGATTCGAAGTAGACCGAGAGCACGCGGGGAATGAGACTGCTCTGCCGCGGCGCTTAGCTGCTTAATGGGGGAGGCAGGATTCGAACCTGCGTAGGCATAGCCGGCAGATTTACAGTCTGCTCCTTTTGACCGCTCAGGCACTCCCCCAGGTGGTAGAAGGCGATTCTAGAGAGGGCCGCTCCGGGTTGGCTAGGCGGGGCCGGAGGGGACGCCGAGGCGCTCGGCCATCCGCTCGTTGAAGCGGGTCAGTGCCGACATCGGGCGGATGAAGACGGTCAGCTTGGCTACGCGGCCGTCCTCGTCCAGCTCGAGGAAGTCGACGCCCTCCAGCTCGCGGTCCTCGACCCTTGCCTTGAAGCGAAGGGCGACCGTGCCCTCGCCGGCCAGCTCGTCGGTATAGACGAAGTCCTCGAAAGTGGCGACGACGTGGGTGAGCACCTGGGTGACGACGTCGCGACCCTGGAAGGGGCGGAAGAGGATCGGGCTGTGGAGGACCACGTCCTCGCGCAGCGCTTCGCTCAGCAGCTCCAGGTCCTTGGCCTCGGCGGCGCGGCGGAAGGGATGGGGCTCGGGCATCGCGCCAACTCTACGGCCTGTCCGCCTTCCGCTGTTCCTTGTTCCCGCTATGCGGACATAAGGAACAGCGGAAGGGATTTGAAGCGTGAAATACTCGCCGCCGTGCTGAGCGACAAGTTCTATTCGCGCCTCTCGACGTCCATGGGCGCGACCGCCTTGCGCTGGACGGGGAAGCTGAACATCCCGGTGTACCGGCTCAGCAATGGACGGCTGATGGGGAAGGTCGGGCGAGCGCCGGTGCTGTTGCTGACCACCACCGGACGTAAGTCCGGGCAATCGCGGACGGCGCCGGTCGTCTACCTCGCCGACGGAGGCCGTTGGATCGTGATCGGATCCAACGCCGGCAACAAGAGTGCTCCCGCCTGGTCCCTCAACCTGAAGGCGAACCCCGCCGCCGAGGTCGAGGTTGGCCGCAAGCGCCAAGGCGTGCGAGCCCGGGTCGCGGAAGGGCAGGAGCGGACCGACCTCTGGCGCCGCCACAACGAGCAGTACTCGGGCTTCGACGACTACGAGCAGCGAACCGACCGCGACATCGCGGTCTTCGTGTTGGAACCGCGCTAGCTCGCCTCGCGAAGCATCTGCGCCTCGGGAAGGCGCTTCAGCTTTTTCAGCGTGTTGTTCTCGATCTGGCGAATCCGCTCGCGGGTCACGCCGAACGTCTTGCCCACCTCTTCGAGTGTGAGCGGCTCGAGGCCGGAGAGGCCGTAGCGCAGCTCGATCACCTGACGCTCGCGGTCCGGCAGGGCGTCCAAGGCCCGGCGCACTCCCTCTTTCTGCAGGTGCTCGCTCGCCTCCTCGAAGGGCTCCAACACCGCGTCGTCGGCGACGAAGTCGCCCAACTCCGACTCCTCCTCGTCCCCAACGGGTTTCTCCAGTGAGATCGGCAGCTGCGCGACGCGCAGGATGTCCCGCACGTCGCCAACCGACCAGCGCAACTCGGTGGCGATCTCCTCGGGCTCGGGCTCGCGCCCCAGCCGCTGCACCAGCTGCCGCTCGACGTGCGCCACCCGGTTCAACTTCTCGACCATGTGCACGGGGATGCGGATAGTCCGCGCTTTGTCGGCGATCGCCCGCGTCACCGCCTGGCGAATCCACCAGGTCGCATAGGTGGAGAACTTGTAGCCGCGGCGGTAGTCGAACTTCTCCACCGCCCGGATCAGTCCCAGCGAGCCCTCTTGGATCAGGTCGAGGAAGCTCAAGCCGCGGCCCAAATAGCCTTTGGCGATCGAGACGACGAGGCGCAGGTTGGCCTCCACCATCTGGCGCTTCGCCAACATGTCGCCCCGTTCGATCCGCTTCGCCAGCTCGATCTCCTGCTGGGCGGTAAGCAGGTCGACCCGGCCGATCGAGCGCAGGTAGAGGCGCAGGGAGTCGAGGCTGGGCTCGACGGTGAGGTCCAGCTCCGGGCTCTTGCCGTTGCTCGACGCCTCGCCTTCCTTCTGCTCCTTGTAGGCACTGACGCCGTCCTCGGCGATCACGTCAACACCGTGTTCGATCAAGTGCGCGTGCAGACCGGACACCTGTTCCTTGGTGACCTCCACCTCTTCCAAAGTGGCGGCGATCTCCTCGAAGGTGAGGTAGCCGCGCTCGCGCCCCCGCGCGATCAGGCCACGGAGCTCCTCGGACTCGGCCAACGGCTGCGCGTCCGAACCTTGGTCCAGCCCTTCCGGGACTGTCTCCAACGACTCGATGTTCACATCCTCTGGTGCAACCCTGTCCCCTCTCCCTGGGGGGCCGACCCTGTAGCTCCGACCGCGCCGAAGTATAGGCGGAAATAATTGAAGCAATCGGGAGACGGTGGCCGGATCGCCCGGTCGCTTACCCTTCATAAGCCGATGGTGAGCCGCGCGACCACCCTCTCCCCCACCGCCTCCGACGTACAGGCCGGCGTGCCGGCCACCCGGGTAAGCCTCTCGCGGGTCGGCGTTACCGGAGTGGAGAAGGTGATCCGGGTGAAGGTCGACGGGACCGAGCAGCTCTACTACGCCGAGATGGAGTGCTTCGTCGACCTCAATCCGCAGCAGGCGGGGGTGCACATGTCCCGCTTCGAGGAGGTCGTCTCAGAGGCGATCGACGAGGTGGTGTTGGGCGAGGCGTTCCGTGCCGAGATCCTCGCCGCCCACATCGCGCAGCGGGTGCGCGAGCGCCAGGGCGGAAAGCGGGCCGAAGTATCGGTGACAGCGCACTACCCCGAGACAGTCTCCACTCCCGCCAGCGGCCAGCTGACGCAGGAGATCTATGTGCTGTTCGGAACGGCGGTCGCCTCAGAGCGGGGCACGCGGACGCTGACCGGCGTGCAGGCGCAGGGGATGACGGCATGCCCGTGCGCGCAGGAGATGGTCACCGGCCTCGCGCGCGAGCGGCTGGCGGAGGAGGGCTTCGACGAGGAGGAGATCGAGCGGGCGATTGGCGCCGTGCCGATCGCCACCCACAACCAGCGTGGCATCGGCACGCTTCGGATCGGCTGCCCGGAGGGCGGCGCGGCGTGGATCGACGCGCCAGAGCTTCTGAGGATCGTCGAGGGATCGATGAGCTCGGAGATCTACGAGCTGATGAAGCGGCCGGACGAGCTGGCCGTCGTGACCAAGGCCCACGATCAACCGCGGTTCGTCGAGGACTGCGTGCGGGAGATGGTGCGCCAGGTTGTCGACAACTACCCCGACCTGCCGGAGGAAGCCTTCGTGATGGCGCGCCAGGAAAACCTGGAGACGATCCACCGCCACAACGTGGTTGCCGAGCGCTACGGCACCCTGTCGGACCTGCGGGGAGAGCTGGCGGGCGGCGAGCATCAGCTGCGGCATCAGACGATGCGCGAATGGCTGGAGGCGCCGGTCAGCTAGTGCGGACGCCGCGCGACCGCGCCGCGCGCTGGGCCTCGATCCGTTTGCGCAGGCCGAAGATGTAGTCGGCGCCGCTTATCGCCGTGGCGGCCACCGCCAGGTAAACGAGAGCATTGACCCAGGCAGGGGCGGGGTTGGCAGCGATCAGGGCGAAGACAGCGGCGATCTGGAGCACCGTCTTTACCTTGCCCATCCAGCTGGCGGCGATGACGATGCCGCGCTCTGCGGCGACCGCGCGCATGACGGTCACCGCGAACTCGCGGGCGATGATCACCATCGCCACCCAGGCGGCGAGCCTGTCCAGGGAGACCAGCGCGACGAGGGCCGCCGCGATCAGCAGCTTGTCGGCGATCGGGTCCATCAGCTTGCCGAAGGTCGTGACGGCATCGCGGGAGCGGGCGAAGTAGCCGTCGAGCCCGTCGGTCAGTGCCGCGAGGGCGAAAACGCCGGCGGCGAGCGCATCGCCGTTTGGAGTCTCCCCCAGCAGCGCCACGACGATGACCGGCACCGCGAGGATTCGCAACAGGGTGAGGACGTTGGGGAGGTTGAGGGGAAACATCCCCTCTCAGGATCCCCCAGCCGGCTCGGGCGCGCTGCCGGAGGCCTGGCCGGCGAGGACGAGCGCCACCGCGGCAACCAGCCAAAGCCCTATCACCGGGTAGTGGTGGCGAGCGCAGAAGCGGCCGATCGCGTACAGCGGAGCGGTCACGCGGGGATCATCCCGTACCGGGGGGCGCCGTCGTTCCGGCCTCGAACGCTTCGGGGACGGAGGCGGCCGGGTCGGCGCCGAGCGCCTGTCGCAGAACGGTCAGCTGCTGGGCCTCGTTGGCGGCGATCGAGCCAAAGAGGGCGCGCGGCCAAGAGGCGTTCAGCTTCGAGATGTCATGGAGGTAATCGGCGACGGCGGTGCTCTCCAGGCCGTAGGCGAAGGAGAGGAAGTCGGCCTGGTTGCGGAGGCCGGAGAGGTCAAGCTCCGGCGGCTCCGGGGCGGAACTGGCCCCGAGGCCACGGATTGCCTTGGTGATGGCGTCGACGTGCTCCTGCTCTTGGGCGCGGAACTCGCGGACGATGGCGAGCGCAGGGCCATTCAGCAACGGCAGACCCCTGGTGTAGGCGCCGACCGCGGCGAGTTCGCGTCCGAGCGCAGCGTTGAGGACCTCGACGTCAGCGGCCTTCTCGGCCTCGGATGGGGAAGGCGAGTCGTCCCCGCTACCGCAGCCGGCCAAGGCGAGCGCGGCGCCCGTTACGAGGATCGCCCCCACGTTGTGGAGGAGGCCGCGGCGCGTGCCGCGTCGGCGCATGATTCGGTTCCCACCCATGGACAGTTCGCGAAGCCTATGAACTCGGGACGACCCGAAGCGCTGGGGGAGCTGGCCGCGGTGGTCCACTCATGCCGACGCTGCCCCCGGCTGGTCGCCTGGCGGGAGGCTGCCGCTGCGGACCCGCCGCGGCGCTTTCGCGGTGAGGACTACTGGGCGAGGCCGCTGTCGGGCTTCGGCGACCCGGCAGCGCGGCTGGCGATCGTCGGACTGGCGCCGGCCGCCCACGGCGGCAATCGCACCGGGCGGGTCTTTACGGGCGACCGCTCCGGCGACTGGCTGTACGCGGCGCTGCACCGGGCGGGATACGCAAACCAGCCGGAAGCGGTGCACAGCGACGATGGCTTGCGGCTGCGCGACGCCTACGTGACCGCAGTGGTGCGCTGCGCGCCACCGGCCAACAAGCCGCTGCCGCAGGAGCGCGACAATTGCCTCCCCTATCTAGAGAGCGAACTCGTGCTGCTGGAGAACAGCCGGGTGATCGTCGCGCTCGGCGGCTTCGCCTGGGACGGCGCGCTGCGGGCGATCCGGGCGCTGGGCGTTGCGGTGCCGCGGCCGAAGCCACGATTCGGTCACGGCGTCGAGGCGCAAGCGGGCCGCTGGACCCTGCTCGGCTGCTACCACCCCAGCCAGCAGAACACGTTTACGGGGAAGTTGACGGAGCCGATGCTGGACGGGTTGCTTGAAAGAGCGCGGGAGCTGGGCGGCTAAGACAAGGCAGCGACATTGCTGAAACGAAACTGATCGGTTGAAAGGTCTGTAGCAATGAGCGGTCCGGTCGGATCGTCGGCAGCGTGGGCCCGGCTCGGACCCTCAAGAACCGGGCCCACACAAGCTTTCACCACTTGGGGCTGAGACATGAACCGACCACGAATCAAAAAAACCACCGAGATCATCGAATCCCCAGCGGGCGACCTCTACCTGATGCGGCCGAGCGCCGGCGCCGACATCCGCATCGAGCGCCCCGACGGGGAGCAGCGGCAACTTCTGTCCTCTCTGGACGGGACCCACACACGGGAGCAGCTGACCGATCGATTTGGAGGGGAGTTGGTCGGCGACACCCTGGTCCAGCTCGAGGAACTAAGCGTGATCGAGGACGCGGCCGACGACGATCTGCTGACGGCCGAGGTGATCGCCCGCTTTGACCGCCAGCTGCGCTACTTCAGCGACATCAGGGTCGGGGGGCCGACGCCGGCCGAGTGCCAGGGGCGGCTAACCGAGGCGCGCGTCGTCATCTTCGGAGTCGGCGGCCTCGGCGGCTGGGCTGCCTGGGCGCTCGCCTGCTGTGGGGTCGGCGAGATGCTGTTGATCGACGGCGACCGGGTCGAGGAGAGCAACCTAAACCGCCAGATCCTCTACGCCGGGACCGACGTCGGGCGGCTAAAGGCCGAGATGGCGGCGTCGCGCCTGAAAGCGTTCCACCCGGCCGCACGGATCGAGGCAATCGCCGAGCGGCTGGGCAGCGAGGCGGAGATCGCCGCCACAATCGACGGCTACGACTTCGTCGTCGACGCGGCCGACTGGCCCGCTCACGATGTCGAGAGGTGGGCCAACTCGGCCTGCTTCGCGGCCGGCATTCCCTACATAACGATGAGCCACTTCCCACCGGTGGCGCGCGTCGGGCCGCTGTACGTCCCCGGCGAAACCGGCTGCTTCGCCTGTCAGGAAACCGCCTACCGGCGCTCCTACCCGATGTTCGACATGGCGGTGGAGCAACGTCGCGCCAAGCCCTCCCCCGCCGCCACGTTGGGCCCGGCCTGTGGGCTGATCGGCAGCCAGGTGGGGTTGGAGGTCATGCATTATCTGACCGGCCTGAGCAAGCCGTCGACCCTGGGTGTCGCCCACATCTACGACCTGCGGACGATGGAGGTGGAGCGCGAGCCGGTGGTGCCGGAGCCCGATTGCCCGGTCTGCGGGCATCTTCAGCGCGAGGTGAATGACGAACGGATCAAGGAGGCCTCGCCCGGATAGGTTTAGCGGCACCGATGCCGCGGATCGCCGTCCCACTCGCCGCTGTCGCCCTCACCGCTGCACTGCTCGCTGGCTGCGGATCGTCCTCGGACGAGGACTCGGTAGCGCAGACCCGGACCGCAGTGGCGCCGGCGACGACGTCGACCGCGCCGATCGGCGCTTCGGCCGAGAGCTGCGGGAACACGACAGTCGCCGGAACAACGGGGCTGCGGGTGACCGGCGTGGGCTGTCCGGTCGGCCGGGGAATAGTCGCCGCCTGGAGCAACAGGCGCGCATGCGGCGGAGCCACGTCCCGCCCTGCCTGCACCGTCGCCGAATACCGCTGCATCGCCGCCCGCACCGACGCCGGCCTGGCGGTCAGCTGCGCGCGCCCCGGCCATTCGATCTCCTTCATCGCCAAGCGCCGGGGCTGAGCCTTCACCCACGCCCCGGAACGTCGCGCCTAAAATGGATCGTCCCGCCGGCGTAGCTCAGTTGGTAGAGCACTTCACTCGTAATGAAGGGGTCCCCGGTTCAAGTCCGGGCGTCGGCTCTAAAAGGCCTGCAAACCATCGCTTTTTTCTTGGGATTGTGTCCCGCAAAGGGCGTGTCCCGAAATATGTCCCGAATGAAGGGGTCCCGCCTCAGGCACGAATTCTTGTCTGAGGACCCCTTCATTCGGGAAGCCAGATCCCGCCCAGCTTGCCATGTCTAGACAAGGTGACTAGAATCATGGTCATGACAGAGACGCTGTCTCTCTCTTACGTCAAGGCCCACCTCTCAGAGTTGGCGGATCGAATTGAGGGCGAGCACGACCGGGTGGTCGTGACCCGCAATGGACGACCGGCGGCAGTCCTGATCAGTGCCGAGGATCTCGAGAGCCTTGAAGAAACATTGGCCGTACTGTCTGATCCAGATCTGATGCAACGGATTCAAGAAGGCGAGACAGCGATCGCGAACGGAGATACCGTCACGCTCGATCAACTGGGCGAGCAGGTTGCTGCCGGCAAAAACGCGTGAACGAAGGTCCCTGGCGAGTCCAGGTCTCGGGTCCCGCAGTACGCGACATCGAGCGACTCCCTCAGAAGTACGCAACCGCGATCGTCGAGATGCTCTCGACGCTGGCCGGAAACCCAAAACGCCTTGGTAAGCCGCTGCGTTTCGAACTTGAAGGCCGATGGTCTGCGCGTCGAGGCCCCTACCGCGTCATCTACATGATCGATGAAGAGGCTCAGATCGTTACCGTGCTCGCGGTGGCGCACCGGGCGGATGCCTACAGGCGGCGATGACTCGATAGGAGTCGGACGAAGTCCCGTTCGCTCACGACCTCGAGCACCTGGCCAGCGACACGCAAACGCTCTGCCTTGGCAAGCTTGGCGCTCTTAGTGGCGCCTGCGGCCAAGACGGTCAGATCCTGATACCCAGTGACGAGGATGTCGGTCTCGCGGGTGGGGGGCCGGGTGACTGTGCCACCGCAGTCAACGACCGCCTGCTGGGCGGCGCGGCGACGGACCGCGAGGGCCCCGGTGAACGTGACCGATTTGCCAAAGAGGGGGTGATCTGCGTACGGATGGACACCATCGCTCGGGCGCGTTGGCAACTCCGGCTTTCTGTCCAGCCCATGCAGCCGAGCCAGGTACCCGCCTCGATCCTTCCGGCTGTCAGGCCAAAGAATCTGGTGAGGGCGGAGAAAGTCCGGGCGCCGGATACGTTGAGCGCAGCCTGGCCGACCGCGGCGCACATTGTCGCGTCAGCCGCGGGGTCATGGTAGTCGCCCTCTTCCAACCCAAGATGGGCGACGACAAATGGCAGGCTGTGACTGGGCAACCGGGGCCAAGCGCGACGGCTGATCACAAGCGTGCAGAAGTAGTCGAGTGCGGGCCACTCGAGGTCGCAATGGCCGCATGCGTCGCGCAGGACACCGAGGTCGAAGGCTGCGTTGTGAGCAAAGACTGCGAAGTTGTGATCGTCGTCTCCAACGACGCCGATCTCAAGACCCCGATCGAGTTGGCGATGCGCGAGCTTGGTATTCGAGTCGGCGTCCTAAACCCTCATCCGCGAGAGAAACGCAGCCTTGACTTGCGCCCAACGTTCATCAAGCAACTGCGCCAAGGACCGATCGCAGCCAGCCAATTCGCGCCCGTGCTGCACGACATCTCCGGCGAGATACGCAAGCCGAAGGGCTGGTAACTGCCCCTTAAATCGCTGAGGCCCGCCGAAGCGGGCCTCGCACCCAGCCGCCGAGGCGACTGGGGGGATGGGAGGAAGTTACCCAGAATCGCCGGACAAGTCAATCCCGTCCCGAGACATGTCCCGAACTGCGCAAATCTGACCCGATCTCAGCCGATCTCGACTGTCCTCAAACGGTTCTAGAGAGCCGAATGGACCGCGAATCGAGCGTCTCGTAATGAAGGGGTCCCCGGTTCAAGTCCGGGCGTCGGCTCTCGGCCTGTATATGAGCGATCGGTCAGTAGCTGCCGCGGCGGGCTTCTCCGCGACCGACGAGCATCCGGTAGACCAGCAACAGCAGCAGAGAACCGCCGATTGCGATCAGCCAGGTGCCGATGTCGAAGAACTCATCGATGTCGCCGATGTCAAGCGCGCTGGCGATCAAGCCGCCGACAATCGCGCCGGCGATGCCAATCAGCGTTGTGACGATGAACCCCCCCGGATCCTCCCCGGGCAGAATCAACTTCGCTATCGCTCCAGCCAAGAGGCCGAGCAAGATCCAACCGATGATCCCCATGGCGATTCCTTTCGTCGCTGGGCAACGCTCTGCGGAGTGCTACCCCCCTTCAAGCCCTTCAAACGAGGCAGTCGCCGGCTCATCTGTTTTGACGGGGACGTGGCCAGCCCAACCGCCGCGACACGGCCGATTGTTATTTCGGGTACTGGGATGTATTTTCACGCTCTCAGGTATGTACAATCGCGTTTACCTAAACGGTCTTGTCTGCCTAAGGAGCTCTTTTATGCCCCCAACGTCATCTCCCCCCAACCGCGGCAGGAACGGCGATCCGGCCGCCAGCAGTGGCGTCCCGGCTGGAGATCTGGGCGGGTTGATCGCTCAGGAGCGGCTGCCTTCCGGCCGCAACGACCTGCCCGAGCCGCTCGCCCCCCGCTCCCAACGCAAGCGGATCCTGATCTCGATGGCGGAGAGCTGCGCGAAGAAGGGCTACGAGGCGACGACGATCAGCGACATCGTCGAGCCCGCCGGCGTCTCGCGAGCCACCTTCTATGAGCTGTTCAAGGACAAGGAGGACTGCTTCCACGCCGCGATGGAGCTGGCCCTGGCCGACACGATGGGCCGAATCCTCGAGGTCTACTCGCCCGACAAGGCCTGGGCGACGATGGTGCGCGACGCGGCGGCGGCCTTCCTCGACCTGCTGGCCCGCCGCCCCGCCTCCGCCCGCATGGCGCTCGTCGAGGTGCCGGGGAGCGGCACCCGTGCCTTCGAGCTGTACGCCTCGGGCAAGCGGGTGCTGCAGGCGCTGCTGGACCACGGTCGCGACGATCCGATGGAGGAGCCCGGCATCCCCTCCAGCGCCGGCCGCGCCGCGCTGGCCGCCGCCGAATCGCTGATCGTCGGCCAGATCCTCGCCGGCAACGCCGAGCGCCTGCCTGAGCTGCTGCCCGACATCGTCTACATCACCACGGTCCCCTACCTCGGCCAGGATGAGGCGCTGCACCAGTCCCGCGAGGCCGAGAAGACGCTGCGCGCCGGCCGCTAGCCGATGCCGAGGGCCAAAGAAGAGGAAGCGGGCGCGTGGCGGCTGCCACGGGGGCGCCACAGGCTGCCGGAGGAGGTGGTTGCCCGCTCACAGCGAGAGCGACTCCTGGCGGCGACGATCCGGGTCGTGGCGGCCAAGGGCTACCAACCGACGACGCTCGCCGACCTGACCCGCGAAGCGGGGGTCTCCCGGACCACGTTCTACGAGCACTTCGAGAGCAAGGAGGACTGCTTCCTCGCCGCATATGACGCGGCGGTCGACGCCCTGGCGCGGCGGGTGACGGCGGCCTTCGAGGCGGGCGGGCAGAGCTGGCCGGAGCGGATGAGGGCGGGGCTGGTCGCCTTGCTGGAGGCGCTGGCGAGGGAGCCCGGGGCGGCGCGGCTGGCTCTGGTCGACTTCAACGCCGCGGGACCGGCGGCGCAGCGCCGCTACCGGGCGGCGGTGAGCCGGCTGACGCCACTCTTCGAGGAGGGCCGCGACTTCGCTCCAAAAGGACGCGACCTGCCGGCCAACACCTCGCGGATGGCTATCGGCGGTGTGGTGGGCCTGGTCTCCGATGAGTTGCTGTCGGACGGGGCGGGGCGGCTGCGGGAGCTGCTTCCGGAAGTTCTCTTTGCGGCACTCTCTCCCTATATAGGCACTGATTCTGCAAGGGAGGTGGTGGCAAAAGGGCGCCCAGAGTAGACAAGGAGGTACATGAAATAGGCGTGAGTTGGACACAAAATCGTTCACAAAAACCCATAAACTGCTTTGTCGAGCCTATGGACCCCCACCGTGAACGCCTACTTCAAGCGATGGTTCGCGTCGTTGGCGAGAAGGGCTACCGGGCGACCTCCGTGGCGGACGTGCTCACGGCGGCAAACGTCGCCCGGGCGACCTTCTACAAGCACTTCCAGGATAAGCACGACTGCTTCCTCGAGGCCTACGACTTGAGTGCCGAGCAGGTGATCGGCCAGGTCACCTCCGGCTGTGACGGGCAGCTCCCCTGGCTGGAGCGGATGGAAAGTGGTTTGGCAGCCCTCGTCGACGTCTTCGCACAGGATCCGGCGCTGGCGAGGATGGTGATGGTTGAGGCCGCCATGGCCGGCAGCGACGCCCGGCGACGGCAGCTGCAGGCGATCGCCAAGTTCGCCGAGCTCATGGAAGAGGGCCGGGAGGCCGTCAGCGACCGGACGCTGCCGGCGAACACGTCGACGATGGCTGCGAGCGCGGTCTCGGGGCTGATCTTCGACGAGCTGTTGGGAGGCCGCGCAGAGCAGCTGCCGAGGCTGATGCCCGACCTTCTCTTCGCGATGCTCGTCCCCTACGTCGGGCCTCAGGCCGCGGCGGAGGAGATGCGACGAGTTGGGGTGGCGTCGGCCGGCTGAACCGAGGTTCCCTCCCCTGCGACAGCCTTCGCCTCATCGGCGCCGAGGTAGGGAGAGAGGAGGTGCTCGGTCAGCTGCGGCGCCAAGGAGGGGAGGATCTCAGCGGCGCCACTGAGGACGTTGGCGCCGGTGAGCGCGGCGATGTTCTCGACCAAGGTCGTCTCTGTCCCGTCTGGCAGTTGCGCCGCCTGCGTGCGCCCCTCGCGGCCGGCACGCAAAAGCGCGGCCGCGCGTTCGACGTCGGCACGCTGGCGGGCGGCCAGTTCTTCACCGGCGGCGCGGGCCTCGATCGTGAAGAGGTGGGCGCGGTGGGTGTCGGCGGCAAGGAAATCGAGGGCGGCGGCGGTAGCGGCGCTCACCCGAGAGGGCCATCCGTCGGCACGGGCGACCGCCTCCTCCCCACTTCGCCACAGCGCCTCCGAGGCGGCGTCATAGGCGGCGCACAGACACTCCTCCTTGCTGTCGAAGAACACGTAGAAGGTCCTGCGAGAGACACGCGCGCTGGCCACCACATGCTTGACGGTGAGCCGCGAGAAGCCGTGCTCGGCGAGCGCCCTCGCCATCCCCGCCAGCAGCCGCCGCCGCTGGCTCTCGGCGACTTCCTCGCGTGAGAGCTGATGCCGCCCCTGCGGCAGCTGCTCCATCTCGTCTTTTTGAACCGCTTCGTACATAAAGAAAGCCCAGGATAGACAAAGAAGTTTTCCGTGTCAAGCACAGGGGAATTCGGGACCCATCCGCCGCCCAGCGAATCCCAAGCGCGAGGCGTCAACTGCCGGAGAACAACCCCGCGCGCGCCCGAATCACCCGGAAGATCCGCCGCTGGGGAGTCGCCTCCTCGTTGCCCAGAGCGTCCACTGCGTAGACCTCGAAGCGGTGCCGCCCCGCCTTGGCCTTCACCTTGTGGGGCGACTTGCAGGGCCTGAACGGCTTTTTGTCGACCCGGCAGCGGAAGGTGGAGTTCGGCTTGTCGGCTTTGAAGGCGAAGACGAGCGTGCGCGTCTTCTTGCCTGGGCGCAGGAAGGAGGCGCCTGGGGGCGCTTGGGTAAGCCTGCTCCTGGGAAGCGGGGCTTTGACCGTCCAGGTGTAGGAGTCGGGGATCGAGTCGGTGTTGCCTGCCCGGTCGGTGGCTTTGACCCTGAAGGTGTGAGAGCCGTTGGCAAGGGCGGGGTAGATCGTCCCGCTTCCCTCACAGGGCACGAACTCCCGGTTGTCAAGGCGGCACTGGAAGGTCGAGCGCGGCTCGTTGGAGCGGTAGGCGAAGGCGGCCGAGGAGCGTGGGCTTTGGATCGGCGGCTGGGCGGTGATCGTTGTATCGGGCGGGAACACGTCCCCCAGGGTGGTGTCGACGTTGAAGACATGCGTAGCCGGGGTCGGGTCCTGGTTGGTTGCCTGATCGGAGGCCCAGACCCGGAAGAGGTGGGGGCCGTCGGAGAGGTTGAAGAAGGTTTTGCCCGGGGTGCAGAGCTGGATCGGGCCCAGCTGCTCGAGCTGACAGAGGAAGGTCGGGGAGGGCTCACTGGAGAGAAAGGAGAAGCTCGCCGAGAAGCCGCTAGAGGGCTCGGGGGGGACCTGGGTGATCGTGGTGTTAGGGGGGACGGTGTCCACCTCGAAGGTCCATGAGGCAGGGGTGGGATCGGGGCCCG
>CAZHZI010000029.1:0-20547 GCA_964536955.1 uncultured Conexibacteraceae bacterium
GGTGATCCGCGCCCCCTTCAGAGGCTGTTCGGCCGCGAACTCCTCGCGGGTCTGCATCAGGCCGGGCATCTCCACCTCGGCGAGGCCGATCTCCTTGCGCCCGAAGTCGGCGAGGTCGATGTCGGCGACTTTGTGGTTTGCGGTGGCGGTTGCCATCGATTCCTTTCTTCGTTCTGGTCGGCGCCTAGGATACGGAGTTGGCCCGCACCAGCGCATGCGCGACGACCTCGTCCTCGAGGTCCGCGGGAACCGCATAGAGAGTGCAGACGAGGCGCTCCGCGGCCTCGACGAGGGTGCGGCCTTCGGCGAGGAGGTCGGAAACCTGCGACTGGCTGCTCTCGACTTCAGCGCGAAACGCCTCAACGTCCCGAGGCAGTTGGGTGCCGAGCAGATCCGCGGGCATCAGCTTCTTCCGATCCGCCAGCAGCTCTGCGAGCAGGAGCAGCTTGTCGTGGGGTCCGTCGATGCGGGCTACGGGCTGCCTGCGGTAGCGGAACACGAGAGATTCGCCCTCCAGCGCAGCACGCCCCAGCGCACCATCCGTGTCGGTTTCGTAATTCAACTCAGGGTCAACCCGGACTGAGGCACGCTTCTTCTTGGGAAGCGCGCTGACGAACCCTTCGACCAACGGATCGACCACCTCGGTCGACCAGGGATCTTTGACGACGCGCCCGAGGGCCGGGAAGCGGTCGCGAAAGGACAGCAGCGCCCGGCGGTTGTCGGCGATCGCCCGGACGATCGCTTCGAGCGCGCGAGCCGCCTCGACGGCCTCGGGCGCGTCGGCGGCCAGGCCGGCATCACCCCGATCACGCAAGCCCGATCCGATCTCAGCGGCGAGCGCGGCCACGCTCGCCACGTCGCGTTTCTTCAGCGCGCCGGCGAGCTTCTCCAGCCGCTCCCCACTGACCTCGGCCGACAGATCGACGTGCCGGTAGGGCATCTCCTTCATCCGCTTCGGCTCGTAGTTGCGCCATACATCCCGCGGTGCCTTTCCCCGGATCGCGTACCAGAGGTCAAGCAGCTCGGAATTGAGCAAGCCTCCGAGATAGGTCACGGACAGGCCATCCTCGACCGGAATGACGAGCGTCGTCTTGATCGACGGCTGCCAAGAGCCGTCCTTGTCTACTGCGAAGCGACCCCGGTCGGTTCGGTAGAGAGCGATCACCTTCGGGCGGCGAAGCATTTCCTTGTCGCGGGTTCGGTGGGTCTCCCACCAACGCCGCTCGGGGTTATCCAAGAAATCAGCCCGGTTCTCCAGCACCGGACGCCACCTCCCAAGTGCCTTTATGACAGCCGGCGGCGCGTCGTCATCGCGGCCCAGCCAAACGAGACTCGTGTAGTCGGTCTCATCGAGAGCCCCGTAGAGGATCGCGTGTGGCTCGATGCTTTTCGCAAGAACCTCCGGATGACTGCACCAGGGCTCTTCCCGCTCGCGCCCGGGGGGAAGCTCGAGGATCGGCTCCCCAAGCTCTCCACCGCTTGCCTCGATTTGGCGAAGGGCAGCGGGAAACGACTCCCGCAGCCTTTTTTGGATTCGTCTGGTGTACGCATCCGCGCCCGTCTGGATTCCCTGCGGGATGCCCCACCGGTCGGCAAGCGGCTCGACTGACGCCTGCGCGGCGTCCAGCTGCTTCTGGAGCAACGCAACAGAGCGAGGCCCGACGTCTTTCGCACCATGTTTGACGGGCCACGGCCGATCGTGGACCAGACCGGCCTGCTTGACGTCGTGCACATGGATTCCGCCCTTGCGGCCCTGCCGGCCTCCCGCCCGTTTCGCCATCTCGGCCAGCAACGCGTGGCGATCCGGCACCCTGGCTTCGGCGTCTCCCGACAGGGCCTGCGCGGCGGCCACATCGTCCTCGAGTGCGACCACCCGCAATTTGTGGCTCTTCGGCGCCTCGGCCTTGGTCGCGATCAGGATCGCGCTCTCCACCGTCGGGGTCGGCGCCCTCCGATTGCGACGCCGCGCGTCCTCCGTGGGAGCGAAAAGGCGGTAGCCGCCGAAGAGGAAGAGTTCGTCAAGCCTGAGTGTCGTCGCCAGCTTCTCCCGCAGCCAGTCGGCGTTGCCGGCGTTCATCCAGCCGGCCGGGACGATCACGCAGAGGCAACCGCCCGGAGCCCACAAGCTCCGTCGCCATGTGCAAGAAGTAGTAGAGGTAATCGCTCTTGCCCCGGTAGACGCCATCCCATGCGTCGATCTGCCGCAGGCGCTCGAACAGCGGCTTGTTGTTCGCCTCGGCGACATAGGGCGGATTGCCGACGACGAGGTCGAACCCACCCTGGCGGATCCGCGTGAACGCCGCCTGCTTGGCGGGGTCGAGCGCCCCCGACAGGTCGAAGCGCTTGTCGGACTTCAGAAGCGCGTGATCGCCCCGCTGCTCGGCCGCAAGCCCCTCGATGCTCGCCGAAGCCATCGATTTCGCCTTGAGCGAGTCCTCGTGCACGACGCTGAGGACGAAGGAGGGGATATCCCTGCCCGCGTGGCCGAGTGCCCCGAGCAGGCGCGAGACCTGGAGCAGCAGGTTGATCTCGGTCAGGTAATAGGGGAAGGGGCTGATCTCGATCGCGTGAAGCCCCGACGTGATCGCCGAGAGGGCATCGAATTGAAGGTCGGCGTCGCCCTGCAGCGCGCCCGAGTCGTCGATCACCCGGCGGGCTATCTCCACGTCGAAGCCGCCCGAGCCACTGGCGAAGTCGAAGGTCTTGCGTGGCAAGCGATCATCGCCCTCGATGCGCATCACGTTCTCTGAACCACTGAAGCCGGCGCGGTCGAGCATGAAGCGGACGACGTCGCGCGGCGTGTAGAACTGCCCAAGCCGATCGCGATCGATCTCGTCGACGTAGGACTCGTAGAGCCCGCCCAGCACGTCGGCGTCGAGGCGATCGAGAGGGAACTGGGTGAGCGAGTAGAGAACCTCGACCAGCGAGTCTTCGCGGGGGGTGTACCAGTCGTAGGTGCTCTGCCGTTCGAACAGCCAGTGGTAGCGCTGGGCGCCGTCGGCGAAGGCGCTTTTCAGGACGCCTATCGCCTTTTCCCCGAGTTCGTCGTAGACATCTCTGAAGCCGCCGTCGTAGAGCTGCTCGCGGATGAAGCCCGCGTCCTCCCAGGCACGGTAAAGGAGGATCCGTGCCAGGGTGAGCTGGGCGACGCGCATCGTGTACTGGCGCCAGACGCGTTGCTCCAGGCCCGAGCCGGAGCGGTATCCGCTAACGGACGCGGGGAGGGAATCCTCATTGGTTCCGGGAGCGATGTCCTGGGCGATCGCCGCCAGCTCAGCCAGCAGCCGCTCCTCGAAGCCGGGGTTGAGCTTGAGGTGGTCGTCGAGAGCCTCCGGCTGGTTGTCCGCATCGTCGGCGAGGAGACGGGAGAGGCTGCGGAGCCGCTCGACCAAGAGGTCGATGTCGACCCGGAGCTCATCGCCCTTTCCGCGCTCCTCCCAGGAGCGGGCCTGGCGGATCGCCTCGACCTTCTCCGGAAGGCCGACCTCGTGGAAGGTGAACTTCGAGACGAAGCTGTCAAAGGCCTCGAAGTCCGGGCCCGGCATCGCCTCGCCGTGGGCGAGCCTCCAGAGAGGCTCAATCGCGAAGGAGAGCGAGGGGTCGTGGCCCTTCGTTCCGCGCCGGTGAACCCGTACCTCGCGGAGGTTGAAGAGAATGCCGAAATCGAGGTGGCGCTGGACGATGTAGGCCCGAATCTGGTCCTCATGGTCCGGCAAGCTCTGCCGCGAACTCTTCGCATCCAGCACATAGGGATGCGCAATCAGGTCCATCGGCGTGAAATCCGGCTTCAGGCCGCTCTTGCTGAGCTGGGGAAAGTAGGCGTCGGGTGGAAACCCCAGCACCCGCTCCAGAATGTCCGCAAGGATCTGCTCGGTGAGCAGCTCCTCGTCGTCGCGCGGCGCACCCTTTTCCAGGTATGTCCGCAGGTCGGGGGCGTCCGCCAGGTCGCGATAGATGCCCTCGCGGCGATCGAGCGCCTCGCGGAGCGCTCCCAGGGCCGCTTCCTGTGTCTTTTCGAGCTTCATCGGAATTTGCGCGAAGTGGCCCGCGCCGGCCGAGCGAGACGTCTGGCATCGCCGTTAGGTTGACCGCGATGGAGTTGAGGGATCGAATCGAAGAACTCTCCGACGATGAGATCGTCGAGATTCGCGGCGCGGCGACTTGGTACGCGAAATTCCACGCGCGCATCATCGCCGAGCGGACGGATGATCCGTCCGCGATGGCGACTGCTCAGCGCGATCGCTACCTGACCTTGATCAGCGGACTGCGCAAGCTGGGCGCACGCGTGGTCGACCCGACCGCACCGGTGACCTCGCTGACACCCAAGCCAGACAGTAACGAGCCCTCGCGTGAGGGCTCCCGCCGCGCCGCCTAGCTTCGCCTATCCGCTCCCGAGAGCGTCCTTGAGGGCGTCGAGCGCCTCGACCGGGAGGGGGTCGACGCCGCGCGCCTCGGCGAGCTTGACCGAGACGAGGTCGCCCAGCATCGTCGCCCAGAGCAAGCGGGCGACACGGGTCTCGCCGGCCGTCTCGATCCGGACGACCTCGGCGCCCGACGCGGCGACCGCGGCGGCGGTCAGCTCGAAGCGGCGGCGCTCGCGCGGGTGCTGGTCGCGGTCCTCGAGGAAGACGGCGGAGAGCTTGGCGCTCGCCGCGACCTCCCCCCAGCCGCAGATCTCGTTGTGGTCGGCCTCCGGCAGCTCGGAGAAAAAGGCGGGCAGCTTCGCGTTCTCGTTCACCTGCGTCTTCCAGCGACGGGCGACGGGCGCGGTGAGGTCGGCCCCGTAGACGACAGGGAGGGTGCCGGCGAGGGCGGCGGCGATCTCGCCGGCGCGGAACTCGAGGTCGTCGGACTTCTCGGTGAGGAACGCGGCGGCGGCATCGATCTCGGTGTGGACGCGGGGCGCGGCGCCGGCCAGGGCGGCGACCTCGGCGGCCGCGGCAAACATGTAGGCGACGGCTGCACGGGGCTGGAGGATGCCGGGCAGGCCGATTACCGGCACGCCCGCCCCGCGAGCCGCATCGACCAAAGCGCCGCCGGTGCCGACCACGATGCGTCGGGCGCCGAGCGCCTCCGCGGCGGCGAAGCAGGCCAGAGTTTCCTCGGTCTCCCCGGAGTAGCTGGAGCAGAGGACCGTCCACTCCGGCGTCGTCCAGCTGGGCAGCTCATAGCCGCGAACCGTCACCATCGGCCGCGTCAGGCGATCGCCCAGCGCTGCGGCGGCGAAATCGCCGCCAATCGCCGAGCCGCCCATCCCGCAGACCATTACCCCGGCCGCGTCCGCCGGCTCCAGGCGGGCAGACTCGATCCGCCAGAGGGCGTCGCGGAGATGGGCCGGTATTGCGAGGACGTTGTCGAGCACGGGCTTAAGCCGGAACTCTTTCATCCCGGCCGACCACGGCGCCGTCGAGGACGGCGCCAGGCGACACCTCGACGCCGGGGGCGAGGATCGAACCGGCGACTCGGCCCCCGTCGCCGACCGCGCAACCGTGGAGCAGGACGGAATCGCGGATCGCCGCCCCGGCCCCGATCCGACAGCCGGGGCCAACGACCGCGCGAGGCCCGACCGCCGCGTCGGCGCCGATCGTCGCATCGGCGGCGATCAACATCCCAGGCGCGGTCGGCTCGACCCGCGTCTTCACCCTGCCCTCGAGGATGTCCCAGCTCGCCTGCAGGTAGCGCTCCGGCGTCCCGATGTCCATCCAGTAACCGTCCAGTCGCAAGGCGTGGAGCCGATCGCCGACCAGCCGGGGGAAGACATCGCGCTCGATCGAGACGTCCTGGCCGGGCGGAATCATCTCCAGCACCGAGCGCTCCAGGACGTAGGCGCCGGCGTTGATCTCCCCCGGCGCTCGCACTCCTGTCTTCTCCAGGAACTCCAGGACCTCCCCGCCCGGTCCGGTGCCGACCAGCCCGTAAGCCGAGGAGTCCTGCACCGGGTAGAGCCCGAGCGTCGCTCGCGCGCCGCGCTCCTCGTGGGCACGCAGGAGCGCGGCCAGGTCAAGGTCGGTCAACACGTCGCCGTTCAAGGCCATGAACCGCTCCTCGAGGTCATCGCCCAGCTCGTCGGCGGCGAAGCGGATCGCTCCAGCGGTCCCACGCGGCTCCGGCTCGGTCACGTAGCGGATACGCGCCGCCCGCTCGCCGTCGCCCAGCGCCTCTCGCAGCACGTCGGGGAGAAAGCCGCAGGCCAGAACGATGTCGTCGATCCCATGCCCCCCCAGCCACTCGATCATGTAGGCGAGGAAGGGGCGATCGACGAGCGTCAGCGCCGGCTTCGGCACGGCCGACGTGAGCGGCCGCAGCCGCGATCCTTCGCCCCCGACGAGGACGATGGCCTGCACTCAGGCCTCTTGGCGCACAGCGGTGGGGATGCCTATCCCCTCGTACTCGAAGCCCGCGGCTCGCAGGGCTTCGGCGTTGAGGAAGTTGCGGCCGTCGACCAGCAGCGGCCGCGACATCCGCCCCGCCGCCTCCCTCCAGTCCAGCTCGGCGAACTCCGGCCACTCGGTGACCAGCACCGCCGCGTCGGCTCCTTCGAGCGCCTCCAGCGCCGAAGCGGCGATCTCGACGGTGGGCAGAAGCTGGGCAGCCCGGTCATCCGCCACCGGGTCATAGGCGGCGACCTCGGCGCCCTCGCCCTGCAGCCGTGCCGCCAGCACCAGGCTGGACGCCTCGCGCATGTCGTCGGTATCGGGCTTGAACGCCAGCCCCAACAGCGCCACCCGTTTCTCGACCAGCGAGCCAAGGTGCTTCTGCAGCTTGCCCACCACCCGCCGCTTCTGCAGCTCGTTGACCTCGATCACCGCGTTGAGCAGTTGGAAGTGGTACCCGGTGTTCCCCGCCAGCATCTTCAATGCGCTCACGTCCTTCGGGAAACAGCTGCCCCCGTAGCCGATCCCGGCGCGCAGGAACGATGGGCCAATCCGCGTGTCGAGGCCCATGCCATGCGCGACCTCGCCGACGTCGGCGCCGACCTCCTCGCAGACGTTTGCGATCTCGTTGATGAAGGAGATCTTGGTGGCGAGGAAGGCGTTGGAGGCGAGCTTCACCATCTCCGCGCTGGCAACGTCGGTGCGGACGATCTCGCCCAGCGGCTCATAGAGCGCGGCCACGGCGTCGGCCGCCCCCTCATCGCCCGGGTCGGCGCCGATTACCACCCGATCGGGATGCGTGAAGTCCTCAACCGCCGAACCCTCCTTGAGGAACTCGGGGCAGGAGACGTAGGAGAGCCCCGGCATGTCGCGGCGGATCGACTGCCCAGTCCCGGCCGGAACCGTGCTCTTCATCACCAGCACGTGGTCGCCGTCGGCGCGCAGCTCCTCGATCACAGAGCGGACCCGCGAGAGGTCGGCGTCGCCGGAGACGGTGGGGGGCGTGTCGACGCAGACGAAGAGCATTCGGGCGGCGTCCAGCAGCTCGGCCATGTCCGTGGTGAAGTTGAGGCGCTCGGCGTTGCGGGCCAGCAGCTCGTCCAGCCCCGGCTCGTGAATCGTCGTCTCGCCCCTGCGCAGCGCCTCCACCTTCTCGGGGATGACGTCGCGCGCCGTAACCGGGTGGCCGAGCTCGGCGAAGCAGGCGGCCGTCACCAGCCCGACCCAGCCGACTCCGATCACCCCGACCGGCTGCCTCTCGACGCTCATCGCTTCGCTCTCCCCCCTCGCGGCTTTTCGTTGGGAACGATCACCTTCGCCGAGCGGGCGATCCCCACCATCTGGTCGTTGGTAAGCACTTGCAGCAGGCTGTTCGACACCCAGTAAGTGTTGTTCCCGCGATGCCAGGCGATCATCCTTACACGGTCGCCATCGGCGTATATGTCGTACTCGCGGCCATTGATCGTCCTCGTGAGGCTGGGATTGCCGAGGATCGGCGCGTCCGACCAGCCCTGCAGCCCCTGCACTCCGAAGTAGTGCGTTCCGTCGGGCAGGGTGAGCGTCAGCACCATCCGGTAGGCGCCGTGACGGTTGCCGTCGGAGTCTTTGACGTGGTAGATCCGCGGGTCCTGCACGTGGTAGTAGCTCGAGCTCTCGACGTAGGACGCCCCCGCCGGCAACCGCGTCGGGTAGAAGGCGGGGAAGCCGTGGCCGACCTTGCGGGCCACAACCTTGGCCTCCGACTCGCCGGCGTCTTTTGCCGGCACCAATCCGTCCCCACCGGGGGGCTTCGCCTTGACCAGGTTGGCCTTTGCCTTCGCCCTGGCCTTGCGCTTCGTTCCCCCCTTCTCCTTTGCGCCGGGCCCTTCGCTGCCCTCGTCAAGGGAGCCGCGCGGCCCCCCGCTGGCCTCGATTCCGAGGAACTGGTCGACCGCTCCGCCGATCGCTCCCGGCGACGCGTAGACATAGCTTGGCCCCAGGATCGCCGGGAAGTGCACCTCCTTGATCGCCGCGTTGCGCGAGGCGACGAACAGCTTCATCACCTGCAGCATCGTCTCGGTGTCACTGATGTCGGAGGTCGTATACCGGGTGAAGATGTCGATCAGGTCGTTCTGACCGAGGACGAGCTTTTCGACCGGGACCCGCTGCCGCGCCGCGCTGAGGAAGTCCTGCTGGCGCGCGGCCCGAACCAGGTCGGTGTCGGTGTGGCGGTAGCGCACATACTGCAGGGCTTTCTTTCCGCAGAGCAGCTGGTAGCCGGGTTGGACGTTGATCTCCGCGTACTGCTGGGCCGCGGGCACCCCGATGTTGGAGTGGTAGTAGCGCCGGTCGACATCGACGTAAACGCAATCGATCGCGTCGACGGCACGCACGAATCCGAGGTAGTCGACGTTGACGACATGGTTGATTGGCAGGCCGGTGAGGTCCTTGACTACGCGCAAGGCCAGCCTTGGCCCACCGTAGGTGTAGGCGGCGTTGAACTTGTCGGTGCCGTAGCCGGGAATCTCAACCTTGAGATCGCGGGGGATCGACATCAACGCGATCGCGTCGTTGTCGGGGTCCAGGCGCAGCAGGATCGTCGTGTCGGAGCGACCCGGGTCCCCAGGTTCGCTCGCCCGCTTGTCGGAGCCGAGGATGAGAATGTTCTCCGGCTCCCCACCCTGGGTCTGAGCAAGGATCCGGTCGACCTTGTTCTGCAACACGTCGTTGTGGGAGAGGGCGTCGGCGATGCTGCCCACGTAGAGCAGGATGCTGGCGGCGGTCGCCGCGGCGGTCGCCGTGACGATCAGCGCGGAAGCGAGGGTGAAGCGCCACCAGTAGCGCTTGGGCTTCGGCGGCGGGTCGTGATCGCCCGACGGCGGGGGTTTCTTGGCGCTCCAGGGCGCCTGGGAGATGTCAGTCATCGAGGCGATCCGGAATCGCCCGCAGGAAGAAGTCGAGCGCCTGACGGTAGCTCTCCAGCGAGGAGATGGAGACCCATTCCTCGGGGCCGTGGTGGCCGGCCCCCACTGGGCCGAACTCGACCGCCGGCACCCCAACCCGCAGGAAGGACACCGCGTCGGAGGCGCCATCGCGCCCGACGCTCATCGGCTCGCCGTCGTGGTGGGCCGCAGCCGCCTCGCGAAGGCCCAGCACAAACGCCGAGTCGCGGTTGACCACCGCCGGCGGCCGGGTGAACGTGCTCAGGACCTCGGTGTCCGGCAGGTCCTTCACCTCGGCGAGCAACGCGCCCGGATCCTGGTCGGGCAGGTAGCGGATGTCGACGTCGATAACGCATCGGTCGGGCACCTTGTTGAGCGCGTCCCCGCCCCAGATCCGACCTAGGTTGATCGAGGGGCGGTCGAACAGCTCGGAGCTGTGCCGGGCAAACGGTAGCGACTCAATGGTGCGGAAAACGTCGAGCGCCTTCAGCACGGCGTTGTCCCCCAGCCAGGGCGTGGCGCCGTGAGCGGCGACGCCGCTCACCTCCAGTCGCACTGCCAGCACCCCCTTCGCCTCGATGCCGATCTGCAGATCGGTTGGCTCACCGGTGATCGCGAAGTCGCCGATGAAGCCGCTGTCCACAAGGTGGTCGGTGCCGCGGTCGCTCTCCTCCTCGGACTCCTCGTCTCCGACGATCCCCAGCCGCACCCGCACCCTGTCCTGATCGCGCATCGCCGCAGCGGTCACAAGCATCGCGGCCAGCGCACCCTTCATGTCGTAGGCGCCGCGGCCGTAGAGGCGATCGCCCTCTATCCGGGGGTCGAACTGGCCGGCTCGCCCCGGCACCACGTCGAGGTGGCCGTGCAGGACGACGGTCGGCGCGCCCTTCGGACCCACCTCGGCACGCATCACGGGAAGGCCGCGCACCTCGGTGGTCGTCACTTCGATCGCCCGCGCCTCCAGCCAGCCTTTGACGAATCCCGCCGCCTCGAGAACGGCCTCCGCCTCAGACGTGTCGTAGCCGATCAGCCGCTTGGCGAGCGCTACGAGCTCGTCTCTCATGGAACGACTTTCGCGCTTCTCTCCCTCCCGAAGAGACAGAGATGGCCGGTCGATCGCTCCGCGCTCATTGAGCGATAGCGAGGAATGCTTCCGCCCGGTCGCGGTCTTTCCGGGCTCGTCTCGCGGCGCCGCTGCCCGCCTCGGCTTCGGCAAGTCGCTGCTCGGCGTCTGCCAGCTGCTCTTTGAGCGCGGCGGCGTCGAGGTCCTCCGGGGCAATCGCCTCCTCGACCAATAGCCGCGCCCGATTGCCGAACACCTGCAGCCAGCCGTGCGCCTGCGCGTAGCGCTTCGTCTCGGACTCCGTCAGGTGCAGCCGCAGCTCTGCCGGCCGCAAGGCGGCCAGCAAGGGGGCGTGGTTGGCGAGGATGCCGATCTCGCCCACCGCGGTCCGGGTCGAAACCTGGCGCACCGCCCCGCTGAAGACCTCGCCCTCAGGGGTGAGGACCTCAACGTCGAAGCTGTTCTCGCCGGCCAAAGGAAAGCTCCCTACGCGGCCGCGGCCGCTCCGGCGCCCTCGGTCACCTGGTCGATCGAGCCCTTCATGTAGAAGGCCCCCTCCGGCAGCTCGTCGTGGGCCCCGTCGAGGATCTCGCGAAAGCCCCGCACCGTGTCCGCGACGGACACGTACTCGCCGCTGCGGCCGGTGAACTGCTCGGCGACGAAGAAGGGCTGGGAGAGGAAGCGCTCGATCTTGCGCGCCCGCGAAACCGTTTGCTTGTCCTCGTCGGAGAGCTCGTCGATACCGAGGATGGCAATGATGTCCTGCAGCTCCTTGTAGCGCTGCAGCACCTCCTGAACCTCGGTCGCGGTGCGGTAGTGCTCCTCGCCGAGAATGTCCGGCTTGAGGATCGTCGAGGTCGAGTCCAGCGGGTCGACCGCGGGATAGATCCCCTTCTCGGAGATCGCCCGCGAGAGGACCGTGGTCGCGTTCAGGTGGGCGAAAACGGAGGCCGGCGCCGGGTCGGTGAGATCGTCGGCGGGGACGTAGATCGCCTGAACCGAGGTGACCGAGCCGCGCCCGGTCGAGGTGATCCGCTCCTGCAGGCCGCCCATCTCCGTCTCCAACGTCGGCTGGTAACCGACAGCGGAGGGCATCCGGCCGAGCAGGGCCGAAACCTCGGAGCCCGCTTGGACGAAGCGGAAGATGTTGTCGATGAACAGCAGCACGTCCTGACCGCCGTGCTCGCGGTAGTACTCGGCCATCGTCAGGCCCGACAGCGCCACACGGAGGCGCGCACCCGGCGGCTCGTTCATCTGGCCGAAGACGAGCATCGTCTTGTCGATCACGCCCGACTCTTTCATCTCGAGCCAAAGGTCGTTGCCCTCGCGCGAGCGCTCACCGACGCCGCAGAAGGCCGACAGCCCCTCGTGCTCCTCGGCGATGCTGCGGATCAGCTCCTGGATGAGCACCGTCTTGCCGACCCCGGCGCCGCCGAACAACCCGACCTTGCCGCCCTTCGCGTAGGGCGCCAGCAGATCGATCACCTTGATCCCGGTCTCAAGGATCTCCTGGGTCGGAGCGAGGTCGGCGACTTCGGGTGCCGGGCGATGGATCGGCCAGCGCTCCTCGGTCTCGACCGGCTCGCCCTGGTCGATTGGCTCACCGAGCAGGTTGAAGATGCGGCCCAGAGTCGCGTCGCCGACAGGGACCGTGATCGGGCCACCGGTGTCGATCACCTTGTCGCCGCGCTGCAGGCCGTCGGTCGCGTCCATCGCCACCGTGCGCACCCGGTCGTCGCCGAGGTGCTGCTGGACCTCGCAGACCAGCTCAGTCGCCTCGCGGTCCTCGTCGCCCGCCATCTCGACCTTCACCGCCGAGTAGATCTCGGGCAGCTTGTCCGGAAAAACCGCGTCGACGACGACGCCGGTCACCTGCTCGACCCGTCCTACGTTCGTTCCGTTGTTGCTCTCAGCCATTGGTTCCTTTTCTCGGTCTATCCGAGCGCCTCGGCGCCGGCGACGACTTCCAAGATTTCCTGGGTGATCTCCGACTGGCGGACCCGGTTCATCTCCAGGGTCAAGTCCTCCATCATCGTCTCCGCGTTCTCCGCGGCGCTGCGCATCGCGGTCATCCGCGCCCCCAGCTCCGACGCGGCGGATTCCAACAGCGCCCGATACACGGAGATGTTCACGTACTCCGGGATCAGCTGGGCAAGCAACTCCTCCGGCTCCGGCTCATACTCCCAGAGCGCCTGCGCGTGGGCCTTCTCGGCGTCGGTCTCCTCACCGGAGTCCTCCTCCTCGGCGACCCCCTCGCCGGTGACCTCGGCCTGCTGGAGCGGCAGAAGGGTCTGGCGCCAAACGTGCTGGGTCAGCGGCGAGACGTAGCGGTTGTAGACCAGCTCGACCCGGTCGAGCTCCTCGTCGACGTAGCGGGCGGTCAGCTCCTCGCCGATGTCGCGGGCGTTGGCGAAGCCGGGCCGATCGGTGAAGCCCACATAGGAGGTGCGGGGATCCTGCTTGCGGAAGGTCAGCGCCGAGACGCCCTTGCGACCGACGGCGGAGAACACGGCCTCGGCGCCCTGCCCGCGCAGCTCGCCCTGAAGGCGCAGCCCGTCGCGAATGATGTTGGTATTGAAGGCGCCGGCGAGGCCACGGTCGCCGGTGATCAGGACGACGCCGACCCGGCGCACCTCGTCGCGCTCGACCATGACGGGCACGCGCGGCATCCCGCCCGCCTGCTCGGCGGCGAGGCGGGTGAGCTTGCGCATTCCCTGCGCGTAGGGGCGCAGATGCGCGATCCGCTGCTCGGCCCGGCGCAGGCGTGCCGCGGCCACCATCTCCATTGCCCGCGTGATCTTGTTGATGTTCTTGATCGACGCGATGCGATTCTTGACTTCCTTCTGCGTCGCCATGGGGACTAGGCCGGAGCCGCCTCCTTGTCCTCCTCGGCCTCGGCGACGCGGCTTGGCCGGGCGCGCTCCTCCTCGGAGCGGACGCGGTCGGACTCGCCCTTCTCGAGCGGGTCGCCATGCTCGTCGAAGTCGGGCCCGAAGTCGTCGACGAACTCACGGATCGCCGCGCCCAGCTCCTCCTCGTCCTCCTCGGAGAGCTTTCCCGTCTCCTCGATCCGCTTCAGCAGCTCCGCCGTCTCGGCGTGCAGGCGGGTGCGCAGGCCGGCAAGGAACTCGCCGACGCGGTCGGTCTTGATCCGATCGAGGAAGCCGCCGGTGCCCGAGTAGATCGCGGCGACCTGGTCGGACACGCCGAGCGGCTCGCGCTCCTTCTGCTTGAGCATCTCCACCAGCCGCTCGCCGCGGTTCAGCGTTTTCTGCGTCTCGAGGTCGAGCTCTGAGCCGAACTGCGCGAACGCCTCCAGGTCTCGGTACTGGGAGAGGTCCAGGCGCAGCTTGCCGGCGACCTTCTTCATCGCCTTGGTCTGCGCGTTGCCCCCCACCCGCGAGACCGAGATGCCGACGTTGATCGCCGGCCGGACGCCCGAGTAGAAGAGATCGCCTTCCAGGAAGATCTGGCCGTCGGTGATCGAGATCACGTTGGTCGGGATGTAGGCGGCGACGTCACCGGCCTGGGTTTCGATGATCGGCAGCGCGGTGTGCGAGCCGCCACCGAGCTCCTCGTTGAGCTTCACCGACCGCTCCAGCAGCCGCGAGTGCAGGTAGAAGACATCGCCCGGGTAGGCCTCGCGGCCCGGCGGGCGCCGCAGCAGCAGAGACATCTGGCGGTAGGCGTAAGCGTGTTTGGTGAGGTCGTCGTAGACGCAGAGCGCCGCTTTGCCGTTGTAGAGGAAGTGCTCCCCCATCGCGCATCCGGCGTAGGGCGCGATGAACTTGATCGGCGCCGCTTCGTCGGCGGGAGCGGCGACGATGATCGTGTTCTCCATCGCGCCGTTCTCCTCCAGCACCTCCTTCAGCTGGACCACGGTTGACATCCGCTGCCCGATCGCCACGTAGATGCAGATCAGGTCCTTGTCCTTGTTGTTGATGATCGTGTCGATCGCGATCGCCGTCTTGCCGGTCTGGCGGTCGCCGATGATCAGCTCGCGCTGGCCGCGGCCGATCGGGATCATCCCGTCGATCGCCATCAGCCCGGTTTGGACGGGCTCGGTGACGGGCTGGCGCTGGACCACCCCGGGCGCTTTGAACTCGGCCGGCCGGGTCTGCGTCGTCGCGATCTCGCCCTTGTCGTCGAGCGGGCGGCCGAGGGGGTCGACGAGACGACCGAGCAGCTCCTCCCCGACGGGGATTCGCAGCAGGTGGCCGGTGCGCTTCACCGTGTCGCCCTCGACGACCCTGTCCCACTCGCCGAACAGCACCGCGCCGACGTTGTCGGCGTCCAGGTTCAGCGCCAGACCGGTGACGCCGTGTGGCAGGTCGAGCATCTCCAGCGCCATGCAATTGTCAAGGCCATGGATGCGGGCAATTCCGTCGGCGACGGATAGCACCGTGCCGACCTCCGCCAGGTCGGCGGACTCGGTGTCCATTCCCTCGATCCGCTCGCGGAGGATCGATGCGATCTCGTCAGGCTTGATTTCCATCTTGGTTCGGGTGCCTCCCTACGCCGCCTGTGCGACGCTCTTTCGAAGTTTTTCCAAGCGACTGCGGATGCTGGCGTCAAGGACCATGTTGCCTACCTGCAGCACGATCCCCCCAAGGATGCCCTCTTCGACGCGGCTCGCCAGCTCGACCTTTTGGCCGGTCTGCTTCTCGATCTCCTCGCCGATCTTCCTGACCACCTCCGGGTCCAGTTCAACCGCGCTGGTCACGGTCACGTCGATGCGACGGTTCTCACGCTTCCACATCTCCTCGAACTCGAGCCGAATGCGGAAGATCGCCGGCATCCGGTGCTTTTCGATCAGCAGCTCGAGAAAGTTGAGCAGTTCGGGCTCGGCCTCCGAAAGCGCCCGTCCCAGCCCCTCGCTCTTCTCGGCCGAGGAGAAATAGGGACTGAAGAAGAAGACCTGCAGCTCGCGATCGGAATCGATGGCGTCGGCGAACTGCGCCAGCTGCTCGCGGATCGAGTCGAGCTTGCCCTTGTCCCTGGCGACGTCGAACAACGCCTCCGCATATACGCGAGCGGCCCCTTCCATCAGTTACGCGACTCCTCCGCTCCCGAGAGCGTCGAAAAGTCGACCTCTCCCAGAGCCTCCTCGACCAGACGGCGCTGGTCCTCGGCGTTGAGCGATTTGCGCGTCACTTTCTCCGTGGCAAGCACCGTCAGATCGGCGACCTCCTTGCGAATCTGATCCAGCGAGCGCCGAGTCTCGGCCTCGATGTCGCGCTTCGCCGCGGAGACCAGCTCCTCACGCTTCTCCTTGCCGGCGGCGGTCGCCTCCGCGGTCGCGGTCTCAGCCGCCTTGCGGGCGCGGGCCATGATGTCGTCGGCCTGTTCACGGGCTTCGGCGAGGCGCTCGCGGTACTCCTGCAGCAGCTGGTCGGACTCCTTGCGCTGGCGCTCCGCCGCCTCGATGCTCTCCGCGATCGCTTTGGCGCGCTTGTCGAGCGCCTCCTGGATTTTCGGGAAGGCGACCTTGCTCAGCACCCACATCGTGAACAGGAACAGGATCAGCGTCCAGATCATCAGGCCCAGGCCCGGGGAGACCAGGAAGCTGCCGCCCTCCTCCTCGGCGCCATGCGCGGCCTGCGCGAGGACGAGCAAACCGCTCGCTATGTCGGCGAAGGCCTCCATGTTCCTAGAGGAAGAAGGCGATCAGGCCGAAAATGAACGTGTAGAAGGCGACGGCTTCGGTCAGCGCGAAGCCGAGCCAGCGGATGCTCTGAAGCTCGTCTTTCATCTCGGGCTGGCGGGCGACCGACTCGATCTCCTTGCCGAAGATGAAGCCGATGCCGATACCGGCGCCGATCGAGCCGAGGCCCGCTCCGACGCCGAGGGCGATCGCCTTGCCGGCGTCGGTCACGCCGGCGTCGGTGACCTCGGCGATCGGTAGCAACGTGGGATCCATCAAGTGACTCCTTTTCTAGTGGCTTGCGGAGGTTGCTCCGCCAAGGTAGATCGCGGTCAGGGTCGAGAAGATAAATGCCTGAAGCGTGGCGATAAGGCCCACCTCGAGGATGAAGAAGAAGAAGGCAAGCGGGAACGTGAGTGCTCCGAGGGCCGCGACGCCGAGCAGCACCGCAAGCCCGCCGCCCATGAAGAGCAACAGCAGATGGCCGGCGAGGATGTTCGCGAAAAGTCGAACGGAGAGCGAGATCAGCCGCGCGAAGTGCGAAATCGCCTCGATCACGAAGATGAACGCCTTGCCGATCGGGTTCATCTCTTCGAGACCGGGCGGCAGCCAGCTCGCCATATAAGGAATGAATCCTTTCGCTCGAATGCCCTCGAAGTGGTAGGAGAACCAGACCACGAGGGTGAGAACAAGCGGGACGGAGAGGTTGGCGGTCGCCGCGTAGATCGCGAAGGAAGGGACCTGCAAGCCGAAAACGTCGACCGCGTGCTCGGTGTTGGTCGGCAACGGCAAAAAACCCAGCATGTTCGAGAACCAGATCCAAAAGAAGAGAGCGGCGAGGAAGGGGAACCAGCGCGCCGCCATCTTCGGGTCGAGGTTGCCGCCGGTGATGTTGTTCTTGGTCAGGTCGTAGGCGACCTCGATCGCGGTTTGCACCCGGTTCGGCTTCTGCTCCATGCGGCGGCTGATCCAGACCATCGTGAAGATCGTCAACGCGCTGGCCAGCAATAGGTAGAGGACCGCCTTGTTGATGCTGAGGTCGATGCCACCGAGGTGGATCGGAACCCAGGGCTCGAGTTTGAACTCGTTCTGCGGCTGGAAGGACTCGTCTTTTCCGGAGCTGCCGAAGATCAGCAGCAGCAGGATCGCGATCGCGAAGTAGACGCCGATGCCGATGAAGACTTTCGTCTTTGTCTTCACCGCACCGCCTCGCCTTCGGGCTCGAAGATGTGGGAGATTCCCTGGGCGGCGAAGGAGATCGTGAACAGCGCGGTCAGAAGCAGCGCCGCCGCCAACCCCGCCTCGCGCTCGGACAGCAGCCCGACCAGCAGCACGCCGAGCGTCATCAGCCAGACGCGGCCAAGGGTCGATGCCGCCGTCATCCCCATCGCCTTCTGCCTGTTGCCCATGGCAAGTGCCTCGGCTGAGCGGCGGACGACGACTATCTGAATCAGCCGCTGCGCCAGCCACACTCCGGCTCCCACCGCATATCCGAGCATCGGCAAGCCGCCGAGCAGGAACACCGCCAGGGCGGCGGCCAGCATCAGGAGGTCGACGTACTTGGGAGGAGACATAAAATCCGCCCAGCTCAGGCCGAGCGGGCGGATGGGCGACTATATCCGAAAGGTCGCCGGAACCGCGTTGTAGAGCCAGTTCGTGTGCCTTGCCACTACCCCTTGAAGGTGGGTTCGTTCAGCTCTATCGCCTCGAACTCCCCCGTCTCGGGGTTCAGTCGCCCGCGGCGCAGCTTGAGGATCTCGAGGACGTAGATCAAATAGACGCTGGAGGCAAGCGCCACCAGGCCGCAGACGACCATCACCGCTGTCCACAGCGCGTCGAAGTGGCCGCGGTCGTCGCTGTAGGGGACGAAGCGCAGCGCCAGCGCCAGTCCGGCGAGCACGATCGTCCAGCCGTAGAGGTAGGCCAGCGTGCGGCGCTGGGAGAAGCCGATGTTGGCCATCCGGTGGTGGAAGTGCCAGCTGTCGGCCTGGTAGATCGGCTGGCGGTATTTGAGCCGCTTGGCGACCACGAAGCCGGTGTCGAGGATCGGCACCGCGAGCACCACGAGGGGCAGGATGAGGGCGACGACGGCGTTGGTCTTCAGGGAGCCCTGCACGGCAGCGGTTGCGAGGAGGTAGCCGAGCAGGTTGGAGCCGGTGTCCCCCATGAAGCTGGAGGCCGGCGGAAAGCCGTGGCGAAGGAAGCCGAGCGCCCCGCCGGCGGTCAGCGCCGCGAGCACCCCGGCTGCGTTGCGGTCCAGGGAGAGGGCGATCGCGGCAAAGGTGACCGCGGCGATGACGCAGACGCCTGCGGCGAGGCCGTCCACCCCGTCGATGAAGTTGACGACGTTGACCACTGCGACGATCCCGATGACGGTCAGCGGGTAGGCGAGCCAACCCAGCTCGAAACCGCCGACGAAGGGCAGGGTGAGCACGTCGACCCTCACGCCGGCCATGACCGGGATCGTCGCGGCGGCGACCTGACCCAACAGCTTCGGCAGCGCCGGCAGGCCGCGCACGTCGTCGGCCACGCCAACCAGCGCGATCGCCGCGGCGCCGAGCAGGATCGAGCGAGTCTCGCCGTCGGAGGGCAGCCAGATCCAACCGGCCACCTCGATCGCGGCGAAGATCGCCAGGCCGGAGAGGCGCGGCATCGGGCGATCGTGCAGCCCCCGCTCCTTCGGAGGGTCGATCGCTCCTATCCGGTAGGCGAGGCGCTCGGCGTAGGGAACCAGCAGCCAGGCGATCGCGGCGGCTACGAGGAAGGCGAGGACGGCGTCGGTTGTCGCGGCCATTTCGCGGGGCCCGGGACGGGTGCGGGCCGGCTCAGGCTACTCGACAGCCCCGAGGGCTCCTTCGACCAGCAACCCGGGGTCGCGCGGGTGGCGCACTCCAGGCGCGGATCCGCGCTTGCAGAGCTCCAGCTCGGCGGGGTCGACGAGGACCCGCAGGCGCCCCTCGGCGATCAGCTTTTCGTCGACCCCTCCCATGCGGCCGGCGAAGGTGGTGAAGACGGGAGTGCCGAGCGCCACGGCCTCGCGGTTCATCGTGCCGCCGGCGCTGACGACGAGGTCGGCGTAGGCGATCAGGCTCTGCGCGTCGATCGCCCGCTCGGGGACGATCAGGCCGTCGGCGCCCCTGGCGCGTATGGCGGCGCCCTGCGAGTCGGTGCGGGGGATGACCACGGCCTGGACCGACGGCTCGGCGGCGAGCCGGTCGATCACCCGGTCATAGAGGTCGTTGCGCGCGTGGTACTCGGACGTCTCCGGCGGCGGGCGGACGACGACCAGAACCTTTTCCCGGTCCAGGCCCATCTGGTCGAGAACCGCGGGATCGGGCTCGAAGTCGGCCAGGTAGTACTCCTCCTTGAGGCCCGGATAGCGGAACAGCTTCCGTTCTGTGGCCCCGATCCGCCTCAGCCTCTCGGCCGGGATCGCATCGGGGACCAGGACGCGCTTCGCCACCCGGAAGCTGACCTGGCGCTGGACGCCGGCGAACTCGTAGTCCTGCATCTGCGCCGAGGGGATGCGGAACAGCGCCGAGACGACCGCAAGGTCAACCGAGCCGTGGGCGACGGCAAGGTCGGGCCGTCGGTCCCAGACCAGCCGCGCCAGCCGCGCCGAGCGCCCCGCCAGCGCCCATGCCTTGCCAAGCCGGGACCCGCCGCCGTGGCTGCCCACCGCGGTGTAGGGGATGCCAAGCCGCTCCAGGATCCCCAGCGTCTGCCCGTACTCGCGGGCGGTGACGAAGACCTCGTCTCCCCGCGCCCGAAGCCTCTCGATCAGCGGCCGCAGCACCAGCGGGTGCGCGGCGGCGGTGCAGTCCACCCAAACCTTCATGGTTGCCCAGGCGCTCGAAGCGCCGGGCGCGGCGGGTCCTGTTGGGCGATTAGACCGCCGCCGGTGTCGAAAGCTGGGAATACAAGGGGTAGCGCTCCATCAGGGCGCGGGTGCGCTCGGCCAGTCCGTCCTTCTCGGCGTCGAAGTCGTCGTTCAGAGCGGTGGCGATCACCGCGGCGATCTCCCGCATGTCGTCCTCGGCGAGGCCCCGTGTGGTGAGGGCCGGAGTGCCGATCCGAAGGCCCGAGGGGTTCATCGGCGGGCGCTCGTCGAAGGGGATCGCGTTGCGGTTGACGGTGATTCCGACCGCCTCGAGGCGGTCCTCGGCGCTCTGGCCGTCGAGCCCGGTCGGAGTCAGGTCGACCAGGACAAGATGCACGTCGGTTCCGCCGGTGAGGACGGGCACGCCCCCCTCCTGGAGGCCTTCGGCCAGCGCCTGCGCGTTGGCGATCGTCTGGCGCTGGCGGGCGCGGAACGGTTCTGTCGCGGCGATCCGCAGCGCCACCGCCTTGGCGGCGATCGTGTGCATCAGCGGCCCGCCCTGCTGACCGGGGAAGATCGCTTTGTCGATCGCCTTTCCGTGTTCCTCGCGGCAGAGGATCATGCCGCTGCGCGGGCCACCGAGAGTCTTGTGAATCGTCGTCGTGACGACGTCGGCATGCTGGACCGGGTTGGGGTGCTCGCCGGCGGCGACCAGACCGGCGAAG